>CATKXE010000076.1 GCA_949840465.1 uncultured Lachnospiraceae bacterium | reverse complement strand
AAGACCCCGCAGCAAGCTGACGGGGCATCAAATTTCCAGCGCAGCAAGCCGCGGGGTATTTGACCCTCGCGGCAGTCGCCAAATGGACATACAAACACATGTCCACCTGGCTCGTTGCTTCGCAAGAATAAAAGAATCTGTAAAGGTCAGGAGCTGTATGGAAGTTTTCCGTACAGCTCCTTAAAATTCGATTCCGTCTTTATGGAACACAGACAAATTATAAGAAAATTTCCGCATCCTTATCGCTTTTGCATACCTTATTCAGTCTGTCGGTCAGCATCCTCAGCTTCATGCCGCTTACATAACGTGCTTTTTCCTTACAGATGCGGACACATTTCTGGCAGCTGACGCACAGTTTTTTATCCGTCTTTTTCGGGTCTTTGGCCGGAATGGCCCCGGAGGGGCAGACCTTGGCGCAGTGGCCGCATTCCGTACAGAGGCTGACGTCTGTCTTCGGTACTAAGCCGGCAGAACCAGGTTTCCGGTAGGGGGTATTGCCCGGCACGGTAATCTGGATGCCTTCGAAAGCAGCCTCTGAATGGATCCGGCGGTTTAACTGGATGCCATAGTCCGAGATGGTTTTTAAATCCTCCTTGTTCGGACGGCCCAGCCCGATGGAACGGACAATAGAATGCTCCGTAGGAAATGCAGCCGCCCCGATCACTTTAAATCCCCGGCTCTCCACCTCGGTTTTCAGTTCCAGAAGCGCGTCCTCATATTCCCGGCAGCCGTAAGTGGCAATCAATGCGGCCGGTGTATTTTTTCCGGACAGGTTTTCAAAATACCGCAGGAACGTAGCGGGTACGCGGCCCCCGTAGACGGGAATCCCGAAAATGACAAAATCGTTGTTTTTAAATTTGAGGGAAGGTTTCTTGTCCTTATGTACCGTCAGATCAAAGGAGACAGATTTCAGGCTGATCCGCGACGCTGTCTCCATGACGACCTTCCGCGTCGTTCCCGTGGGGCTGAAATAAACCAGCTTTAGTTCATTCATTTTCATAACAAAAACTCCTTGCTTAATCAGATTGTGTTAAACATGTATAAAGTATACCATGAAATGGACAAAAATGCATAGATGGTTTCTAAAAAACGGATAGAAATTGAGAAAATTCCGGATGGTAACGGGGCAGAAAAATCCAAATGAGAAATTAAAAGGTTGTAGTTGTAATTTTATAATAAATAGGTTATAATACTTTCTAGAAAAAAGAAGCGAACTACCTGGGATGTTCTAGAACCCTGTAATTTTGAACCTACAAAACTTTAAACGGGATTCTTATATTTCTGTAATATGTCAGGCCTCCGTTTTGCAGTGGAAGACAGAAAAGCAGATGCGGTTGCCCACCTAGCCAGCGGCTAGGAGTCAAAATACAGGGAACGGCATTTTGGGCGTAAGGAAAGACAGGCGGCTGCGATGCAGCCGCCTCTTTTTCAGTATATTTTCAGAGGTGGTTTATGAAGGACAGTAAAAAGGGACTCATAGGCAGTATCGTGAAAGCGGCGGGGAACTTAGGAGCCCACCATATCGGTGCATATGCGGCGCAGGCGGCATATTTCTTTGTGCTGTCGCTGATCCCCATCATCATTCTTCTCCTCACCATGGTGCAGTTTACGCCGGTCACGGAAGAGGACGTTATGAATGCGGTGCTGCAGGTATTTCCTTCTACAGTGGAGGGGCTGATCACCATGCTTGTGGCCCAGGTCTACAACCAGTCAGGGTCCATCATCCCGATTACGATATTGATGGCATTGTGGTCGGCGGGGAAAGGGGTTCTTTCTATGACTTCAGGCCTCAACTGCGTGTATGAGAGCACGGAGACAAGAAATTATATTTTCCTGAGAATCCGCGCTTCCTTTTATATGGTGATTTTTATCGTTGCCATTGTACTTTCACTGTTGCTGTCTGTATTTGGAAACAGCATCAGTCTGTTTTTGAATGAACATGCGCCCCTTTTGCGGCATGTGACGGATTTTGTGATTCGGATCCGCACGCTTCTGATTCTGGGAGTGCTGACGGTCTTTTGGGATCTGGTTTACAAATATCTGCCCAACCGGAAGAACATCGGCAGGACGACCATGCGCAAGCAGCTTCCGGGCGCTGTATTTACGGCATGCGGATGGCAGCTGATCTCCTTCGTATTCTCCGTTTATCTGGATATTTTCACAGGCTTTTCCACGATGTATGGGAGCCTGACTACCATCATCCTGATTTTGCTCTGGTTTTACATGTGTATGTATGTGATCCTTTTGGGCGGGGAACTCAACGTATTGCTGGAACATTACGAAGGGAGCGGATAAAAGGTTGACGGCATGTAACGATTAAGTTATAATACTACTGCTTCCCCGTCAGCCTGCAGCGGGGTTTTTGACTGGTTCGGACGCCGTACAGCGCAGTGTACGGCTTCGAGAATAGTAACAATCCATAACAGAGGAAGAGAGGACAATGTTTTGAGACAGTTTTTTGGTAAGAGCCAGAGTGGCGACCTGCAGGAAGCAGTCCGGGGGCTTCATAATCCCCAGTTGATCATGCTTCTGTCCAACAGCGACCAGTTTGAAGCGCATGTTAAAAAGTTGGAGGAGCTTTATCCCCAGGTCCCGAGTATTGGATGTATTGGAATGAGTTATGACACAAGAGTCGTGGAAAAGGGAGTCGGCGTCATCGCATATTGCGACGGCGTCACAGCGGCGGCGAATGTGCTGGAAGAAGTATCGGTTATGCCCGTAAAATATATTGAACGGCTGGAGCAGGATATCCGCAGGATCGGCAGCTCTGACCACAATACGGTGTGCATCGATTTCTGCTCCGGCAACGACGCCTGCGCGCTGACCACGATCTACAGCGCATTGAAGCGCAGGGATATCTGCCTTGTGGGCGGAACCGGGGACGGGGGGAAGATTTCCGCCAACGGAAAGGTCTATGAGGACGCGGTGGCCTACGCGCTGGTTAAAAATAACCATGGAAAAGTAAAAGCCTATAAGGAAAATATCTATCACCAGCTGGGAGACTACCGGTTTATCGCCTCCGGCACAGACAAGGCCAAATACATAATCGGCGAGCTCAATGGAAAGCCCGCAAGACAGGTTTATCAGGATATCCTGCACGTTACGGAAAAGGAGATCCAGACACAGACGTTTCAGAATCCGTTTGGGAAGATCAATGGGGATGAGACCTGCATAATATCGATCAAAGAAGTGACCGGCAACGCATTGGCCTGCTTCCGTCAGGTGAATGATTCAGATGTGCTGATCTTGCTGGAACTGGGTGATTTCAGGGCCATTGTAAAAAATACGATTGAGGCGATCCGCAGGGATTTCCCGAAGATTTCCGCTGTGTTTTCCGTAAACTGCCTGTTCAGGTATCTGTTGTTTACCGACCGCCATTATATGGAAGAGTATCTGCAGGAAATGAGCGCTTTGGGCAGCCATGCCGGCCTGGTGGGATACGGGGAGCATTATAACAACCGGTTCGTCAACCAGTCTATGACTTGTGTTGTATTTGAATAAAAAGGAAATCATGATGTGCCCAGGATGCCATGGATTCATTTTTGTTTCAGGAAAGATGCTGGCAGCCCGGCCATGATATACAAGGAGGACAGAAAATGAGATTTTGGAAAAAATCCAAACCGGAAACGGGCACGAAAAAGAGCCTGCATCCAATCTTATATGTGATAGATACTCTCAGGGACTACCACCGCATGCTTGTGCAGAGCGAAGTGGAATCACTGGGGGAATTGAGCCAGGTGAACCAGTCCTTTGACAAGGTACTGAAAGATTCGGAAGATTTTAAAGGTTCCCTGCAGGAATTTGAACAGACATTTTCCAATATCAATACAGTTTCCGGCCAGTTTGAAGCTGTAAAAGAAGATATCTCCCAGTCTGTGGCACAGGCTCAGAATGGTGTGGAAGAGCTGAAGGGGAGCTCGCTTCAGGTGGAGGCCTATTTTTCAGAGATGAAAAGCACGTTTGAGTCATTCGAGGTATCCTTAAATGAGATCAAGGGATGTATGAGCCAGATCGTTTCCATCGCCAACCAGACCAACATTCTTTCTATTAACGCGTCCATCGAGGCGGCCAGAGCGGGAGAGCAGGGAAAAGGGTTTGCGGTAGTGGCAGGGCAGGTAAAAAGCCTGTCAGAAGAGATCAAGCATCTTGTCGCTTCGGTAGATTCCAGTGTGGCTGACGTGGAGCAGGGGGCGGATAAGCTCAGCACCAGCATCCAGACCTCCCATGAGGCTTTGGGGGAGAGTCTGTCCAAAGTGGATGAGACCTATGAGATGTTTGACAGCATTACTCAGGCGGCCGAGGGCGCATCTGCGGTGCAGACAGAGATTTCTCAGGTGATTGAGGATTCACGGATGGAGCTTAACAGCCTGTTGAGCTTTTTTGATAATATGAAGACGCGGTACGAAGAAGTGACGCAGCATATCATGCGGGCAAGCAAAATGGGAACCACGAAAAGCGCCATGTTCGAAGACATTGACAACATGATGTCACAGATTCCCCCGGTTATCAGGGATTATACGGGGTGAGCCCGTATGCAAAGAGACGTGGCCGTGGGGCGTCCCCGGGCGCGGGGAATCTAAAGAAAAGGCGATCCTGGTCTTCCAGTCCAGGGCGATGGCGGAATCTCTGCTTCTGGAAATAAGGCGTTGATAAGAAGGCGCCGCAAAAACAAAATAATAGGATAGAAATTATGGGTATTGCATGACTTTGCCGGATATGCTATTATTTTTATAGTGGCGGTTATGATTCTGGGGATAGGCGATAAAAATTCTTGAGGAAGTCAGGGATTTTTATTGCCTTTTATGTTTACAAAAGGAAAACGTAGATTATGGGAAAAAGAGAGAAGCGGAATAAGAAGAAAAACGAAAAAAATAAAAACGATATGAAACAGAAGACTCTTGCTGAAAGAGCACGCAGCTTTTTCAAAAATTATTTCTGGATTTTGATCATCGTACCCGTCATGATAGAACTGTTAAAAGGCGGCATATTGTCAGCCATTGAAGATCATAAACCTTCCCGGTTTTTTATGATAGCGGATCTGCATTCCTATAGTTTAGGGGACGTAGACAATGAAAGGATTCCCATTTATACCAGTAATGAGGAGGCCTGCACATTATTGGAACTGTCTGTGTCAAACGGAAATAAAGTAACCGTAGATATAAAAAATATTATAATCGAAGTTATGGATTATAAAGATCTGAATGCATTTGTTGTGAAAAATCCTGTGGGCGGTGCGGATCTGAAAGAAATTTTCACATGGGAATGCAGTATCAGCCCGGAAAAACAAAAATATAATTCTACGTTTACCGGAACGAAACAGAACAGTACAGAAGAGATGTCGGACATAAATTATGTGGCAATCAGCCCGGATGATACAGGGGAATTTGATGTAAAAATATACCCGGACACACCGGGGCTGTATGAGATTAAGGCGACGATGGAATATACATATAAAGACCGGGTGGAGAAAAAAGACTCTGAAAATAAAAAATTTATATTTGATCCCAATCATGAACTACGAATTGAAAACGATGACTAACGATTTATGACGGAAGAGCATACAATTTTAATTGTTCTGAAATCAGAATGGATATAAGGAACGGTACAGGTTATGGATTCCCGGTTCTTAATGAGGTGGAGATGAGAAAAAAATTAGTTTTTATGATGGTTTATACCGCTATGGCCATTCTGGCGGGATGTGCAGGCAGACGTGCGGAAGTGAGGGCCGCAGCTGAAAAGAATTTAGATTCTTTCACAGAGGGGAATATGGAAGAAATAAACACGATTTTGTTTGGAACCAGTGGATATACCGACACAGAGGCAGGAATGTATGAGGATGTCCGGACAAAAGGACGCGACGGTATTCTTCCCATTATTTTTATGCATAGTACGATGTCTGTAAAAAAAGTGGGGAAGGATAGCATTGAATTAGAAATCACCGCACCGGATATGGAGGATATATTCGAGTATCTGCCGGATACAGAGAATGGATATGCAGATACAGAGAAAGGATTTTTAGAGTACTTAGAAGACTATGCAGCGGCGGCAGAACGAAAAAAGAGTACGGTTTGGGTTCCTTATTCTATCGAGGGCGAAAGGATTGTGATAGAATATTATAGCGAGGAATTTATCCGTACAGTTACCGGGGGATTCACAGATGCTTACAGCCGCCTTTATATGGATGTTTTAGAAGAATATCAAAAAGGAGTGTAAGGAACATGAAACGTATGGTTTGTCTGGCGCTGTCCGTACTATTGGCTCTTCTATATCCGGTTACCGGATTGTCAGCGGGTTCGGAGGAATATATCACGGTTCCTTTTCTGTCTTTAGACATGCTCAACGACCGGGAGCTGGATCTGATGATCAAAAACGGAGACGTATATGTGGATGCGGAAATGCTTGCCGGTTGGCTGTATTTTCAGTTTTCAGGCGATGATGAGTGCATTGCCATATATGATGGGGAGACGCCGGAACTTTCTGTCAGAAGCACCCGGTTTTATTATGATACCGCTAA
The DNA here is from genome assembly GCA_949840465.1 of uncultured Lachnospiraceae bacterium. Lineage (GTDB taxonomy): Bacteria > Bacillota > Clostridia > Lachnospirales > Lachnospiraceae > Schaedlerella. Next base: position 9,997 of record CATKXE010000076.1, on the reverse strand, counting down.
AGTGGAGCATAGGCTGTTTTCCCGGATGACGGACGTGTATGAGGCTCCCTTCCCGAGTATAAGGAATGACAGGGGATTCTGGATTCCGCTGGAATATTCACTCCTGATACTGAATTGTCTGAACTGGATCCTGGAGGATGCAATTATTGTAGATATGCCTCAAAAAAGTATGATGGATTATTTTTATGAAAGGATGATCCGCGAAAATCCATATCATTTTGATTGGTATAAAGATTATAATGTCTGGCTGGGAGACGGAGGAACAGGACAGAATATTTCAGAGGAAAGGATACGCATGCTGAACGGGCTCTTAAGGGGGGAAGGGGATTTATGGCCTTCTTCCTTTCAGGCTTTCACAATGGGCTTATGGGAATATGATGAGAAATATGCAGAAAATCTTTCCTTATTTTTGTGTGAAAGGGTTGGAAGTGGATGGAGGGATCCGGCTCAAAAGGTGGAAGCTTACAGAGAGATACTGGCCGAATTTGAGAAAGAAGGAGGAGAGAGATCAGACTGGGATCTGTTTTTCTTTTCGGCGCTATTTGATTTTTTGGACACATCCGAGAACCATTGTGCGCTTACAGGGATGATGAAGCAGTCAATGAAGGGATATTTGAGAGCGCTGTCAGGCGATGTGGAAAGGGCCGCCCTGATACGGGATTTTAACAGTGCGTTGGGGAAAGACGAGACAGAATTGCCTCCGATAAAGCAATGGGAGGGAATACGGGATCATGCCATGCCGCCGTCAGATATGGCTTTACGTTATCATGTGCCTGTGCCGGACAAGGTGAAAGAAGGCGACCGGCTCAACGTATTATATTTGCAGGCTTTTCAGGACGATGTGCTTTGGAATTTTCAAAGACTTTATCAGAAAATGTCCTGTAATCCGGAGACGCTTTGCCCTGCGGACATGTATCGGCTTTCCCAGTACTGTTATATCTATTCGATGTCGTCATATGCGGCCCGCAGTGCGGCACTGGATATATGGAAAGCGGAACTTGAACCGCAGATGCAGCTGCTATTGCATCCTTTTTTAGAGGAAGAGGTACAAAAGAAGATCGATAGTATAAAAATGGGCTATCTGCTGGCGTCTGCAGACAAGACAAATGAATGGAATGTATATGGATTTTTACCGTCGGACAATGCAGAATATTTGAAAAATTATGACAGCAGCAAGTTGATTGCGTATATAGAAAGTGTAAAATAGAACAGAGAATATTTCCAAAGGGGTTGTAGTTCCTGCGAATTACAACCCCTGACTGCGTACACGGCCTCCTGCGGCGGCTGCCGGCAAAGCCTGCCGGAGCGCCTTTGCCAGGGACTGGCTCTGTTTTTATGGAAAAATCAATTAAGAGAGAGCAAAATCATTGAGAGTTAAGCTGGGATTCTGTATAATAGAAAAAAACGAATGTGCTTTTGAGGATTTTTGCCAGTGGAGATTCCGTCAAGTACATCGGAGGATAAGGAGACATATATGCATTCATTTTTTCTGGCGGTATCTGTGGTGCTGCCCTTATTGATCTATATGATGGTCGGCATGCTGATCCGGCGGCAGGGTATTCTGACTGAGGAACACTTAAAAGCAATGAATAAAATGATTTTCCGGATTATGATTCCGCTGACTTTGTTTTTCAATGTCTACCGGGCGGACTTAAAAAGCGCGATCCGGCCTGGACTCTGCCTGTATGTCCTGTGCTGTGTGGTTCTTACGTTTCTGCTGCTTTGGAAATGGATCGGAAAATGGGAAAAAGATGCGCCCACGGCGGCAACGATGGTGCAGGGAATGTACCGGAGCAATTTTGTACTCTTCGGAAGCGCTATAGCGGTCTCTTTATGCGGGACAAGCGGGCAGGCCGCGATTGCGGCGCTTGCCGCCGTCGTGGTGCCGGCTTTTAACATACTTGCAGTTATTTTATTTGAGATGGCAAAAGGCGGCAAGGTACAGACAGGAAAGCTGATCTTAGAAATTTTTAAGAATCCACTGGTCGTTGCAGGACTCATCGGAATCCTTGTAAGCGCTGCGAAAATACGCTTTCCGGAACTTTTGATCGCGCCCCTGGAAACCATAGGCGGCATTGCCACCCCGCTGGCGCTGGTCGTTCTGGGAGGGCTTTTATCTGCAAAAAGCATTTCCGGCCATAAATGGCATCTTCTTGTGGCCTCGGCTTTCCGTCTGATCATCGTTCCGATGGCTGCAGTTTCAGCCGGAATCCTTCTTGGCTTCCGCAATGACGAACTGGTGGCAATACTGGCTGTATTTGCCTCGCCTACAGCGGTGGCCTCCACGCCGATGGCACAGGCAATGGGCGGCAACGGCATTCTGGCGGGAGAGATTGTAGCGGCCACCTCCGCGGGGTGTATTGCGACGGTATTTTTGTGGGTGATGGCGCTGTCGGGGATGGGAGTGCTGTAGGGGTTATTCCCGCGAAGCAGCGAGCCAGGTGGACAAAGTCCGCCCGTCCCCGTGCAGCAGTAAAACGAATAGCCGATTATCTGTTGTCTGGACAGACACAGGTGAAAGGTTCCAGAAGTTACGAAGAAAAAGTTTCAATGAGGTGATCTTATGGCATCGCGTATCAAAAATATGACAGAGGGAAGCCCCTCCACTCTGATTTTTTCTTTTGCACTGCCTTTGATGGTGGGCAATATTTTTCAACAGCTTTATACGGTAGTGGACACCATGGTCGTGGGGAAAGCGCTTGGCGTCGGCGCCCTTGCAGCCTTAGGCGCGGCGGACTGGCTGAACTGGATGATGCTTGGGATCATTCAGGGATTTACGCAGGGATTTGGCATTTTGATGGCTCAGGAATTTGGTGCGGGCAGGCATAACAGCCTGCGCAAAATTGTGGGTAATTCCGCGGTTCTTTCGCTTTTGTCCTCTGTGGCGCTGCTTGGAACCGGGCAGATGCTGGCGCGTCCGGTGCTGTTTTTTTTGCAGACGCCGCCGGAGATCCTCCACAATACTCTTTTGTATCTGCGGATCATGTATCTGGGCGTTCCGGTCGTGATGGCATACAACCTGCTGGCATCCATCCTGCGGGCTTTGGGGGACGGCAGGACTCCGCTGCATGCCATGGTTGTAGCCTCTCTTACCAATATTGTTCTGGATCTTCTGTTTGTTCTGGTTTTCCGGCTTGGCATAGCGGGGGCTGCGGCTGCCACATTGATCGCGCAGTTGGTCTCGAGCCTGTTCTGCCTGTACCATATTCGGAAAATCGAGATTCTGAAGCTTGCGGCTTCCGATTTCAGCCTCCGGGAAAAAAGGCTTCCGCTGCGTCTTTTGATGCTGGGATTTCCCATGGCGTTTCAGAATGCGGTCATATCCATCGGCGGGATGATCGTACAGTTCGTGGTCAATGGATTTGGCGTGGTCTTCATTGCCGGATTCACAGCCACCAATAAGCTTTACGGCGTGTTGGAGGTGGCAGCCACCTCTTACGGCTATTCCATGGTGACCTATGCGGGGCAGAATCTGGGCGCAGGCAGGACAGGCCGCATACGAAAGGGCGTGAGATCAGCGATCTTGATCGCATTGCTGACATCATTGGTGATTGCGCTTATTATGATTTTTGCCGGTAAAATCATCCTGGGATGGTTTATTTCAGGAACGCCGGAAGAATTTAAGCAGACTCTCCGGATCGCCTACCATTATCTCTTTATTATGAGCGTCTGCCTGCCTGTCCTGTACATTTTACATATCACCCGTTCTGCCATTCAGGGTATGGGAAATACAGTTTTGCCGCTTGTCTCCGGAATCGCTGAATTTGTCATGCGGGCATCCGCGGCGGTTTTTCTGCCCATGTTTATTGGGGAAAACGGGATTTTCTATGCAGAGATCATGGCATGGACAGGGGCTGTTATCATATTGGTCGTCAGCTATTTTGCAGTGATCCGCAAAGCAGAGCAGGATTTGAAAATTGCGGGTTAGGAACTGTTAAAAATACGTTGTACATCCGTAAGCCACTCACAACATAAATCTTCCCGTTCATTCCATGGCCTTGTATCTGCCCTTCAATTTCTCTATAATAAATGTCTGTAAAGACGGTCAGGGGGACGGTCAGGAAATTTAAATATTTTTGCGTGTTTTTACAGAATCAGATTTCAAAGTCATTGAATGACCGTTTCCTCTGGAAGAAAAAAGGTGGTGTATCCCAATGATTCGGATTGCAATCTGCGAAGACGAGCAGATTCTTTTAGAACGGTTGTCAGATCAGGTCAGGAAAATTTTGGACAGGCATTCAGTTGAATACAGCATAGAGGCGTACCGAAACGGGAGCGTGCTGCTGGCGCGGGAGGCATTTGACATTGTACTGCTTGATATTGCGATGAAACCAATCGACGGCATGGAGGTGGCCCGGAGGCTGCGCATGCGCGGGGATGAGAGCAGGATCGTGTTTATCACGGCGCATCAGCAGTATGCCCTTGACGCATATGACGTACAGGCATTTCATTATCTTGTAAAACCGGTGGACATCGAAAAGCTGGGAACGGTTCTGTTAAAGCTCTGTGCGGATCTGCAAAAAGAGTGCGGGCGCGCGATCGTGGTCAGGCAGGGGACGTCAGTCCGGCGGATTCCTCTGGAGCAGGTGTTGTATCTGGAAGTCCTGAACCGGAAAATATACCTGCACACAGCCGGGGAAACCATTCCGTTTTATGGGAAACTGGAAGACCTGGAACCAGCGCTGCCCGGACTGCAAAGCGGGGATCACGCTGTATTTTTCCGCTGTCACCGTAGTTATATTGTCAATCTGCGCCACGTACAGGTTTATCAAAAAGGGGAAATCCAGTTGGACAACAAGGAACGCATCCCTCTATCAAAGCGCCGGAGCAAATCATTCGGTTTGGAGTTTATGCATTATCTAAAGGAAAGCGGGGATGTGCTTTGACAATATGGAATTTTGCATGGGGGCTTGCGGATGTTTTTTTGAAATACCGTTTTTTACACAAAATGCTCGGCGCGAAATCCCGCTATGCATTTGTGTGGTTTTATCTGGGAAGCTTTCTCTATGGAAATGCGAATAAGCTTTTTGTTCTGGCAGGCACGACGCTGGAAAATTTTGTTTACCTCTACAGCTGCGCGCTGCTTTTGAATGTCCTGCTGTTTCAGGGGAGCATGGTAAAAAAATGTTTTTTTACTTTATGGATATACTGCGCTGCGGAACTTGTATTCTGCGCGGTCTTTCCGCTGTTTTATGGGGCGGCGTTGCTCAATGGGGCAAGGTATTGCCCGGAGGAGGTCATTGACGCGGTGGGGGTTGCCGCCCAGCTTGTCCAGTATGTGATGATGGAAATCCTGCAGAGGAAACTCCATCTGCTGAAACGTGATTTCGCAGATCAGGATGCATTTTATCTGATGTACATTATTGTGTTTATCTATGCCGCTGTCAGTATGCTGCTGAATTTTCTGGTCAGGATAGAAGGGTGGCCGAAGAGCGCTGTGCTTGTAGCGTCCGTATCCTGCAGCCTGTCTGCTGCGGCCGGGGCGGGGCTTCATGTGTTTTGCGTCGTTATGCTGGAACGCCGCCTTCTGGAAGGCCTGGCCAGACAGCAGTATCAGATGCTTGGGCAGCAGGTTGAGGTTTTCAGGGAGCAGTATGACCGGTCGGAGAAAATGCGGCATGACATGAAAAACCATGGTTTGTGCCTTGCGCAGTTGTTGGCGGAAAAAAAGACGGAGGAGGCAGTCCGTTACCTGGAGCAGCTTGACATCCGTATGGAGCAGGGAAAGGCGGTCATCCAGACAGGTTCCGTCTATGTGGATGCGCTGTTAAATCCCAAATTCAGGCAGGCGCAGAAGCTTGGAATAAATATTTCCATTGAAATATCCGTGCCGGGGGAGGAGCAAATTGCGGCCGTGGATCTTTGCTGCCTTCTGGCAAATGCATTGGATAACGCGATTGAGGCCTGTGAGCGCGGGATCCGCGCGGGGGCGCCTGCCGGATGGATTCGGATGCAGTCGAAGACGCACACCCATTATTGGGTGGTGGAGATCGGCAACAGCATGCATGCGCCGGTCAGCATGGAACAGGGGAAAATCCTGTCATCCAAGCGGATGCATTTCGCAGACAGGCCGGCTCGGGGAGTGGGGCTGCAGAATATCCAGGCAGTGGTAGATTATTATGGGGGCGTACTCGAAGTGAGTTGTAAAGAGGCCTTTACCTTAACGGTCATGCTGCCTCTGTCATTTACAGCAAAAAAGAACCCGTCTGCACCATCCTGATAAATGAAGGCGGCTTTCCATCCGATAAAAAATCAGAGAAAAGGAGGAAGGCAAATGCGAAGCATTTCTCAAAATGCCTTCCGCCGACATGCCCTCGAACGAATGTGAGGGGGCGCTTCATTGGAAAAGGAGGAAGGCAAATGCGTATTTACACAGGACAGACAACCCATTTATTTCAGGCAGCAGCAATCAATCATAGCATAAACAAAAACCGCCCGGGCAAGGAAGAACAGGCGGGAACGCCCATGCGAATGGATATGGCGTTCATATCTCCTCAGGGGAAATCTTCCGGTCTTCTGGCAAATCTAATGAGCCAGAAGGAGCTGATCCAGAGCAACAAGGAGTACCTTCTCACAAAGGCGCTGGATGAAGAGAACGCAGGCGGGGCTGCCGGCCTGCAGGAGCAGTTGGAGGACTATGAAAAACAGTTAGATTCCCTCAATGAGCAGATTGCGGCAGAGCTGGCAAAACAGATGGAACATGGGGGAGCACAAGAGGCCCAAGGACAGAAGCCGCAGACAGAGGAGGCTTCCGGCGGGAAGGCGACGGTATCGGATGAGGAGGCAATGACTCAATTAACGAAACGTTCTATGGATCTGGAAAAGACACAGGCCATAGAACAAGCCCAGGTGAGACGGGAGGGCGAGAAGCGGGTCTGTGAAGCGGAGATAGAACTGGGCGGAGTGGCTGCGGAGCGGAAGCTGGATAAAATCAATGAAATCGAAAAGATGACGGAGAAGTGGGCGCCGGTATTGAAACGGTTGGGGAGATAGGATGCCGATAAAAGGAAGTTCTTAACACGGGAGCCTCCCGGAAATCTCAGGTATGGAGAGATTCCGGGAGGCTCTGTTTTGGCCGATTCGTTTGTCGCCTTGCAGACACAGCCTGCCCTGTGCTATACTATTTCTCAGGAACCGTTGGAAAATAAGACGTGCGGATGTACAGGGCATTTTCAGACAATTCCCTGACGAACGCACGATGACCAAAAGCACAGAAAGGACAGAAGTATGGAACGACACACATTTGCAATGAAAGTAAAAAAGGGACAGATGGATGAATACCGGAAAAGGCTGGGGGAAATCTGGCCGGAGCTAACGGCGTTTCTGGATAAATATCAGGTGAGGAATTTCAGTATATGGAATGCAGATTCGATAATCTTCGGTTATTATGAGACTGCCGACGGCAGGGCGCTTTCCGCAGAAGCAGAAGCAGAAAAAAATAAATTTTCCGGGAAAATAGAAGAAACCTTTGACTGGATTTCCACGCCGGGACAGCCCATGCGCCTGATGTATCAGGATTTTGGCATTGTGAGGGAGAGCAAAGAACTGATCCGGCACAGGATGTTTATGACAAAATTGAAGCCGGGATGCGAAGAAGAGTACAAGCGCAGGCATGACGGGCTTGTAGAAAAGCGAGGGAATACCGTCACACAGGGGCCGGACAGTAATTTCAGTATCTGGTGTGCAGGCGGCTATATATTTGGATATGATGAGATTGACACCACTATGGAGAAGGAGCCTACAGAAGCGGACAGGGCGTCTACCGTGGAATGGGAGACCCGACAGTTAGAGATCATGGACTGGATCACCAATGACGTAGACTGGATGACCGGGGAACATCATGCGGCAAGCGTGCGCCTGGCCTGGCATGCATAGAGATATGTGAATCAGGGCGTAGAAAAAATTCTCATCTTCTGCTATAATTTAGGATGTTACCATATATGCCCAATTTTATGAAAAAACAGAGGAGGTTATCATATCATGAAATTTACTTTTGCGCATAATAATCTGAATGTATACGATCTGGAAAAGTCACTGGATTTTTATAAGGAAGCGCTGGGACTCACCGTAGAGAGTACCAAAGACGCCGTGGACGGCAGCTTTACCATCGTATTCCTTGGCGACCGGACAACGCCCCATCTGCTGGAACTGACCTGGCTCCGGGATATGGATCGTCCCTATGAACTGGGAGATAATGAGATCCATCTCGCATTCCGGGTGGATGATTTTGACGCAGCCCTTGCAAGGCATAAAGAGATGGGCTGTGTCTGCTTTGAAAACCCGGACATGGGAATCTATTTTATCGAAGATCCCGACGGCTACTGGCTGGAGATCATTCCTGCGAAATAGGGAGCGATCCTGTCCCCAATCATCTCCAAATGATGGAAGATAAGCGGAAATCGCCAGGGACATACAAAAACATGTCCGCCTGGCTCGTTGATTCGCGAAAATAAAGTTTGCTATTTGCACATGTCTGTTATAAAATTTACTGTATAGTGAAGCACCGGAAAAACTCGGAATAAAGATACGTTTCAGGGAAGGGTATTTTTTGAGAGTCTATTGCAGAAAAGGAGGTAAAGACAGATGCTGCATGAAGTAAAATTTCAATCATTCAACGAGAGGGACGAGGTATACGGCTGGATCTATGTTCCGGCGGCAGAGCCAAAAGGGATCGTGCAGGTGATCCATGGCTATGGCGAGCATTCCAGAAGGTATCTGCATATGATCGTGAAGTTTATGGACGCCGGATTTATTGTTGCCGCGGACGATCATGTAGGGCACGGAAAGACAGCTTTGGAAAATGACGCCTGGGGCGACTGGGGGGACAAGGGCTGCCACACCATGATGGAGGATGAGCATAAGCTGAAGGAGCTGGTGTGCCAAAAGTATCCCGGTCTGCCGTATTTCCTGTTCGGGCACAGCATGGGTTCTTTCATTGTCAGGGATTATATTGCAAAATACTGGGATGAACTCTCAGGTGTGACGATCTGCGGCACATCCGGCGTGTTCCCGGGCGCGGATGAGACGGCAAAAAAACTGGAAAAAGCAGTTGCGGACGGAAAAGGAAAGGAATCAGACCCTTCCTATGCAGGGAGCCTTTTGGGGTGGATGTGCGAGCGGTGCGGGGATGTGAGCATCGGAAACGAATGGATCTGCGCGGATCAATATGTACAGCGCGACCATGCGGAGGATCCTTTTGACGCATTTACCAAACCGACCCTGAATCAATCCCTCCTGTATTTCGTGCAGATGATGCAGGTCATCACCGGGAAGGAATGGGCCGAAAAGGTTCCGAAAGGGCTTCCCATCTACAACATCGGCGGCGATCAGGATCCTGTCGGACAGTATGGGAAAGGGATCTATGAGGTAAGCAACTGGCTTTATGAGACAGGGCATACCGTGGAGACCAGGGTATATTCCGGCTACCGCCATGAGATCCACAATTATGCAGAGATTAAGGATGAGGTAGAGGCCGGGATCATTGCATTTATGAGGAAACACCTGTAGACAGTCCGGGTGAAAAAAAGAGGTCCTGCTGCATACCGGGAATATTTACCGTTTTGCAGAACAGGCTTTCCTTCGTAAATCTCGCTATCTGAAATCTGATACAATGCACCCGGGCATGAGTTTGGGTGCATTTTTTTGTCAGGGCATGGCTCTGTTCTCCATTGGACTGCGGAAAAAGGAAGGGGGACTTTTTATGGATTTTTACAGAACAGATGGTAAGGATCAAGATTTTGATATGCAGTTGAAGCGGGCGGAATGTCCGGTGAAGGTGGCGGAGATTGTAGAAAAAACAATAAGGGCCGTCTATCCCCATTACTATCCTCCCGGAGCCGTACAGTTTTTTCTGGACTTGCATAATGAACAGAGGATAAGGGAAGCGTTTGCCAGGGAGGATATTTATTTTGCGGTGGCGCCGGGGGAAATTGTGGGAACCGGGAGCATCCGGGGGAATGAACTCCGCAGGCTGTTTATTTTACCGGAACACCAGGCA
>CATKXE010000075.1 GCA_949840465.1 uncultured Lachnospiraceae bacterium | reverse complement strand
TTCTGAATTGAACGCGTCTATATCGACGTCGATATAGACGCGTTCAATTCAGAAGCAAAAGAACGGTTCAAAGACCAGGTCAATGCCACGATCAACGTGGTCACAACGATTGAAGGGGCGGCTTCCGTGTATGTTTCACTCATGACGGCCATCGTGGCAGGCATCCTGATCTTAAGCGCGGTCATCATTGCATTTGTGCTGTACCTGCTTGTACGGATCATGATCCGCAATAAAAAGAAGGACTATGGGATTTTAAAGGCATTGGGCTTCACCACCGGGCAGCTCATCCTGCAGACCGCCCTGTCCTTTATGCCGGCGGTCATTCTCTCCACCATCGTCGGAACAGCCGCATGTACCCTGATCATCAACCCTCTCACCGCCCTGTTTTTAAGCAGCATCGGCATTGTAAAATGCACGTTTACCGTGCCTGTCGGTTTTATCGCCGCGGCCGCGGCCGGCCTCATCCTGTTCGCCTTTGCCGCCGTATGCGTGCTGTCGCTGAAAATCCGGAAGATTACCCCCCGGGAGCTGCTGGCCGGGGAGTAAGGAAAGCCGCAGGGGAAATCCCTGGGATTTATGAAGATAAAATCGGTTCATGGTTCCAGGCAATACGGAACAATGGGAAAAATAAACCTGCCTCATACTTAACCAGTAAAGGCAGGTTTATTCCGCGATACAACGCGCAGGCGGATCTGTTTTTGTATGTCCATTTGACGACCGCCGCCAGGGTTGCTAAGTGCCGGCGGCACTGAGCAACCACCGAAATCCAGTGCAGACCAAAGCCCCCGCAGCTTGCTGCACTGGAAATCTGACGCCCCGTTCGCTTGCCGCGGGGTTTTTGACTTTATCACTGCACCGACAGATTCGTATACCCCATCAAACTCAAATCCACCTGCCGGGCCGCTTCCCTTCCTTCCCGGATGGCCCACACCACAAGGGACTGCCCCCGGTGCATATCCCCGGCTGTAAATACATTTTCCACATTGGTCTGGTATTCCCCGGCCGCGGTCTTTACGTTCGTCCGTTCGTTGAGCTCCACCCCGAACGCCCGGGAAACATAAGCTTCACTTCCAAGGAAACCGGCGGCGATGAGCGCCAGATCCACATCCACCGTATACTCGCTTCCGGCAATCTCCGCCATCATCATGCGCCCGGTCTTCTCGTCCTTCTTCGGTTCCAGCTTCACCAGCACCGCTTTGCAGAGATTCCCCTTCTTATCCTTGACAAATTCCTTTACCGTGGTGGTATATACCCGCGGGTCATGTCCGAACAGGGCGATGGCCTCCTGCTGCCCATAGTCCGTCTTGCACACCTTCGGCCACTCCGGCCAGGGATTATCCGCCGCCCGTTCATCCGGCGCTTTGGGCATCATCTCAAGCTGCAGCACTGACCTTGCGCCATGGCGGATGGCAGTGCCCACACAGTCGTTTCCCGTATCCCCGCCGCCGATAACCATGACGCGTTTCCCTTTCGCGGAAATATACTGCCCTTCTTTCAGCTTCATCTCATTGGCCCAGAGCGCCCTGGTGGTAGACTTGAGGAAGTCCACCGCAAAACAGATTCCTGCCGCGTCTCTTCCCGGCGCCTTGATATCCCTCGGATTGGACGCGCCGCAGGCAAGGACAATGCGGTCATACTCCTTCAACAGGGACGCCCCTTTCACGTCCTTTCCCACATTGCACCCGGTCTGAAATACCACGCCTTCCTCCTCCATGATGGAAATCTTCCGGTCAATGACCTGTTTCTCCAGCTTCATATTGGGAATCCCATACCGCAGTAGCCCTCCTGCCTTATCCTCACGCTCATAGACCGTCACCAGATGACCCCGGCGGTTGAGCTGGTCTGCTGCCGCAAGGCCGGAAGGCCCGGAACCAATGACCGCCACCTTTTTCCCGGTGCGCACCCTGGGCGGACGGGCATGGGCATACCCTTTTTCATAGGCATTCTCAATGATGCCGTACTCATTTGCCCTGGTGGACACCGGATCTTCGTGAAGGCCGCAGGTACATGCGTTTTCACACAGGGCCGGGCAGACCCGGGAGGTAAATTCCGGGAAATTATTGGTCTTTGCCAGGCGGTAATAGGCCTCCTCCCAGTTGCCGTTGTAGATCAGGTCATTCCACTCCGGCACAAGGTTGTGCAGGGGGCATCCGCTTGCCATGCCGTTTAATATCTGCCCGGACTGGCAGAAAGGCACCCCGCAGGCCATGCACCGTGCTCCCTGAATCTCCTGCTCTTCTTTGGAAAGAGGCGTGTGGAATTCCTGAAAATGCCGGATTCTGCTCTTTGGCTCTTCCGCTATTTTATCCTGTCTTTTATAATCCATAAATCCTGTTGGTTTCCCCACTTTTTTGCGCCCCCTATCTTCCATTCTTAATCTGGTTGAATGCTTCAATCTTTGCCTGCTCTGCGCTTAATCCCTTTTCCTCCATCTGAAGGATTGCGGACATCATTTTCTCATAATCCTCCGGGATGATTTTCTTGAATTTCGGCAGATACTCCTTGAAGCTGTCCAGAATCTGTTTTCCAATCTCCGAATTCGTGTACGCCACATGCTCCTTGATCATGGTCTTCAATTCCTGCACGTCATATTTGTCCACGACCCGTTCAATCTTGACCATGGATTTATTAACCTTCTTATATAAATCATTCCCTTCATCCAGCACGTAGGCAATCCCGCCGCTCATGCCGGCCGCAAAGTTTTTGCCGGTCTGCCCCAGAATGACTACGCGCCCCCCGGTCATGTATTCACAGCCATGGTCTCCCACGCCTTCCACGACGGCAACCGCACCTGAGTTGCGCACGCAGAACCGTTCCCCTGCCACGCCGTTGATGAATGCCTTGCCGCTTGTGGCTCCGTAAAATGCCACGTTCCCGATGATGATATTTTCGTTTGCCTGAAACTGAATCCCCTGGGGCGGGCACACGATCAGCTTTCCGCCGGAAAGCCCTTTTCCAAAATAATCATTGCTGTCCCCGGTGAGTTCCAGCGTCAGCCCCTGTGGGATAAATGCGCCGAAGCTCTGTCCCCCGGCGCCTTTGCATTTGATGACATAGGTATCCTCCGGAAGCCCCTCCGGGTATCTCCGGGTGATCTCTGAGCCGAAAATGGTTCCAAAAGTCCGGTTGGTATTGGTCACATCCAGCTCCAGGCTCTTCTTCTGCCCCTTTTCCAGAGCCGGAAGAAGCTGTTTTACAAGCACCTTTTCATCCAGAGTCTTTTCCAGTTCAAAGTCAAATACCTTCTTCGGGTTAAAAATCATGCCTTTCTTTTCCCCGGCATAAGGATTGTGCAATATATTCCGCAGATCCAATGTGGCCGCGCGCTCGGAGACAGGCGTGTCTTTCACTTTCAGAAGATCCGTCCTCCCCACCAGCTCATCGACGGTGCGCACGCCCAGTTTTGCCATATATTCACGCAGCTCCCGGGCAATGAATTTCATGAAATTGACCACGTATTCCGGCTTCCCTGAGAACCGTTTCCGAAGCTCTGGATTCTGGGTGGCCACGCCTACCGGGCAGGTATCCAGATTGCAGACCCGCATCATGACGCACCCCATGGTCACCAACGGAGCCGTGGCAAATCCAAATTCCTCCGCTCCCAGGATGGCCGCAATGGCAACGTCCCTTCCGCTCATCAGCTTTCCGTCCGTCTCAATGCGCACCCGCTCCCGCAGGCCGTTCTGTATTAACGTCTGGTGCGTCTCCGCCAGCCCTAACTCCCAGGGAAGCCCCGCGTTCTGAATAGAACTCCTTGGCGCCGCGCCTGTACCGCCGTCATATCCCGAAATCAGGATCACCCCCGCCCCGGCTTTTGCCACGCCTGCCGCCACCGTGCCCACGCCTGCCTCGGAAACCAGCTTAACCGAAATCCGCGCGTCTTTATTTGCATTTTTGCAGTCATAGATCAACTGCGCCAGATCTTCGATGGAATAAATATCATGGTGGGGCGGCGGGGAAATCAGGCTCACGCCCGGCGTCGAATGACGGGTTTTCGCAATCCACGGGTACACCTTCCCGCCCGGCAGATGCCCGCCTTCTCCGGGCTTGGCTCCCTGCGCCATCTTAATCTGGATTTCACGGGCGCTGACCAGATACCGGGAAGTCACGCCGAACCGCCCGGACGCTACCTGTTTGATGGCGGAACAACGGTCGGTGTCCAGGCGCTCCATATCCTCGCCGCCCTCGCCGCTGTTGGATTTCCCATGGATCTGGTTCATGGCAATGGCCAGGGTTTCATGCGCCTCCTGGGAAATGGAGCCGTAGGACATGGCGCCTGTCTTAAACCGTGTCACGATCGTGTCCACGGGCTCCACTTCCTCAATGGGGATTCCGCTTTCAGGCCATGCAAATTCCAACTGTCCGCGTAAATGGACCTTCTCCCCTTCCGCGTCCACCAGTTTGGTGTACTGCTTAAACATGTCGTAGTTTCCCCGCCTGGTGGACTGCTGCAGCATATGGATAGTCTGGGGATTATAAAGGTGCTCCTCCCCGCCGCTCTTGGACTTGTGTTTCCCTACACTGTCCAATGTCATATCCACTTCCAGCCCCAACGGATCAAACGCCTGGGAATGGAAACCGATATAATCCTTCGCAATCTCCTCGATCCCGATACCGCCCACACGGCTCACCGTATCGGTAAAATATTGATCAATGAATTCTGTCTTCAGCCCGATGGCCTCAAAAATCTTTGCCCCCTGATAGGACTGGATGGTCGAAATCCCCATCTTGGAAGCAATCTTGATGATCCCATGGATGGCCGCGTCGTTATAGTCGTTGACCGCCGCATAGTAATCCTTGTGCAAAAGCCTGGAATCAATAAGCTGCCGGATCGACTCATGGGCAAGATAGGGATTGATGGCGCACGCCCCGTAGCCCAAAAGCGTCGCAAAATGATGCACCTCCCGGGGCTCCCCGGATTCCAGGATCATGGCCACGGAAGTCCGTTTCTTTGTGCGCACCAGATGCTGCTGCAGGCCGGAGATCGCAAGCAAAGACGGGATTGCCACATGGTACTCATCCACCTCCCGGTCAGACAGGATCAGGATATTGGCTCCTTCCCGGATGGCGCGGTCCACCTCGATAAACAGATATTCCATGGATTTTTCCAGACTGGCATTCTTATAATACGTAATCGGGATCTCCGCCACCTGAAAACCTTCCACCTTCATATTCTTAATCTTCAAAATATCCGTATTGGTGAGGATAGGGTTGTGTACCTCCAGCATCTTACAGTTCTCTTCTTTGCGCTCTAAGAGGTTTCCATCCTTCCCCACATAAATCGTAGTGGATGTAACAACTTCCTCCCGGATGGCGTCAATGGGCGGGTTGGTCACCTGTGCGAACCGCTGTTTAAAATATCCGAACAAAGGCTGGTTTTTCCGGGAAAGGACTGCCAGAGGCATATCAATCCCCATGGCAGAGATCCCTTCCGCCCCGTTCTTTGCCATATTCAGAATCGAAGTCTTTACATCCTCATAAGTGTACCCAAATGCTTTCTGGAGCCTGGTACACTCATCCTTTGTATAAACCGGGACCTCCTTATTGGGGATTTTTAAATCCCTGAGATGGATCAGGTTGCCGTCCAGCCATTCCCCATAAGGCTCCTCATCTGCATACCGCGCTTTCAGCTCCTCGTCGTCAATCACTTTCCCCTGAATGGTGTCCACCAAAAGCATCTTCCCGGGATGGATCCGTTCCTTTGCAATGATTCTGGTGGGATCAATATCCAGCACCCCCACCTCCGAGGAGAGGATCAGCTGGTCGTCGTCCGTGATATAGTACCGTGACGGGCGCAGCCCGTTGCGGTCCAGCACAGCCCCCATGCAGTCCCCGTCTGAAAACAGGATGGACGCCGGGCCGTCCCATGGTTCCATCATAGTGGAATAATAATGATAGAAATCCTTTTTGTCCTGGCTCATGCTCCGGTTGTTCTCCCATGGCTCCGGGATGGAGATCATCACCGCAAGAGGCAGCTCCATGCCGCTCATCACCATAAATTCCAGTGCGTTGTCCAGCATGGCGGAGTCCGAACCGGATGTATTGATGGCCGGAAGGACTTTGTGCAGCTCCCCCTTCAAATATTCTGAGGACATAGTCTCTTCCCTGGCACGCATCTTATCTGCATTTCCCAGAATGGTGTTGATCTCCCCGTTATGTACCATAAAGCGGTTGGGATGCGCCCTCTCCCAGCTTGGGTTGGTGTTGGTGCTGAAACGGGAATGCACCATGGCAATGGCAGACTCATAGTCGATATCCTGCAGGTCTTCAAAAAACTGGCGGAGCTGTCCTACGAGGAACATTCCCTTATAGACAATGATCCGGCTTGAGAGGGAAACCACATACGTATTGTCGCTGCTCTGCTCAAATACCCGCCGCGCCACATAGAGCCGGCGGTCAAAGGGCAGGCCCTGTTCCACTTTCGCCGGGCGTTCAATGAACGCCTGCATGATGCAGGGCATGCACTCTACTGCTTTCTTTCCCAAAACCTCCGGCCGGACAGGCACTTCACGCCATCCAAGAAACGTAAGCCCTTCCTTTGCCGCAATGACTTCAAAAATTTTCTTCGCCTGGTTCCGCTTAAGTTCATCCTGCGGAAAAAAGAACATTCCCACTCCATAATCCCGTTCTTTGGGCAAAGAAAAACCGAGGGGTCTGCAGACTTTGGAGAAAAACCTGTGTGAAACCTGTAACAAGATTCCAACTCCGTCTCCTGTCTTACCCTCGGCGTCCTTGCCTGCTCTATGTTCAAGATTCTCTACAATCTTCAAGGCGTTGGCCACTGTCCCATGGCTCTTCACACCCTTGATATTCACCACCGCACCGATTCCGCAGTTATCATGCTCAAACTGGGGACGGTACAGCCCGGCCTGACGGCCTGCTGATTCCTTCTTCATATCCCGTGTCCTTTCTTCACATTCTGTTTACTTTTCCTAATATACAACATTTTTTTCAGTTTGTAAATAAAGAATTTTCGCGGAATTGTCAGATAGTTTGTGAATTCCCGCTTTGGGGAACTGTTTTCAGATTATACCCCCTGACTGTGTCCCGGAAATTCTTTTTCTGTTACACCCCTCCCCTGGAATCTACATATACTATAACAAACGTTATAATGGTCAGGAATACTACCCATGTATAAAATATTATCCGTCATTTTCATCATACTGCTATTTTTTCTGATTCTGAACTATTGGAGGAAACGCCGGATCATCTGCCGTGTATCTCAGATGTCCGCGTATGAAAAACAGGAACTATTGAACCAGCTTGCCGAACCTTTCGGCTTCTGTTACGATGCAGACCAGGATGTTTTTTCCTCCCGCACCGACGCATGGCAGAAAAACTTCGGATATGGCAGGATCTACGATCTGGCCGCACCGTCCATGAATATGGTCCTGGACACAGAACCCGTTTATTTTAACTATCAAAAAAAGACCTGGCTGATCCAGTTCTGGAAAGGCCAGTATGGGATCACCACCGGAGCCGAGGTTGGGATTTACCACGCGGATTCCGTCATCCCTCCGGCGCTCCGCGGCCAGACGCTGTTTCAGGCAGCCGGCGAAGAAGAGATGCTCCCTTTGCGCATCCGGCTTTATTCCCACAGCCGCCGGCTGTTCTGTTTTACCAGAAAGCACTGGTGGCTCACCGGCTTCTGTATCGGCACACTGCATTCCCCCGCCCGGCTGACAGCGGAATATACCATCGCTTTCCCGGATATGGAAATGTGCGGTTCCTTCCTTACCGGCATGACCGGCCTGGGATATTCATGGGAGGAACTGCAAGTCGAGGAAACGACTGTGCGCTTTACCCTCTCCGTCCCGAAAACGCCGGGCTCCTCCCCGTCTCCCCAATGGCGGCGGCGCTATATCCTGTGGAAAGACCGGCTGTTCTGTAAAATTTACCAAAAAGTCACCAGCCCCTTCTCCTGCACCGCGGATAAGCTGCTGTACCTTTACTACTATCTGCCCTGCGCATTCCGAAGGACGGTCTGCCCGCGCACATTTAAAAAGCATGGGCTTTTTCAGAAAATACAGGACGGCACAGCCCCCCATCACTGGAGAACACGCTGATGGGATGGTACGACAGGATCTCCAATTCCTTCCATGACGTCCCGGTGCTCCCTCTGGACTGCGGCTCCCGATTCGCCCTGTTCAGCGACTGCCACCGGGGCGTGGGCAATTCCAATGACAACTTCCTCAAGAACCAGCACCTTTATCTGGCAGCCCTGCGATATTATTTTCAAAACGGATATACCTACCTGGAATTAGGGGACGGCGACGAACTCTGGGAAAACCGTTCCCTTGCCCGCATTATCGACATCCACAGCGATGTATTCTGGCTGCTGAAAGAATTTCACCGTCAGAACCGGCTCTACATGCTCTACGGGAACCATGACCACTGCAAAAAAAGTTTCCGGTACTGCCGCAGGCACTGCTCTGCCCTGCACTGCCAGAACCTTTCCAGAGAAACGCCCCACTGGCATGTCTCCAAAGGCCCGGAAGATAAACCCGCAGAACTCTTCCCTGATTTTGCCTTTCTCTCCGGCCTCATCCTGCACGACGGCGCCTCGGGCACGGAACTCTATCTGACCCACGGGCATCAGGCCGACTTCCTGAACAGTACCCTTGCCCCTCTGTCCGGCTTTCTGGTGCGGTACTTCTGGAAGCCTTTGGAGGCTCTTGGCGTATCCGACCCCACCAGCGCCGCCCGTAATTATACGAAAAAGCAAAAGACCGAAAAACGCCTCGCCGCATGGGCGTCCCAGGAACAAAAGCTGCTCATCACAGGGCACACCCACCGCCCCATGACAGGAACCCCGGATTCCCCCTATTTTAATACCGGAAGCTGCGTCCACCCAAGCTGCATCACCTGCATTGAAATCCAGAGCCGCCACATCACCCTGGTAAAATGGCTTTTACAGACAAGGCCCGACCTGTCCCTGTGCGTAACACGGGAAGAATTGGAGGCGCCGGTATGTATCGGGGATTTCAGAGTGCGGCAGCCAGAAAAAACCGCCCCACAGGATCCCCCGCACGGCGGCCGGTAAAGACCATTTTCCAAACAGATCATCCGGCAGCCCGGCGTATGATAAAGCCAGTGCCAGAACATCATCTTCCCCGGGGCAGATCTCTAAATTTTCATGAAAACATACCTGCCCCCGCCGCTTCACAGGGATCACCGGATCGCCCCCACCGGGCACGCCTTCTTACACGCCCCGCAGCGGATACACTCCGGATGGTTCGCGTTCTTGGCCGGATCCACCTGCATCCTGCACACATCCGCGCAGATTCCGCATCCGATACACGCCGTCTTGTCCACCCGGTACCGGAATACGGAAACCGGGTTAAACACAGAGTATACAGCCCCCAGAGGGCATATATATTTACAGAACGGCCTGTAGATCACGACCGACAGGAACACGGTCATGGCCAGCAGCGCCATTTTCCACGCATACAGCCATCCAAGGGCGCTTCGCATGGACTGGTTCAGAAGGACAAGGGGAATTCCCCCTTCCAATGTGCCTGCCGGACAGATCAGCTTGCAGAAATAAGGCTGGCCCTGCCCTATGATATCCACAAGAAACAGGGGCAGCAGGAGTACAAATACCGCGAAAATAACGTATTTTAATTTTCTCAGCAGCCGCTCTCCCCGGAATACCCTGATTTTTTTCGGGAAAGGAATCTTATGGAGCAGATCCTGAACGAACCCGAAAGGGCACAGCCATCCACAGACAAAACGCCCGCAGAGCGCGCCTGTGAACATCAAAAATCCCGCCGCGTAAAAAGCAAATTTAAAATTCCAGCTCCCAATGACCGCCTGCAGCGCGCCGATGGGGCAGGCTCCCAGCGCCCCCGGGCAGGAATAGCAGTTCAGCCCCGGGACGCATAAATTTTTCAATTTCCCTTTGTAAATTTTCCCCTGAGCGAACCCTGAGAGATAGCTATTTGTCAAAAATGCCCACAGAGCCTGCGCCCCATGCCGTTTCCACTCATCATTTTGTTTTTTCTTATCCAATTCCGATACACTCCATACAGATATTCACCGCTTTTTCCATCACTACGGCCATCTCTCCCCGGCAGATCCCAAATCCCATCATCGCCAGCCCCAAAACCGCAAGAAACATTCCGGCCGGCAGGGGCGCGCCCGGCCGCTCATTGCGCCGCTCCTCTGATTTCCTTTTCCACATAAAACAAACTCCTTTAAATTGAATAAGGCTATTGTACCAGACTCCCGGTACAATAGCCAGTATAATTTACTATAAGACGCTGTAATCCTTTTATTTGCTGCTTCCTCTCCAGCGTCCCTTCGCCAGATCGTCAACGGCTTTCTCATAGTGTTTATCCAGATCAAAGACCAGCATGCACACAGCCGCAACCACACAGGTAATCACCGGAACCCACACGCAGGTCATTTTGATTGCCGTAGCCGCCGCAGGCCCGGACGGATCTACATTGAAGTTCCCCGCATCCAGAATCCATCCCATTGCAGCCGTACCAAGGCCGGAGCCAATCTTCATGCTGAAGGAAGACGCCGCGTTGCCCATGCCGATCGCCTGAACGCCGGTATGCCACTGCCCGTAAGTAATGGAGTCCTGAAGAAGCCCGAACACCGTCGCCGCGGCACATCCGAATCCCATACCTTTGAGTACATTACAGATTACAACCATCGTAACGCTGCTTCCCGCAAAACCGGTGAGCGCAAACGCGATCCCGGCAGCAATCATACCGATCAGCGCGGTCCAGCGTTTCCCAATCTTCTTCATCATGAACGGCGTCACGCACATCATTGCCATCTGCGCGATCGACAGTGCATTGGAGATCACCGAATAGGAATCCTCATTTTTCATGACATATGTTGCAAAATACAGGTTGCTTCCAAAGAAGCAGGACATCATAAAATACTGCGCGAATAAGAACACAACCATGATCAGCCAGTACTTATTCATCACAAGGCTTTTCAGGCAGACCATCACAGACGGCCCATTGCCCTTTCCTTCCGACTCTGTCACTTCCTCATCAATCACACGCTCTTTACAGAAGAAGAACGTCACCATTTCCAGACATACAAACACGATCATCAGGCAGATATATGCCATGGTCCAGCCTTTCTGGGAATACTGCTCCCCGCCGCCGAAGAACGCACACATCTTCAAAACAACCGTATTGACCGTCATTGTGCCGAAGGTTGCCAGCATCATACGGAAATTCCCCAAAAGGCCCCTCTCATACTGGTTCGTGGTCATCAACCCCTGCAATGTAGAATAGGGAAGGCTCACTGCGGTATAAAATACCGTTGACACCAGATTATAGGTCAAAAACATGTATGTAAGCTGGAACGTGCCTGTCAGCCCTGCCGGTACGGAAAACATCAATACCGTACTGATTGCCAGCGGAACGCACATCCTCAAAATCCACGGGCGCGCTTTCCCCCACTTACTGTGGGTCTTATCGACGATACGCCCCATGATGAGGTCGGAAATCCCGTCAAATATCTTGGAAACAGCCAGTACCGAAGCAGCGAGCTTAGAATCTACGCCAAGCACGCTGACATAGTATACCAGCAGAAATGCATTAATGGACGAAACAACAAGGTTGTTATTATAATCTCCGAGGCCATATGCAAGCCTCTCCTTAATCGATAATCTGGCATTTGGATCTACGGAACTTACCTGGTTTGAAGTATTCAATTTTGTATACCCCTTTCTCTCTTTTTATAGAATCTCATTCTTCTTTTTATCAAAAACCGCTCTCGCTTGCGCTTATTTTCCGCAATCTTATTTCCTTTCTGTCATTCAGCGTTTACCGGGAACCACCCAAGTTCCACGCTCTTGCCCAGATCCCAGCAGTCCCATCCCTTCCACCGGGGTTCTCTGACCGTATCCAGAAGCAGCTTATAATTCCAGTAAATATAGCCGCTTCCTCCCTGCCATGCCGCTAACTGCGCGTTGGCAAGCTGGGCATAAAAATGTTTTTTACTTTCCGGCGTCAAAACGCCCTCTTTTTTACAGGAGTCCATAATATACGCATTGAACAGGCTCCACTCCCCAACAACGACCGGCGCATATTCCTGCACTTCCGCTATATCTCTGGCAAAATTCTCCTGAATATACTCGATATAGCCGTTCAGGGTCTGTTTGCATCCCAATGATTCTGCCGTCATCAGGTACTGGTGCGTATCCAGAACGACATTCCCCTGAAATTCGGGCTTGGTCAAAAATTCTTTCCAGGCCTTTAATTCAAATCCGTCGTGGAATACCACATAGGCCTCCTCACGGATAAGCGGATGGATACGCTCATACGCCCTTTCATAAAAACTTTGCAGGAATTCCAGCGTATTGGGACCGCTTCCTGCCGCCAGTTCCCTGTCAACCGCCGGATAACGGTTTGGCACATCCATCAGGTTCCACATATTTTCTGTGATTGGTTCATTGATCGGGGTAATGCCAAATAAATTTTCCCTCCGGCCATAACGTTTTGCCAATCGTTCCAGCACATCCAGGACAAAATCCACCTCTTCAGGAGTCTGGCTCCATTTGCACACGCCGCAGATTCCGCCGTTGTCAAATCCATTCTGGCTCAAAGGCGCTGTGTGGAGGTCGATCAGGATCTGCAGCCCGTATTTTTCCGCCCAGTCAAACGCCTTATCCAGCTCTTCTACACATCCGATAAAGGGCGCCCTGTCTCCAAAAATAAAATACGGAACCGGAATTCTGACCAGATTCAATCCAATCCGTTTAATGACAGCAAAATCACGCTCTGAAATATACTCGCTGCGGTGAACTTTTATTCTGGCCTCATATACTTCAGGAGAGAGCTGTGTGGGAAGATAATACTCATCCTCCGCAGACGTCCCTTCAAAGAGGGCCGGGCTCATCCATTTTTCCAGGACGAGCCAATTACCAAGATTTACACCTTTTACATACATAAGATCATCCCTTTCGTTTTAGATTTTCAGTGAAATGCTGCTTCATTGATAAAGAAAGTATAGCAAAACACAGTGTCAGATCATATCAAAAAATCTAACACTGTGTCGTATCTTTGACCTCTCTTTTATTTTCTACAAATTCGACAAATTTTGCGCTGCTTTTTTGTGCAAAACAGAGAAAAACTCTTTGAAAAACAGAAAAACCGCCTTCTATTTACAATTTCTGATTACAGTCGCCTGTTTTTTATTTATGAGATTATTTCTCACTTCCGGTACAGCTTCTTGTATTGTCCGGGCGACATCCCCGTACATTTTTTAAATACCTGCCCGAAATGGCTTTGTGTCGCAAAGCCCAGAGAATATGCGATTTCTTCATAGGTTTCCTGTGTGTACAGCAGCTTTTTCCTGGCCGTTTCTATCTTCACGTGGGAAATATAATCTGTCAGCTTCATCCCCTCTTCCCGGACAAAAAGCCGGGACAGGTAACTGGGGCTGACCTGAAGCTGTTCCGCCAGTTCTTTGGATGTAAGCCTTATATGGATCTGCTGATAAACGATATTTTTGCAACGCCTGACCAGGGCATTCTGGCTGCCGGAGCTGGCCAGTTTCCGCACAGAATTGCAGTAATCGATTTCCGCCTCGCGCATCAGGGCCTGCACTTTTCCAATCTCATTCAATTCCTCCAAACGCTGTATAAACGCATCCGACATGGAATAGGCCACCTCCGGCATGAGCCCGCCCTCCATGGCAGAGCGGCAGGCCAACGCGATCACGGCGATAGCCAGATTCTTCTCGTTGCGGAGCGGGTCTTTGGACAGGACGCCCAGTTTTCCGACATAGTTCTCCCGGAAACTTTCCTTCAGCGCTTCCAGATTCCCTGTCCGGATCGCCCCCTGCTCCCGAAGTTCCTGACTGTATGGATTGTGGATCGTACCGGTCCCATGCAGCTCCTGGAACACCATATGGAGTTTTTCTTCCATGGCCATCCTGAAAGAATCGTCACAGAAGCTGTTCAGGAACAGTTCGCCCTGTCCCATGGTCTCCCCGGTAAACATCTCATAAAGCATGATCATCATCTCGCTGAACACACTCATGGACACCCCATGGACACAGTAGGGCATATCCGAATCCATCCTGTGCCTGCGGATCAGATACCCTGCGGCCGCCACTTCGTCACGCTCCAGCGCGCATGGGCCAAGTATACAGGTCTCTTTGCCTTTCTTTATAATCCCATAGATGATACTCCTCTCCTCCACATAGAGAAGCGGCTCTTGTTTTCCCTGCCCCAGCAGAAACTCCAGAAATTGCGGATCACAGTCATACAGGCTCTGCTGTTCCCCGTTGTCAATATAAACTGCAGCCTGCTCCCCCCGCTCATTGTACACATAGATTGGGGCATGTACCAAATGCACAATATGATTGCAAAGATACTCTGCTTTCATCATAACAGATTTCCCTCCATTTCCGGCAAATCGGGCCCTCTGGAGCTCTTTGTGCCCTTCCCTCTTTTACTCGATCACACAGGATGCCATGGTTTTTCCCAGAAGGATCATCTCCGCCGCCTGTCCCTGCATCCTGAAATTCACCGGAAGCGGCGCATCTCCCTTATTGAGCAGGATTACAACTATTTTGCCTTCCGGCGTCTTATAGGCGGCCGCGTCAATCTGCTCCGTATATTTTGTACATGCAATCCGAACGGAGCCCGGAACAATATGATGCGCAAAATGATAATACTGCTTCTGTGTTTTCTGTGGCAGAAGTTCTCTCGTATTTGTGTCAAATAAAAACGGCGCATGGCAGTAATTTCCCACATGGTTGGGACCGCCTTTTTCGTCAAGGAGAAGGTTCCAGTCATAAAATGCGCACATCCCATGGTTCAGATCCCCGATGATCTCATGGCACAGCCTGTTTGTCACATTTTCAATATTCTTCTCGTCAAAAAGCCGGTATTCCAGACAGCTCTCCGACATGATCATCTTGATCTCCGGGTAATGCCTGCGCACCAGATCCATGGCCTCAAAATGATCACCGCTGTACCAGTGGAATGCGGCTCCTGCCACCATACGCCTTGTATCCTCGTCCACCACGTCCCTCACGCGCTCATAGATCCGTTCCTTATTATGATCCCAGATAAATACTTCTATGTCCTCAAAGCCGTGCGCCGTCATAGCCGGATACAGGAAATCCCGCAGGAACACTTTTTCCTCCTCTGCCGTGAACAGGCAGGAATCCCACGTCTGTACCGCATTCGGTTCATTTTGCAGGGAGATTCTGTGTACCTTATAACCCCTGTCCCGAAATTCCCTGATATACCGGCAGAGGTACTCCGCCCACATTTTCCGGTATTCGGGCTTTAATTTCCCTCCCTGCGTCCGGCTTCCATTGGTTTTCATAAATGCCGGAGGGGACCATGGGGTCAGCATCACCTGCAGATCATCGCCTGCCACTTTCTGAATATCCTCCAGCATGGGAATGATATATTTTTCCGTTCTTTCAAAAGAAAAACTTTTCAGTTCTGTATCCTCAGGGTCAGACATTGCTTCATACATATCCAGACAGAAATCACAGCTGTCCAAATGAATCCGGACTAACCGGTAATTCATCTGCTCCGGCGAAAAATAGGTTTCCACCACGGTCTTTTTCTGCGCTTCATCCATGAGGGAGTACACATAGCCCGCGGCCTCTGTCACAGCGCCCCCAAATCCCTCGAAGGTTTCATATGTCAACTCAGGATAAAGATTGATCACCTGTGTTTCCACGCCCTGCACATCTTCATGCATCTGTACCGTCTGGCAGAACTTATTTGCATAACCGGAGCCCATCATATCTGTTTCATATTTCAGTACCATCATTTCCTTCTCTCCTTTTTATCTGCTTTTTCCTGATTTCGTTTTGCGTATCCCATTATACTTCTCAAAACCTGAAAATTATATCACGATTTTTGTTGTTTTATCATTTTCTTTTGCATAATATCATGCTATACTTTCCTTACCCTATCCCCGGCTTTCCATCGGGAACAGCCGGGGACGCCGGGACATTCCGGGCTTTGCGGCAGCCGCCGGCAAAACATGCCCCTGTGACCCGCTGCCACGCAGGAACCAACAAACAGGAAAGGATCCGTTTTCTATGAAAAAAAATTCTTCATCCGGACACCCGTCCATATCGGAAAGCACGTTAAAGCAGTTCTCCGACCTTCTTTTTACAAACCGGGAGCTGGGAATCGCACACAACCCCTATGACCAGGAGCTCCGGGAGATGACCAGCATTGAACAGGGAGATCTGGAAACCCTCCGGCAGAGCCTGAATGAAAATTATTCCGGAAAAATCGGAAGGCTTGCCAAAGATGACCTGCGCAATGCCAAGAATCTTGCTATTGTAAATGTAGCCCTTGCCTGCCGCGCCGCCATCCGGGGCGGCGTGATGCCTGAAATTTCTTTTTCCCTCAGCGACACGCTCATCCAAAATGTGGAAGAATGCACCCGCATCGAGACGGTCAACCAACTGATGACCGCGTTAAAATACCAGTATGCCGGCATGGTCTCTGATATTAAAAATTCCCGGAACGGAAAATCCATCCGGGATGAAAATTATCATGTAAAAAAATGCAAAGATTATATTTTCACGCATCTGCACGGCAAGCTGTCATTGACCCAGATCGCAGACGCCCTCTCCT
>CATKXE010000074.1 GCA_949840465.1 uncultured Lachnospiraceae bacterium | reverse complement strand
ACTGCATGACTTCCATCATTAGAAACTCAAATTGTTTCCGGTCGTCATACAGCGGAACACCCCATTCCTCATCATGGTATTTTATCATTTTTTCATTACACAGACACCAGGAACACCGCTCCATTTTCAATTCTCCCCATGATCTTCCTATAAACTCTTTCCTAATTCATACGCCTGCTTCGGATATTCCGAATTTTTAACATCGTCAAGTACATAGCATCCTTTTGCAGAGACAATTCCCACATTTTCCCATTCCAGATATTTCACCATTCCCTTATAGGAAGTAATGGCTCCTTCTGCGGATTCTTCGGTCTCATCGCCATATGTAAGCATCAGGACTGCTTTTTTATCTGCACCCTTTAACACCGAATTATTTGCATAAAACCGGTCAATCACTGCTTTTATCTGTGCATTTATATCGTAATAGTAAATAGGAGAAACAAACACAACCGCATCCGCTTTAAAAAGCTTTGGATTCAGTTCTTGCATGTCATCTTTAAATACACAGGCCTCTTCATTCTTCCTACATGAATCGCACCCAATGCAGGGATGCACATTTTTAAATGCCGCGTCAAAACGACAGACAGCATGTCCTGCCTTCTCTGCTCCCTTGATAAAGGCATCCGCCAGATAGGATGATGTCCCTTTTTTGTGCGCGCTGCTGGTAATTACTAAAATATTCATCTTATAGCTCCTCCAGTTCTCTCTTTATCATATACATTTTCCTTAATTATAACACGGGGCGAATCTCAGAAAAAGAAAGATTTCGATGAAAGATACTTTTGGGACACTCATATACGTACAACCCCTCTTAAATTCTATATAGAATTTATTTCATTGACTATCGCTATAAATCCGTATGAATCCGTTTTTTATCAGTATTATCTGAACAAGCATCTGGCAGAACGGCTTACGAAGGCGGGAGTCAAGAAAGGGACATGCCTGTATATGGAGATTCACTGCTTTGAAGATCCTTATTCCCTGAATAAATGATTGACAGATGAGGAGGAATGATGTATGAAGATATATGTATTATGCAGTTATGGAGACGGATTGAACGATCCCGATGTCTCTACCGATTATCAGGAACTCTATGAAAAGATGGCGAAAGGCTTTCGTATGACACTGGATCACGTTTCCAAGACAGAAGAAGAACAGGATAATACCTATCTGAGCGGATACAGTGCCCGGGCTGTCATACAAGGCGACTGGATCGAATGGTCTATTACGGAGTTGGAACTTCCAATATCCAACCTATGAGAAATCAAAAACCACAAATATATACTGAGCCGCTTGATTTCAGGGCGGCTCATTTCTGTCAGCAAAGCCCCCGAAAACCGTAATTTGCTTTTTGCTATTGGATAGGCGCAAATTTTTTGCTATAATAAATTTAATTATGGAGGTAACCGTATGAGTATTCAATCTGACGTGGAAATGTTATCTATTCAGGCTTTGGAGTATTATGCAAGAGTTCACAAAATATCTGAAGCCGATACGGTTCATTTATTTCACAAATATCAGGTTTTTGAAAAAATAATCTTGCAGCATGAATATCTGCACCAGTTAGATTTTAGTGAAACACTCAATTACATCGAAGAAATTATAGATGGAGGCGCATCTACCTTGATTTTATATCATGGATCCAATATTGCCTTTGACCGTATTGATTTGTCCAAGTCCCATAACCGCAGGGATTTTGGACGTGGTTTTTATTGCACCATACTGGAGAAACAGGCAAGCGGATGGGCGCACCGTCTGTATATGAGGAATCTATCTGGCAAAGAATATGTTTATCAGTACGTTTTTTATCAATCAGAATCACTTAAAATAAAACATTTTTACGCATTAGATGCCGAATGGCTGGAGTTTATCAAAAACAACCGCATCAAAGGCGGTATCCAGCACCCGTATGATGTTGTGATTGGTCCTGTTGCAGATGATAATACGATGGAGACTGTCCAGCTTTATCTGTCTGGTATTCTGAAATCCAGTGAAGCTGTAGAAAGATTGCGGTATAACAAAGTAAATAATCAGGTTTCTTTCCATACGCCGCATGCTTTGAAACATTTGAAATTCGAAATTCGCAAGGAGGTTCGCTCATGATGGAGGGAAAGTATTTTTTTAATGGAAAAGACATTACTATGAATATGTGCATCCAGATTCGGGATGTGATTGATATTATTCAGGAAACAACCGGGTTAAATTTTCCGGACGCGACTTTGGCTTTTTATGAATCCCAAACATACAAAGCCCTTCAGAACACGGAGAACACACTATGGGCAGAATCTGCAGGTTATATTGCGGACCGGTATTTTGATGAATGTACAGAAACAAACTGTGTTTAAGGAAATATTCCGAGCCGCTCATATTGGGCGGCTCTTTTCTACACATACAAAGCGTGGTTTTACCTGCGAAACTCACGTACACGGCAATCGTATTGCAGTATCTGCCTTATGCGCCGCTGCAAATCCCTCAGCTAATGATACCTGATATAATAGTCCTCCAGAGAGATATTACATTCCTCTTTTGCAGATACAAATTGATATTTCTTGATTAGTTTCTGCCTTTCTTCGGCATCTTTTTGAATCTTCATGATGACAGATGCGACCTGAAAATCCTCATAAATATTTACCATCAAAATATCCATTAATTCTTCCAGTACGTCCTGTCTTTCATATTCTGATCTTAGGTCTATCCTCAGAATCCCCATCATTTTCCCATCAACCGCATATTTAAGGGACGGACACACTTCAATCGTTCCAACCAGTAACCCCGTCCCTTTATCCAAAATACTCCACCTGACAAAATCTCTTGCCTCATACCGGCTCAGCCAGTATTCCACACACTCCCGGAATTTCTCCTTATCCGTATAATAGAAATCATCCCCACAGCAGTCTCCATTAAAATAACGTGCTGCTTCCGGATCGGAATAACAGGGAAACAGCTCCTCTACATCTCCTGCCTCCAGTTTCCTTATCTTAAAATGCCCGGTTTCATATTCCGGGCATACGGTAAATACATCCATGTTCTGTCCCATCCTCACTGTTCTATTTATCTTTTCGTAGTTTGTCAATCCATTGCTGGCGCCATATTCAATTATACAGAACTTATGTTCCTTTATCAAGCACATATTTCCATTTTCTTTTTCCATATTTTGGCAGTCTTTGTAATAGTATTCCCTATATTTTGTTTTATATTCATCAAATAAACCATATTTTGTATTCTATTATTTGTCGCACACAATATATAGTGCTAATATAATATTGTAATTATTTTTTGTGTCAATCCGAAAAGGATATCACACGCGGTTTAGGTTTGTATATGAAGTCAGGAGGATTCCTATGCCCGGCATAGGAGCTTCTGGCTTTTTTGTTTGCAGAAGAGGAGATACCCCTTCTGTATTTTGCAGGAGTTCTACAGTGAATGGGAGAATGGGCGCTTATGGTGTACATTCTCCGGTATATGACAAAAGCCGTCATGCATACATTTTGGTACAGGATTTCCGCCTGTTTTCTGCTATGCCAAAAAGTATACTTTTTGAAATATATATTACATATATTTTTTATTCATAAAATAGCAATTACTCCCAGAAGAATTTTAATCTTCTGGGAGTAATTCAAATTTATAGCCAATATCACGCACTGTATGGATGTATTTCGGATATCGTGAATTTAATTCGATTTTCTTTCTAACCTGGCTGATACAGCACATTACAGAGTTCCTGCAATTCACAGTCTCTTCACCCCACACAAATCTATATAGTTCCTCATATGAAAATACCCATCCAGGATGTTTGACGAGAACATAGAATAAATCAACCTCTCTGGTTGACAAATCTATTATTTTGTCATCTGTTGTAACTTTCCGACATTTTAAATCTATAACCAACTGCCCGTGTTTCAAAACAGGATAATTAAAAACTGTCATATGTTTTTATTTCCTTATTTTGTCTTAACAGCACATACACCCCTCTTCCTCCTATTTCTATAGAATTTCCTGTCTGATACTCCTTATCATCCAGCAAATCTCTATAATCATCATTTAAAGTAATCCGCTCGCTTTCTTTATTATGATTCAGCAAAAACAAAACTTCTCTGCCATCTGTTACCCGAATTGCCGCTTCCACGCCTTTTGGTGTGACCATCGTTTCTGTAATCTTCGCTTCTGTAAAAATATCCTCCATAAACATATGATAAAATTCACTGTTTGAGCGTGTCCCCACATAGTATGCACATCCCCGCCCTGACTGTTTTCTTGTAACGACCGGCATTTCCTGATAAAAATCCTTTTCATAAACGCTCAATGCCTCCGCGCCTTCCAGATGTATCAAATCGCAGAGTATTTCCGCAGGATACAGATTTCCTTTATAAATAAAACTGTTTTCTTCCCCTTCAGGAAGCGCATCATTTTCTTCCACCCAGATTCCAAGGATATCCCTCAGCCTGCCGGGATATCCTCCCTGTATAACCAGATCATGCTCATCTACAATCCCGCTGAAATATGTGGTGACAAATACGCCTCCATCTTTCACAAATTTTCGGATTCTTTCATCAATCTCATGTTTCGTCATATAGAGAAGCGGCGCAATAACGACCTTGTAAGAATCAAATTCATCTTCCGTACCTATGATATCAACAGGAACATTGGATTCATATGCCGCCGTATAATAATCCCTGACAGCATCTAAATATTTCATACGGATACTCGGTCCGGCCGAATATTCCAATGCCCACCAGTTGTCCCAGTCAAAGAGTATGGCTGTCTCCGCCGGTGTACGCCCTTCTAAGAACACATCGCCCAGTTTCTCCAATTCTCCGCCAAGCTGTTCCACCTCCCGGAACACCCTTGTGTCATCCCTGCCCGCATGGTCGATGACAGCGCCGTGGAATTTTTCACATGCCCCGATAGATCTGCGTATCTGGAAAAACTGGATCGCATCCGCGCCATGCGCTGCCGCCTGGTAGCTTAAAAGCCGCATATCGCCGGGTCGTTTCAGCCGGTTATAGGGCTGCCAGTTGGTGACGCTTGGTGTCTGCTCCATAAGCACAAAGGATTCCTGCTTTTTTAATCCCCGCATCAGATCGTGCTGCAATGCCGTCTCCATCGGAGTATCCTCCGGTTTCGGGTAGCTGTCCCATGAGATAAAATCCATATCCTTTGCCCACTTCTGATAATCCAAAGGTTTATAAAATCCCATGAGATTTGTCGTGACCGGAATATCCGGCATTTCTTTTTTAATTTCCTGATACTCCAAACGGAAAC
Organism: uncultured Lachnospiraceae bacterium; assembly: GCA_949840465.1. Taxonomy (GTDB): domain Bacteria; phylum Bacillota; class Clostridia; order Lachnospirales; family Lachnospiraceae; genus Schaedlerella. The sequence continues at coordinate 11,756 of CATKXE010000074.1, read as the reverse complement.
AATCCATCATACTTTCAGACATAAACCTTCGATACTCCAGTGAGATTCCCTGAAACATGGTTCTGTCCTCATCATCGGCCAGAAAGTGCTCGCTCTGAAGATTCGGAAGCACCACTTCATCCCAGTCGTAAAAGGTATGTCCCCAGAATGCCGTGTTAAAGACCCGGTTCATTTCTTCCACTGTTCCAAACCTCTGCTTTAGCCATCTCCGGAAAGCCTGCTCGCAATTCTCACAATAACACTCCCCGCCAAATTCATTCGACACATGCCATGCCACAATGTTTTCATAACCCTTATATCTTTTTGCAAGCTTCCCCGCTAACTTTGCCGCATACTTCCGATATGTGGGACTATTGGGACAGGAATTGTGGCGGCCTCCAAATTTTCTCTTTATACCGTTCCTGTCAGTACGCAGAATATCAGGATGTCTTTTCGCCATCCACGCCGGGTGCGCCCCTGTTGAAGTGGCCATACATACCTTTAATCCATTTCTTCTTACAAAATCCATAATTTTATCTAATTTTTCAAAACAGTAGCTGTCTTCCGAAGGCTGTAATGCTGCCCAGCTAAATGTGTTTAGAGTTACGATATTGATATGCGCCTTTTTCATGAGCCGTATATCTTCCTCCCACACTTCCTGCGGCCATTGTTCCGGGTTGTAGTCGCCTCCATAAAGAATCCTGTCTATATTTTTTCCATAAGCCATATTTTTCTCCTTAAAACAAATTCTTTACTGTCGGATATATCCTCCTGAACTGCTGATATTTTATTTCATATGCAGCTGCCAATTCCGCTTCTGGTTCTACGGTTCCCGCTGTTCTGGCAATCACTTTCGCCGCGGTCTTTACGCTTTCATATTCCCCGCATCCTACCGCTGCCAGCATAGCTCCTCCAAGCGCCGGCCCTTCTTCAACGGCAAGCTCCTCCACTTTTAAATTCAGAATGTCCGCCGCCATTTTCTTTCAAAGAGGGCTTTTCGCACCGTCTCCGCAGATTCTGATCCTTTCCTGTCACTTCATTCAGGAAAGCAGTTTCCTTTGCGGTTCGCCCATCATTCCATAAAATTGCCGGACGGATTACTTCATCCTTTTCATCAAGTACTACCAGGCCATGCATCTGCCCCACAAAACGAATCCCCGCTATCTCTGAACGGTCGCAATCCTTTATCAGCTCCCCGAGCCCTTCCATGGTTTTCACAAACCAATCCTCCGGATTTTGTTCCGACCATCCCGGTTTCGGAAAATATAATGGGTATTCCTTTGTCGCGATCTTTACAATCTCTCCATTCCCCTTCATCAAAAGAAGCTTTACAGCCGGGGTTCCCAAATCAATACCAATATATAACATATCCTGCTCCATGATGTGGAAGCAGGACATTATCCGCAGTATTTTGTAAGCGGTAGAATTTTCATATTGTTTCTCCTCCTTTCTTTTCCACGCACATTCTTAAATCCTTCAGGGAGCTTCCCGTCCAGACATTCCAATTTTCGGAATAATCTTCAATCTCAATCCGAAGCTTCTTTTTCTCCCCGGACTTCAAAAAGACTTTCTCAAATCCCTTTAACTGCCGTACTGGCCCGCCTTCCGTGTGTTCCTTCGGATCCAGATAAATCTGGACGGTCTCTTTTCCATCCATTCCCCCGGTATTGGCAATCTGACACTCCACATATGCCCTTCCGTCCTCTTTTATCAGTTCTGCCGACTCGTACTCGAAAGAAGTATAGGACAGTCCATGGCCAAAGCAGAATTCCGGTTCCACATGATATGTCTCCAAATAACGGTATCCTACAAAAACGCCTTCTGCATAGTCTGCTGTTTCCTTTTCTCCGAAATTCCCCCATGCATGTGCCGAACAATCCGTATGGGTCTTGTAAAAGCTCTCCGGCAGCTTCCCTGACGGATTCGTCCTGCCAAACAGCACCTCCGCAAGCGCCCTTCCGCCCTCCATTCCAGCATACCAGCTCCAGATCACGCTGTCCGCACGGTTAATCCATCTGCCCATTTCCACCGGGCTTCCTCCTGCCATCACAACGACTGTATCCGGATTCGCCTCAAGCAGCTCTTCAATCAGCTGATCCTGTTCATAGGGGAGTTTCATATCTGCGCGGTCATTCCCTTCACAATCCTGTTCATGGTTCAGCCCCCCGATAAAGATTACCTGATCGAATTTCTTTGCTTTCATCACCGCTTCTTCCCGAAGCAGCCTCCGGTACAGTGTGAGCGTTTCATCCGCCTGATTTACGCGCTCCACCTCTCCTCCGCCGTTTTCAAGACTGTCTGCCTGCCAGTTCCTGTCCTTATCTTCTTCCCTGGGATCCTGGCAGTATCCTTTCACATAAGCCACCTTTGCATTTCCGCCAAGCAGCGTCTTTATTCCCATCAGCGGGGTGATCTCATACAAGGCTTTGATCTCAGCGCTCCCGCCGCCCAGGGCATGCATTAGATCCGCGTTCTCACCGATAACAAGAATCTCCTTTGTGTTCTCCGGCGAAAGGGGCAGCCTTCCCTTGGAATTTTTCAGGAGTACCACGGATTCCCGCGCCACGTCAAGGGCAGCCTGCCGGTGCTTTGGTGTATTGTATGTGCCGCTCTTTCGCTCTCCGTCCAGCATATGGAGCCGTTTCATCAGCATCAGGATATGGATTACTTTCTCATCGATCACCTTTTCGGAGATTTTCCCTTCTTCCACCATTTTCTTCAAAGGCTCTGCCATATAATACCCGTCAAAATTATCCGTTACCGACATCTCAATATCAAGCCCGGAATTCGCCGCTTTTGCCGTATCATGGACGCCACCCCAGTCTGAGATCACGACTCCTTCATATCCCCATTCTTTTCTGAGGATCTTATTCAGCAGGAAATCACTCTCACAGCAATGCTCTCCGTATATCTTGTTGTATGCTCCCATAATCGTATAGGAGTTCCCTTCCTTAACCGCATCATAAAATGCGGGAAGATAGATTTCCCGGAGGGCTTTTTCATCAATCTTCACATCCACCCACAGCCTCTGTGTCTCCTGGTTATTGGCGGCAAAATGCTTCACACACGCCGCCACATCCCATTTCTGGACTCCCTGAATATAAGGAACCGCCATCTCCTTCGTCAGAAACGGATCCTCGCTGAAATACTCAAAATTGCGCCCGCATAAAGGGCTCCTCTTTATATTCACCCCCGGCCCTAAGATCACATCCTTGCCCCGGCCTCTGGCTTCCGCGCCCAATACCTCTCCCGTAAGCCCTGCAAGCCCCCGGTTCCATGTGGCCGCAAGAGCGCTGTTGCAGGGCAGGTAGGTCACATAATCATCATGGTTCCCTACACTCTTCCAGCTTGCCGGCTCGAATTCCTGCCGAACCCCCATAGGTCCGTCCGACATGGTAAGTGCCGGAATCCCAAGCCTCTCTACCGGAGCGGTGCGGAACAGTTCTGCGCCGTGGATCATGCCGATCTTTTCATCCAATGTCAGCTTATCCAATAATTCTTTTGCTTCTTTTCTCATCTCAATCTCATTTCCATCTGGCATACGCATACTCCTCATATAACTCTAATCACCTTTTACGGTCTGTACAGTGAATATACAGACCTGCCCCATCGTTTTCTTTTAATTGTCTCTCGTGCAGATAAACGCCCCATGCCATTCCGGAATGCATAAAACGGAATCCCTGCCGTCTATCACTGTCTCTGCTCCGACTGCCTCCAGTCCATGCTCGCCCACAAACCGGATGTTCACCTTCGTTCGTCCCCTGACCTCTCCATGGATCTTATTTCCTTCCCGCCGTAAGGTTATGGATGTAACCAGTTTTTCACTCCGGTAAACCTCTGCATGCGCCTCATCTGTCAATCCAAATACCTTCAGCGTAAGCTTCCTCTCCTGGTTTTCCTCTTTCTGTTCCGTAGCGATGATGCTGTTTTCCCTTACCCAGAGCGGCACTGACAGGTAATCATGATGCTCCTCCCGCCAGATTCCACCCTCCGTCTGCTCACCGGTCAGATAATTGGTCCACAATCCCCCGGGCAGATAGTAAGACGCTTTCCCTTCCTCGTTGAAGATCGGAGCCACCAGAAGACTCTCTCCAAGCATGTACTGTTTATCCAGATAGCGGCAGTTCTTATCCCCCTCGAACTCCAACGCCATACTCCGAAGCATCGGGATTCCGGTTCTGGAAGTCATATAAGCGCTGCTGTAAAGATAAGGCAGAAGACTTTCTTTAAGCTTTGCAAAGAAACGTACCACATCCACGGCTTCCTCATCATAAGCCCAAGGTACGCGGTAGGATTTACTTCCGTGGAACCTGCTGTGGGTAGACAACAGACCAAACGCCGCCCATCTCTTATACACATCCGCCGTAGAGGTACTCTCAAAGCCCCCGATATCGTGGCTCCAGTATCCGAATCCGCTGCTCGTCAGAGACAGCCCGCCTCTTAAGCTCTGTTCCATGGACTCGTAATCAGACCAGCAGTCCCCGCCCCAGTGAACCGGGAACTTCTGCCCGCCCACTGTGGCAGAGCGGGCGAACAGCACCGCTTCTTCTCTTCCCCTGTATTTTACCAGCACCTCATATACCGCCTTATTATAAAGGTAAGTATAATAGTTATGCATTTTCTCCGGATCTGCACCATTATGATAAACCGCATCTACAGGAATCCTCTCGCCGAAGTCCGTCTTAAAGCAATCGACGCCCATTTCCAGCAAGCCGCCAAGCTTATCCTGATACCACGCAGCAGCTTCCGGATTGGTAAAATCTACGATTGCAAGACCCGGCTGCCACATATCCCACTGCCATACATCGCCGTTTGCCCGCTTTAAGAAATATCCCTTCTCCATCCCTTCATCGAAAAGAACAGACTCCTGCCCGATATACGGGTTGATCCAGACGCAGACCCTGATTCCTTTTGCTTTGATCCTTCGAAGCATCCCTTCCGGATCCGGGAACACCCTCTCATCCCAGACAAAATCCGTCCAGTGGAACTCCCGCATCCAGCAGCAGTCAAAATGGAATACACTGAGCGGAATCCCCCGGTCAAGCATTCCGTCAATGAAGTTCATGACGGTCTCTTCGTCATAGTCTGTTGTAAAGGAGGTAGAAAGCCAGAGCCCGAAGGTCCACTCCGGCGGCAGCGCCGGCTTCCCTGTAATATCCGTATACCGCATCAGCACTTCCTTCATGGTCGGCCCATTGATAAGGAAATAATCCAGGCTCTCCCCTTTTACCGAGAATCCCACTTTTGCCACTTGCTCTGTGGCCACCTCAAATTCTGCCTTTTCCGGATGATTCACGAATACGCCGTACCCACGGTCAGACAGATAGAACGGGATATTCTTATAGGACTGCTCCGTACTGGTTCCGCCGTCTTCATTCCAGATACTGACAGACTGCCCGTTCTTTACAAACGGTGTGAAACGCTCGCCAAGCCCATAGATCAGCTCATCCACCGACAGGCCTAACTGCTGCCTCATATAAGCATCTTTGCTTCCACGGTCATAGGCTTCGCCCTTCCAGTCCGTTTTCATATAAGCCAGATCCCTTGTCCCGCTCTTTGTCAGGAGCTTTCCATCCCGCTCATAACGCATAGACCAGTGCTCTTTGTTGATGACCAGTCTCAGATGACCGCTCGTCACTATAATCTCTTCCTCCGTTTCCTCCATATGGAAACATTCAGACTCTTCCGGAAGATTAAGCTCAAACTGTGTCACATCCGGCTTCACCCCTCTGTGGTGGCAAGTCTGTACCCGGATCACTTCCGGCATAGGAGCCGTAATCCGAACCGTCAGGTTGATCCCCCCAAGGGTATCTCCTTTCTCTGCGATCCTGCCTGTCGGCGCACATAACGTCACCTGGTCTTTTTCTTCCCTCACCTCGTATACATGCGCCGGTGAGAAACATCCATAACCTTCCTTCAATAACCAACATCCATTGTGAAATTTCATCGTCTTATACCTCTTTCGTCTTTCTTGCTTATCTGTTCACAGCCATTCCATACACAAAAATGAACCTGCTTAGGAACCGCGCAATCGTGAAAACAGACAAGTGTTATTCCTACACAGCTTCTTGCTTCTATGCAGCTGTCGATAATCACATTATAAAAAAAAATTTCTCAAATTAATACTGTATTTATTTGCGAAAAAATACTACTTTTTTTGAATCATTGATATGATACAATAGAACCAACCGCTCAGAACGACAGATATATCTGCGGTTTGCCGGTTCAAACCGTAACCTGTATGAATTAGGAGAAATCCCATATGACAAACCATTTTCATCTTAAATATTTTTCTAAAAATAATATGAAACGCCAGCTGATCACCCTGTTTATCTGCGCCGTCATGATTCCTGTCATCAGCATTGGGGCAACCGTGGGTTTTTCTACCTATCGAAGAACCGTTGCACACTATGAAGATCTGGCCGGTTCACAAAGCAGGCTCATACATTCTGCCATTGTGTCCACTTCCATTTACCTGCACTCTATTTATGAAAATGTGGCAAACAGCTCTAAGCTTCAGGAATTGTTATGTACGGATGACCCTGGCTTCGATTCTATGTCCGTCACGACTGAGCTTTCCGACCTGTTCGAGAAGTCCCTGACGAATACGGCTATGCTGACGACTCTGAGGCTCTATGTACCTGCGAGCCTTACGGAGCACATAGAACCAAACAAATATATCCTGCCATTCACAGAGGAGGCGGCAGATTCCCGCTGGTATCAGAAAGCCCGGGAAATCTCCGGCAATTTCTGGATCAGTGATATCCGGACCGGACAAAATGACGTAAACTACTGGGAGCTGTATTATTGCTGCCGTATCCCCATTCCACGCAAAAATACCTACGGTGTATTGGTCATGTCTGTCTCCAATGATTATCTCCGGAATCTGATCTCTAACAAGAACTATCAGATTTATATGAATGTAAATGAAGAACCCGTATTTTTAAGTTCTGACCGGAGCTTTGCAGGAGAAGAATTTCCGGTGGACATGAAGAAAGAAAAAGCGGATTCCCGCACGGGGACATTCACATTGTTTGAAGAGAAACTCATCGGTTCCCTGGCAACTGTCAACCTTTACCATTCTTCGGACAAGCTACATATTTTTGTTGCAGATACCAGCGCTTTTAGCGCCACCCATCGCCTGCTGATGATATTTTTACTGATCACGCTGCTTGCCCTGTTGATCTCTGCAGTAATCATCTTTCTGTATGCCACTTATTTCAGCGACCGGATCAACACGCTCCGCCTCGCTATGGCGAAGGTCAGCAACAATGATTACGAGATTGTTGATAACATCCGGGGCGATGACGAGCTGACCGCTACATTCCATGACATGAAGCTCATGGTAGAAAAGCTAAAAAGCGCGGAAGCAAAACTCTATCAGTCACAGATCCATGAGCAGATGATCGAGAACCAGCAACAGCAGATGGAACTCAAGCTCCTTGCCAACCAGATCAACCCGCATTTTCTGTATAATACACTGGAAGCCATCCGCATGAAGGCTTTCGTGGAAGGGAATAAAGGCGTCGCCAACGCGATTAAGCTTCTGAGCAAATCCATGCGCTATGTGCTCGGCAGCACGAAGACCGCTTCCACGACTCTTGAAAAAGAGCTTGATTATATTAATACTTATATGGCGATCATGAAGCTTCGGTTTGCATCCTGTATCAATTATGACCTTCGTGTGGATGAAAGCATTACCCCTTCCAGTTACCGGATCCTGCCTCTTTTGCTGCAGCCTGTCATTGAAAATGCTATTTCACATGGACTTAGGGATATGGAAGAGAATGGCCGCATCATCCTGAAAATAAGTCCGTCCAGAGACGGTACGCGGCTTATCGCCTGCATTTTTGATAACGGCACCGGGATGTCAGGAGAAGCGCTTCGAAATGTAACCGCCCGGCTGAAAACACCGGCCAGGAATTCCGAACACGGAATCGGCCTATATAATACGAACAACCGAATCCAGCTTTACTATGGAAGGGAGTACGGCATTACGATTAAAAGTAAAGAAAACCTGGGAACCTGTGTAACTGTAACACTCCCGCTTGACAGCCCGGATAAATCGACCGGTTCTGCCGCCTTACCAGAGGATGGTAAAGAATCCATGCACACCATAAAGAATTCTGTAATTAGATACAACACGGAGGAAGAAGAATCATGAATGTACTGAATGTATTCATTGCTGATGATGAACGGCTCGTATTAGAAGGGCTTACGCAGATTATTGACTGGGAATCCATTGGGGTATCCATCTGCGGAACCGCTATGAATGGACAGGATACGCTGGACAAAATATTGCTCCTTAAGCCGGATATTGTCCTTCTGGATATCCGTATGCCTAAGATGACTGGTATTGAGGTTGTAAAGGCTGCCCTGGACTCTGGCTTTACCGGCAAATTCATTATCTTAAGCGGCCTTTCTGATTTTAAACTGGCGCAGACCGCCATGCGTTACGGAGTAGACTTCTATCTTACGAAACCAATTGATGAGGAAGAGCTTGAACAGGCCATACATACTGTCCGGAATCTGATTGAGGAAGAGCGAAAAGCTTCCCGTTCTTATTCCCAGTACCGTGACAAAGCCCGAAATCATATTTTAAAGGAAATCCTCTTAAATACCTGCAATTACCATACCCTGGACTCCGGAGACCTGCATCTTGACGCACATATTTACCAGATCATTACTTATGGGAATTACAATCAGGATATCCTCCATCCGGCATGGGATTTTTCAGAACTTATGCGCATTACGAACCAGGACAGCCAGACCTATGATATCCTTGAGATTGACCAGCGTAATGTCATTTTATTGAAAGGGGAGTTTGCCATCTCCCGGTTTCAGAATCTCCTGGAACATTACCGCAGCAAGCCTCAGAAAGGCTCTCCCTTTGATTCTATATTCCTGACCTACGGACGCCAGGCTTTCCGTATCCAGGACATCCATCTTTCCTATGAGGACGTCTGCCGGTTAGAAGGCCGCCGTTTCTTTTGTTTTCGGGACCAGCACGTCATTGGCTATGATGAACTCCACATGCAGCAGGACATTACACACCTGTTCACGCAGGAACTTGCCCCAAAATATGCGGAATCCTTCTCGAATTACATACAGTCCCATAATCCGACGCTGATTGCGGGTACTTTAAATGATCTGTCAGATTACCTGACCAGATGCACGGCCGAGATTCCGGATATTAAACATTTTCTGATCGATGTTTATATTCTGGTAAAACAGAAGATTATGCAGATTTTTCCCCAGGCTGACCTGCCATTCCTGGCAAATGCCTCTGTAATGGTCCTGATTGAAGAGAAATATTACCTTTATGAGATCATCGAATTTCTAAAAGAACAGTTTGAAATGTGGATGCATTCCGTTGGATACTCCTCCGGGGAAAATGTGCTGGATGAAGTCCTGCATTATATCCGGCATAATTATCAGGAGAATCTGAAGCTTGAGACACTGGCTCCGCTGTTTGGCTATAACAGCTCTTATCTGGGAAGGCTGTTTACCAAAAAGCTGAACGTAAATTTTAATTCGTACCTGGATCAGGTGCGTATCGCCAAAGCAAAAGAGCTGCTGGATGACGGAAACTTTAAGGTGTATGAAATTGCCGAGCGGGTGGGATACAGCAATGTAGACTATTTTCATCGGAAATTCAAAAAATATGAAGGCACTTCTCCGGCAGAATACCGAAAAAAGCATTTCTAAATATGCTGAAGAGGCGGGAACCATCAGCATATCCAAAAGATTTTGATTACAGGAAAATGATGGAGGAAGCACTGGATGAAAAATATCACTTCATTAATGGACACAAATGTGATTAATTTCATTGCAAAAAGAGACGGCTCTTATAAAGATGCATGTTTTGAGGTAATGATGTACTGGACGAAACAGCTCGCAGACTGTATTGATATCAATACAGTCTGCGTAATTAACGGTGAATTCTTTTCGTCTTTCTCAGACAGAACCGGATATTTATCAACACCCCGCTTGTATTAGAACGGGAATATTGTCAATTACCATATTTCTCTGCGACAGCCTCTCTTGCTGCCGTCTGCTCCTTCGCATTGTCTAAATCCACCTGATATACATCCTCATACCCCAAACCATCCAACGTATTCCCAAGTTCTTTTAAGAGTGCGTCAAATTCGCTGTCCCGTGCAAATATCATCTGCCATGAATAATCGATCACCCTTGCTTTACACTGTTCTCTCACTGTAGTAATATTCGCGTCCTCAGCCGGCGTGGAGTAATTGGCGCCGGGAGCCACAAGGAGCATGCCATTTTGTTTCAGATACTCCATCGATGTATCCGCCCCCATCTTTTCCTTCCAATCCCTGTCAAGCACGCTTTCATTGCCTTCCATCGTAGAATCCCAGCACAAGTAATCATAGGGAACACCTGTATTCGGATCTGTTTCTGACAGAAGAAATGGTTTGAAATTCAATGCAGATACACCGGCATACCATTTCCCTCCGCCAAATTCCTCGGGAACTTCTACCGGATTACCCGGCAGCGCCCTCCGGCCAAAATCTGTCAATGAAGGCTTGCCGTTATCACCGATATCCCAGGTAAGCCCCTTCGGCCCTGCCGCGCCGTTCGCCTGCCCATTCATTTCAAAGCCCTCCGGCGAATACAGCCAGTCTATAAAGTCCGCAAGCCTTTCGGGATCCTCTGCCTGGGAACCGATCGCGATAATACTTTTCGAATCTCCTTCCGGCCAGCAGCCAAATGAAAAGATCTGCATATCCTGTACTGCCGCCATCTTGAACCCTTTACCATCCGCTGTATTCTCAGCCGTATTGAAGGTACTCTGTCCTACCCACGGCCACGGACTATATAGAATCTTCCCTTCCCGATATTTCTGAAGCCATAAATCATAATTCTGCGATCTGGAATCCGGATCCACCAGCCCCAACGCATTTGCTTTATAAAAGAAACGAAGCGCCCCGATATAGAGGGAATCCTCGTCAATGATATTCTGATAATCCAAACCGTCTGCCTTAGAGAGCACAAAACCCTGCTCATCATATCCATACATACAGACAATCTGCTTCGCATTATTCATCATATGATCATCCCATTCCCTGAACAGGGAAATTGCGTAAATATCATCACTCCCCTCTTCCTGTCTTGCCAAAGCCTGCATCTGCCCTAAGACATCCAGGAATTCATCCAGATCTTTCATCTGCGGGTAGCCGGCTTTCCTATAATAATCCCATCGGATGTAAGGTCCGAAAGTAGGTTCCTGACTCTCGGACGACACAGTCGGCGGCTGCGAAGATATAGAATTGGGGAATCCGTAAATCCCATCAGATTCAACCAGTTGATTCGTCTTCTCTACTGCAGAACCGTAATTCTTCATTATCTCTTTGTCTTTCACCAGTTCTGTACAATCCATGACCAGACCGCTTTTCACCAGTTCATCAAACTTTCCATTTGCCGTGTTGATCAGGACCAGATCGCCAAGATTGCCTGTGGCGGCCCGTGTCTGATAGAGCGTATCTCCGCCCCCTGACACATTGGGCGCAATTATATTCAGTTCCATATTAAATCGGTCCCTGACCACTTTTGCAAACCAGCCGCTCTGTAACCCCTGGTAATTCGCATACTCGTCATAGACATCCACGGTAATAAATTTCTGATATTTATCTGAACCAAAATCTTCCTGCCCTGATTTCCCATTCTTTGTTTCACACCCTGCTGCCAATGATACCAGTAATACCATACACAGTAATATACCTGTCCATTTCTTTCTCATAAACTTTCCCCTTACT
>CATKXE010000073.1 GCA_949840465.1 uncultured Lachnospiraceae bacterium | reverse complement strand
CAGCGGCGGCAGAAGCGGAAGCGGCACGGGAGGCAGCGCAGAAGTCGGCGCGGTCCGGCGGCGGAAGTACGTATATTCCGAGTAACAATGTTGTGGTGAGCGGCAACGGGCAGTTATGCAATCCTTGTCCGGGGGCGTCTGTTTCCAGTACATTCGGTTACCGTACTTTTGATAGTTCTTTTCATAATGGCCTGGATCTGGCGGCTTCTTCCGGTGCGCCTACATATGCCGCGGACGACGGGACTGTCATCATTGCAGGATGGAGTGACAGCGCCGGGAACTGGGTCGTCATCGACCATGGCAACGGAATGGTGACAAAGTACATGCATCATTCTGCACTGGCAGTTTCCTCTGGACAGCCTGTAAGTAAAGGGCAGCAGGTCGGATATGTAGGTTCCACCGGATATTCCACAGGACCGCATCTCCATTTTCAGGTGGAAATGGGGGGAAGCCCGGTAGACCCGCAGGCATATCTTTAAGGATCTGTGAATAAATAATTTGTGCATAGTTCCCAAAAAGGAGTTAATAAATTTGGAGCCAGATTTGATGAAAGAAGATCATAAGTTTTTAAAAGGGGCGCTCTGCGGCGCCCTTGTGATGTTGTGCGTTATTTCCGCCGTCGGCGGGATCAGGAGCCTGTCGGACAATTTTACCAAACCGCATGCAATCAGCGGGACGGATAAGAAAGGCGGATTCCCGGAAGAAAAACTGGAAGTCATCAGGGAAGTGATGGATGAGTATTATCTGCATGCAGATGATATTGACGAGGAAGCGTTGATTGAGGGAATCTGCGCCGGTTATGTGAGCGGGCTGGGCGACCCTTATTCCGCCTACTATACAGAAGAGGAAGCCAGGGAGCTTTTGCAGGGGATTTCCGGAGAATATTCGGGCATCGGCGCAGGGCTTTCTAAGAATAATGAGACCAATGCAGTCACGATCACAACCGTGTACAAGGACTCACCGGCAGAGGAAGCAGGCATGGAAGAAGGAGATATTCTGTTGCAGGTGGACGGACACGAAGTTACAGGGGAAGACCTGAATCAGGTCGTTGCCTGGATTAAGGGGGAAGAAGGCACGCAAGTGAAGCTCAACATGCTGCGGGATTCGGAGGAACTGGAGCTTACCGCTGTGCGCCGTATGATTGAAGTACAGACTGTGTCTTATGAGATGAAAGACTCCCGGATAGGCTACATCCGGGTATCAGAATTTGACGTGGTGACCTACGAGCAGTTTAAGGATGCGCTGAGGGCCCTGGATGAGCAGGGGATGGAAGGGCTCGTTATAGACCTGAGGAGCAATCCCGGAGGAAACCTGACGGTCGTCATGGATATGCTGGGCCAGATCCTGCCCAAGGGAACCATTGTGACTACAGAGAACAGGGACGGAAAGGATGAAGAGTATTATTGCGACGGATCCCATGAATTCAAAAAACCTCTGGCTGTGCTGGTGAACGGGTACAGTGCCAGCGCTTCGGAGATTTTTTCCGGAGCGGTTCAGGATTATAAGAAAGGAAAGATTGTGGGGACGACCACCTATGGGAAGGGGGTCGTTCAGGAGGTGCTGGGGCTGTCGGACGGCTCTTACCTCAAGATCACCATATCCGAATATTTTCTTCCCAGCGGCAGGAGCATTGACAAAGTCGGAATTACCCCGGACGTGGAAGTGGAGTATGAGCCGGATGAGGAGAATCCGGAAGCGGATAACCAGTTGGATAAGGCGATGGAAGTGGTGAGAAAGGAACTGTAGTTTTTGGAGCCGCCCATGCGGGCGGCTCTTTTTTATTAGGAAACTTCTCCGGATTTTCCTGTAGAACAAAACCCTCCGGGGGGATGCGCACACTTTTTATTCCTGTTCCCAATTTTACAGCCTTTTGATGTAACCCCCGTTTTCTCTGACAAATCCCATCTTTGTCAGATAGGGGATATGCGAGTGGGATTCCCGCCCTGAATATACGAGTGTGTGAACCCCCTTTGCAGGCAATTTTGAATATAAGTACGCGCCCACAGAACAATCCCGGTATACAGGCACGGAGTAGTCAAGGACGACGTCCACCGCGCCTTTTTCTTTCATTTTTCCCAGCAGGACCCCCGCGGGATTTCCGTTACAGCAGACGATATAAGCCTTGTTCAGATCCGCCGTGTTCCCTGTAAAGCCCGGAAAATATTTTTGGATATCATTGCGGTAATAACTTAAAATATAGTTTAATAAACGGTCTTCGCTCTCTGCGTCTATGAGGTCGTAACTCTGTTCTTTTTTGCTCAGCCTGACCAGATTATAAATGTTGATGGCCACCAGGCAGATATTCATCATAGCCGTAGGATAAGAGTGGATGATCAATGCGTAAACGGCGAAGATTCCGCTTCCTATCGAATTGATCACCCGCAGTTTTATCACGGATGACATCAACATGGATACCACAACCAATAAGGAACTGAAGTATCCTATCATTTCAATGACTGTCGAATGATCCATTGCCCTGTTTTCTCCTTAGTACCCTGATCCGGGATCTGTATTTTTCATGATTTTCACCAGCCTGCTTGTACCCAGCCTGTCCGCGCCGCGTCGTATAAACTCTTCCGCGTCTTCAAAGGAAGAAATTCCGCCCGCCGCCTTTACTTTCACATTGTTTCCGATATGGGCCTTCATCAGCGCAACATCCTCAAATGTTGCTCCTGCCGTTGAAAAGCCTGTGGAGGTTTTAATGTATTCTGCCCCGGCGTTGGTGACGATCTCGCACATTTTTATCTTTTCTTCCTCTGTAAGGAGACAAGTCTCAATGATAACCTTTAAGATTTTTCCGCCGCATGCTTCATGGATCTGCCGGATTTCCTCTTCGATCTCCTGATATTTTTTATCCTTTAAATGACCGATATTGATTACCATATCGATCTCGTCCGCCCCGTTTGTAACGGCGTCTTTTGTCTCATAGACTTTCACGGCTGTCGTATGATATCCATTGGGAAAACCAATAACCGTACAAATCGGCAGTTTACCTTCTGTATATTTAGCCGCCTGTTTTACGTAGGCTGCAGGAATACACGCGGACGCGGTTTCATAGCGCATCGCGTCGTCCAGAATCTGCCGGATATCGTCCCATGTGGCATTCTGGTTTAATAACGTGTGGTCTACTATTTTTAAAATTTCTTTTTTTTCCATAATTATAATCCGCCTTTCGGTTCTTTTTTGATTCTTGTTCATGTTTTTTAATACGGCCTGAACCGTTGCCGTTTTTGTTAAAATGAAACAATACTGACCAATAATGCGCTCATGATACTCACAAGCACGCCTCCGATCATGGATTTGAATACGAGGCGGGAAATGACCCCTCTCTTTTTAGGACAGAGGACTCCGATACCGCCGACACACATTCCCATACTGGAGAGATTCGCGAAACCGCAAAGCGAGATCGCGCAGATCATTCCCACTCTCGGTTCCAAGTCGCCAAGCCTGCCTGCCAGGTCGCCGAATGCAATAAATTCATTCAGAATTAATTTGTTGCCTAACAGCGAGCCTTCCATTAAAATCTGTTCCCCGCTTAATCCCATCAGGAATCCAAACGGCGCGAAAATGTAGGAAAAAATCTGCGACAGGCTGATATGCGCAATTCCCAGGAACAGATTAATCAGCGCGACGATCCCCACAAAGCCTACGATAGAAGCGCCGATCGAAATCACCATCTGCATGCCTGTTGACGCGCCCTCTGCAAGTGCGTCGATTACATTGGAATTATTCCCTTTGTTATCCATCTTAACATCTGTGATGGACAGGGCCTCTTCTGTCTGCGGATATATGATCTTCGAAATCATGATACTGCCAATCGGCACCATTGCACAGGCTATCAGCAAATATTCCATGGGAATTCCCAGAGCATGATACCCTCCCAAAATAGACGCCGACATACTTCCCATGCCGGAGACCAGGATTACAAAGATTTCACTCTCCGTCAGATCCGGCAGATATTTGCTTACCAGAATGGGGCTGTCTGTGTGTCCAAGGAACATATTTGCGACAGCTACGAAGCTTTCCACTTCTGTCGTTCCCATGATTTTCCCGACGCCTTTCCCAATCCATTTTACCACAAATCCAATCGCGCCGACATAATATAATACTCCTACAAGGGCGGAAACAAAAATAATATTTCCCAGGCTTTGGACAATAAATACACTCATCTTCGAGCGGTCAAAAAGATCGCCGAATACAAAGGTCAGCCCTTCGTTTCCGCAGTTGATTACTGCCGTAAGGCCGTTAGATAAGAGGGTGACAAGCTTTTGGCCGAGCGGGATTTTGACAATGATCAGCGCAATGATCAATTCCGTTCCAAATGCCTTTGCCACGGTTTTCCATTGGACGCTTTTGCGGTCCCATGAAAGCAGCCAGCAGATTCCTAATACGGCTGCGATGCCAATTAGATTTAAAATAATCCTCATTGCTCTACTCCTTTATTCTTGCGAAGCAACGAGCCAGGTGGACATGTGTTTGTATGTCCATTTGGCGACTGCCGCGAGGGTCAAATACCCCGCAGCTTGCTGCGCTGGAAATTTGATGCCCCGTCAGCTTGCTGCGGGGTCTTTGACTCTGTTGTATGTTCCTTTATTTTAAGACGTCGAGAAGAGAACTTCCGATGGTCCCCTCAGGCATCTTAAGCCCAAAATTATCAACGACCGTGGCGCCGATTACCGCAAAGGTTTGGGCGTCCTCCAGTTTTCCAAATTCTTCCATGGACGGGGAATATGCAAGGAAAGGAACTCGTTCCCTTGTATGGTCGGTTCCTGTATGTGTGGGATCATTTCCATGATCCGCCGTGATTATCAGCAAGTCGTCCTCTCGAAGCAGTTTTAACAATTCTCCCAGCTTAACGTCGAATTTTTCCAGTTCCTGCGCATAGCCTTTTACATCCCGCCGGTGTCCCCACAAGGCGTCAAAGTCCACAAGGTTCACATAGCAAAGCCCTTCAAAATCCCTCTTCGCGATTTCGATGGTCTGTTCCATTCCGTGTACGGAACTCCTGGACTTATTAGATTCCGTAAGCCCTTCCCCGTCGAAAATATCGAAAATCTTGCCCACCGATATGACGTCTAACCCCGCATCCTTCAATACATTCAGTGCGGTTCTCCCATAAGGCTTTAAAGCATAATCATGGCGGTTGCTGGTTCTCTTAAATTCGCCCTTTTTCTTTCCTACATAGGGCCTTGCAATGACACGTCCGACTTTCCATTCATCTTTCATGGTAATTTCACGGGCAATCTCACAGCAGCGGTATAATTCGTCCAGCCCAAAGGTTTCTTCATTTCCACAGATCTGGAGGACAGAGTCCGCGGAAGTATAGACGATCATGTGTCCTGTGGCAATTTCTTCTTCCGCCAGTTCTTCCAGGATCTCCGTTCCGCTGGCGCTCTTATTCCCGATGATCACACGGCCGGTCCTCTCGGATAATTCGTCCAGAAGCTCTCCGGGGAACCCGGTTTCCGTAAATGTCTTAAACGGTTTTGTAATGTAAAGCCCCATCATTTCCCAATGCCCGGTCATCGTGTCTTTTCCGGCGCTCGCCTCATTGAGATAAGTATAATATCCTATCGGCCTTTCTGCCGCCGGTACCTGCTTTAAAGGATGAAGATTTGCGATCCCCAGTTTCTGCAGGTTTGGGATATGGAATTCATCCATACTCTGTGAAATATGGCCCAGCGTATCGGTTCCCGCGTCGCCATAGTCCGCCGCGTCAGGCAGCGCCCCTGTGCCAAGTGAATCCACAACGATTGTAAATATACGTTTATAGTTCTTCATGATTTTTTCCCTTCCTTCTCTACTGCAGTTCAGTTGTGCAGCAAACGTATTGACAGTTCAATCCTTGTATTGCGTTAATTGTAAGTACTGTTCCTGTGAAATCGTGATTTTCCCGTTTTCGGTAGAAACCAGATGTTCCTTTTCCAGAGCCGCGATACTTCTCTGGACGCTGCGGACATTAAATCCGACGCGGTCTGCCAGTTCTGCCTGCGTCCGGTTGATCCGGCATTTTCCCAGACGGTCCTTTTTCCCGTTTTCATAGGATTTGACCAGATAAACGATGAGCCTTTCTTTACAGCCCATAAGCATATGTTCCCGGTCGTCCATCCGCTCAGACGTCAGGGTGGACATGATATTTTTCAGCCTGAGGAACATCGCGTTTTCATCATGGCGTATCCAGCGCAGATAGCTCTTTGCTGAAAGCCTTAGCAGCTTACATTCCTTTGACGCGTATATGGATACACAATACTCTGGAAAATCCCCGAATATTTCAAAATCCCCGACGATATGCATTTTTGTAAAATCCATAAAATAATAGGCGCGCCCCGCTTTTTGATGGTCTACCCCCGCAATCTGGCCGGATAAGATGACATAGACCATATTGCATGGCATGCCCGCCCGCAGGATGTACTGGTCCTTTTCCACTTCTTCATAGGCCAGTTCACGGATGACCGTATCCGGCACAAATTCAAACAGCCCTTTTAAATATTCCCGCCTGTCCTGTTCGGTTTTCACCAGGAACCCCCATAATTCTTCTTTTGATTTCATCGAAATTCTCCTCGAATACTGTGATGCGACGGTTTACTTTTTAAACAGCTCTTTCCCGTTTACAAATTTGGCTGCGATATTTCGATCGTCCGCCAGATAAATCAATCTTTCCAGCCGTTCTTTGACGTTTAGCTTCTGGGGATGCCTGATGGAAGAATCATCCAATACGACCGCGTCAAATTCATATCCGGTTTCAAAGCTTCCTGCCTTTCCAAAAAATTCTCCGCCGCCTTTCGTCGCCAGATAAAAAACTTCTTCCATTGTCAGCGGGGCAGCCGACTGATCCTGCAGCCTCCATCTCAGCTTGGAACACTGGACTGCCATTGCCATGGCTTTAAACAGGGACAGTGAGGAACCGGCCGCGATATCCGTTCCTAGCCCCACCTTCATGCCTTTTTCAAGATAGGTTTTTACGGGGGCGACGCCGGAAGACAGGTTCGCATTTGATTCGGGGCAGTGGGCGATAAAGACATTCTGCTTTCTCATCATTTCCGTTTCCTCTTCCCCGCTGTGGACACAATGCGCCATGACCGTAGGGCAGGAATTCCCAAATAAACCATACCGATGGTAGGACTCACCGTAGAACCCTGTTCCGGGGCAGAGCTCTTTTACCCACTGGATTTCTCCCAGGTTCTCCGACAGATGCGACTGCACAGGCAGATCATATTTTTTCTGTAATCCGGACAGCTTTTCCAGTAATTCATCCGTACAGGAGGGCGTGAACCTGGGCGTCAGGATGGGTTTGACGTTTTGAAATCCCTGGCTTTTCAGCAGCCATTTTTCTGTGTCTTTGACGGATTTTTCCGCACTTTCCTCACAGAGATTTTCCGGGCTGTTCCTGTCCATATTGACTTTCCCGACATAGGCTTTCAATCCCGCCGCCTCTAATTTTTCCATCAGCAGAAGCGTTGCGTCCGTATGTATGGTCCCGAAAATACATGCCCTTGCCGTTGCGCTCTTGAAAAGGTCTTCTACAAAAATATCGTAGGCCTTACCCGCATATTCTGTATCGGCATATTTTGCCTCTTCTGCAAAAGTATGCGTGTTCAGCCAGTCAATCAGTTCCAGATCCATACCGAGGCCGCGGAACGGATACTGGGGAGCGTGCACATGCAGATCCACCAGGCCGGGGATGATGATCTGGTCCTCATAATGATAGCAGGGAAACGCTTCGTATCCTTCCGGCAGTTCTTGATATGCGCCGGCACAAAAACCGTCCTCACAGACAACATAACCATTTTCAATGATACAAAGTTCCTGTCGGGTTTTACTATAACAGATGTTTCCTTTCATTACATAGTTTTTCATCAATGTCCACTCCCTTTACATATTAACCACAATTCGGGTGACAAGGCGTTTGAAGGAGTTCGCTACACGGTCCGCTGTCTCCTGGACCTCTTTATGATTTAATTCCTGTTTTGACAATCCGGCCGCCAGATTGGTGATGCAGGAAATTCCGCAGACCTCTAACCCCATATGGCGGGCTGCCATCGCCTCACACGCCGTACTCATGCCGACCGCATCGCCGCCCCAGCTTTTTGCCAGCCTGACCTCTGCGGGCGTCTCATAATTCGGCCCGGTAAACTGTACGTAGACGCCTTCTTTCATATCGATCCCGCACTCTGCCGCATATTGCCGGATGATGTTGCAAAGGCGGTTACTGTATACTTCGCTCATATCCGGGAACCGGGTTCCGAGCTCTTCGATATT
The DNA here is from genome assembly GCA_949840465.1 of uncultured Lachnospiraceae bacterium. GTDB lineage: Bacteria > Bacillota > Clostridia > Lachnospirales > Lachnospiraceae > Schaedlerella. The sequence goes on along the minus strand of CATKXE010000073.1, from coordinate 8,838 downwards.
CGGTCCGATCAGGGGGCTTGGGATTCCCGTCGTGATATGATCCGTAATCATCATAAAATCTCCTGGCTTAAAGGTATCATTGATTCCGCCCGCCGCATTTGTCAGGAGAATTTTTTTTGCCCCGAGCATCCCCATCAAACGGGTGGGCAGGACTACGTCCGGCATAGGATATCCTTCATAATAGTGTACGCGTCCCTGCATAACGACTACAGGAGTCTTTTCCACATAGCCGAATACAAACCGTCCTTTGTGCCCTTTTACGGTAGATACCGGGAAACCCTCAATCTCTGAATACTCAATGGTATCCGTGATGTCGATTTCATCTGCATAGTCCCCCAGGCCTGAGCCTAAGATCAGGGCTGCTTCCGGCCTGAAATCCACTTTTTCTTTTACGCTGGCCAAACAAGTTCTCAATTTGTGATACATCATGTTCTTCCCCTTTCTTTTTGAATGCTTTGTGTTCCGTGAAACATAATCCTTCCTGAGCATCTATTATGCACTGTGTGTCCTTTGAAGCCAAAACCGTACGATTTTTGTTTCCATTGGGTGAGCGTACACAATACATAATGAATCAGATGTATGTTGTAAATAAATTATACATAATTATAACAGTTTTCAAAACGACACTTGTCGTAATTGGTGGTTTTTTAAAAAATTAGTGTTATTTGCACAATTTTGTCCCTGCGTTTTTGGGCATATATTACAAAAATGATTTGGGATATAAGGAGTTGAAATAAAACAAATCAAAAGAACCCAATTTATATAAAACAGAAAAAACACCTTGCAAAGGAAAACGTATTATGTTATGATTATAAACGATTTTAGTAAAGTAGAGTGTAAAATCATGAAAGGCAAAGAACAAGACTCTGATTTTCAGAAACTGACAGGAAGGCGGCGTCACCGACTGAGAGCGCCAGACAGGGGAGAAGATCAAGGGAACACTTGGGAGCTGACCGCCTGAACCAGGAGTAGGGCGGTACGCAGAGCATGCGTTACATGCAGAGAGAGGGATAGTTTCCAGACTGCAAGGGGGCAGGCCGGACTGTTCAATGCGGGTGGTACCGCGGATTTTATCGAAGTAAATTCCGTCCCGGGATGCGTTGATCGCATCCCGGGACGTTTTGCGTCCACAAGACTTTCCAGCAAACCTTATCTGCGCAAATACACGGGGCGCGGATAAATGTGAGACGCAAGGCGTCCCGGGGATGCGGCAGAAATGGATAGTATGAAGTATCGTGAAGGAGAGGAAGAACATGGAATTTGTAACCGGAATCAAAGAAAAAGAAACACTGGAATTGAGCGGACTGCTTGCAGAAGGCATGGCAGGGAATACGGTAAAGGTCAACGGCGCTGTCCATACGATCCGCGACATGGGAAATGTGGCGTTTATCATCCTCAGAAAACGGGAGGGGCTTGTACAGTGTGTATTTGAAGAAGAAAATATAAACTTTTGCTTGAAAGATTTGAAGGAAGCGGATACAGTAGAAGTAACAGGAACATTAACAGACTCAGAGAAGGCGCCGGGCGGGGTTGAGATCAGGCTTTCCGAAATAAAGATATTAAGTGAACCGGTCGATCCCATGCCCCTGGCGATCGCAAAATGGAAGCTGAACACTTCCCTGGAAGCCAGGCTGAATTACCGTCCGATTTCCCTCAGGAACCTCCGGGAGCGGGCCAAATTCAAGATACAGGAAGGGATTGTCAGGGGATTCCGTGATTTTCTTTACAGAGAAGGGTTTACCGAGATCCATACGCCGAAGATCGGAGCGAAAAGCGCAGAGGGCGGAGCCAATGTATTTAAACTGGACTATTTCCACCGTCCGGCGATCCTGCAGCAAAGCCCCCAGTTCTACAAACAGATGATGGTGGGCGTGTATGACCGGGTATTCGAGACGGCGCCGGTATTCCGTGCGGAGAAACACAACACGAAACGGCATCTGAACGAGTATACAAGCCTTGATTTCGAGATGGGATACATTGACGGTTTTGAGGATATCATGGCCATGGAAACCGGGTTTCTGCAGTATACAATGAAGCTTTTGGAAAAAGAGTACAAGAGGGAACTGCAGATTCTGGAGACAGAGCTTCCAAAAACGGATCGGATTCCGGCCGTGCGCTTTGATGAAATCAAGCGTCTGGTGTCTGAAAGATATGAAAGGAAGACAAAGGCGCCGTTTGACTTAGAGCCGGAAGAGGAAGTTCTGATTAGCCGGTATGCAAAGGAAGAGTGGGACGCGGATTTTGTGTTTGTGACACATTACCCGTCCAAAAAGCGCCCTTTCTATGCCATGGACGATCCGGACGATACAGCCTTTACCCTGAGTTTTGACCTGTTATTCCGGGGGATGGAGATCACCACCGGAGGCCAGCGTATCCATGATTACCACGAACTGCTGAAAAAAATGGAGGCAAGAGGGATGGCCGCAGAAGGCATGGAGCAGTATCTGAGTGCTTTCAGGTACGGAATGCCTCCCCACGGCGGCCTGGGGATCGGCATGGAGCGCCTGACCATGAAACTGATGGGGGAGGACAATGTGAGGGAAACCACATTGTTTCCAAGGGATTTGAGCAGGTTGGAACCATAAATGTCCGCTTGGCTCGTTGCTTTGCGGGAATCAATGCTCGGAAAGATAGGGTGAAGTATGGCAAAAAAGAATCGCTGCTATTTGTGCGGCGGCAAGCTTGTAGACGGTTACTGTCAGGACTGCGGACTGGATAATATGAGGAATTACCGGAAACACTTTCATTTGAATGAGAGTGATTCTGTGGAGAGCGTCAATGGGGATACCGGACAGGCGTCCATAAAATGTGATGTGAAACATGAACCGCTCTCTGAAAATGCGGGCGGGCAGACGCTGCGGCCTGTCGAAAGCAATCAGGGCAGCGGGAGTGGTGCGGCGCAGCAGAGACAAACCGCATCTTTTCAGGCAGTGGGGAACTCTCAATATGCGGGAAAGGCGCCGGCAGGACAGCCCATCCTGCCAAAGCAGACGCTGCGGAACGGGCAAAGATATCCGGCGCCGTCCGCGCCCGCATCCGGGAAGGTGAAGATTGCCGTGGCAGCCATAGGCCTTATCGCTGTATTGGCCATGTATGCGGCAGGCCAGAGCCCCAATCATATTTCGGGCGGGGGCGGAAGCTATGAGGATGATTTCGTGGAGGAAACAAAAGTGGATGACAATGTCCTCTATGAATTTGTGGAGCGGGAACTGCCGGAGTCCGGGGAGGATTTTGAGACAGAACTGAGGCAGGGAGAGTATCTGGTGGGCGTGCATCTGCCGGAAGGCGCATATACAGCAGAGCTTCAGGAAGGAAACGGAAATTTCAGCGTAGATGATTTTAAGAACGGGATTTATCTGTGGCAGGCCTTTGGTACTGATACGGAGTATGACGAAGCAGAGTACATGGAAGACATCCGCCTGTATCAGGGGGCCCGGATTAGTGTCACGGACGGCGTGGTTCTTAAACTGCGTACGGAAAACGGGCAGACGGAGCAGATGGAAGCCACGGACAATCCGCTGACAAAAGACGTGTCCCTGAAAAAGGATGAAACGATGGCCGTCGGAGAGGACTGTCCCGCAGGGGTCTATGATCTGTCCGCCAAAAAAGAGGATACGTGGGCGCTGCTTCGCTGCAGGATACCCGATGAAAGCTATGAGGACGGGTATTATGAAAGATCTTACTGGATCAGCGGGGAAGAGTGGGACGACCGTTATCGGAATATCTATCTGAGTGAAGGAATGGAAATCACGGCGGAGGAAAGCCCTCTGGTGCTGACCCCCAGCGAGACGGTCGGAACCGGGGATTATGACGAATATTATAAAAATTATTAAGCATGTATGATATATAACGGTCTCAGGAATTGTGCAAAAACAGCTTTTACATCACACCTGGTTTTTGCGTATCTGCCGCAGGTTATGGTTTCACAGTCCCTGAGGAACAGGAAGGATGGGAAATATGGCGAATAAAATTTCCGATGAAACAATGGAATATGTGGGGATTCTGGCAAAGCTGGAATTGTCTGCACAGGAAAAAGAGGCTGCAAAGTCCGATATGGAAAAGATGCTGGATTATATCGATACATTGAATGAACTGGATACTTCGGGAGTCGAGCCCATGTCCCATGTTTTCCCGGTTCATAATGTATTCCGCGAGGATGTGGTCACCAACGGGGACAATCAGGAGCAGACCCTTGCAAATGCCCCTCTTCGCAAGGAAGCCCGTTTTGAAGTGCCTAAGACGATCGGATAAATGGAAAGGCGGTGGAGTTGATGGAGTTATTAGATCTGACAGCGGTGGAGCTGGGAAAAAAGATAAAGTCAGGAGAAGCGTCCGTAGCGGAAGCAGTGAAAGCGGCGCTTGCACGGGCAGAGGCGGTGGAGCCTGAAATCAACAGTTATGTGACACTGGACGGGGCGGGGGCTCTTGCGCAGGCGGAGGAGATACAGAAAAAGATCGACAGCGGAGAACTGACGGGACCTTTAGCGGGCGTTCCGGCGGCAGTCAAGGACAATATATGCGTAAAAGGGCAGCTTACCACGTGCAGCTCGAAAATCCTTTCCAATTATATCCCCACATTTACGGCAGAGGCAGTGAAAAACCTGCAGAAAGCCGGGGCGGTGCTTCTCGGCAAGACAAATATGGACGAGTTTGCCATGGGGAGTACCACAGAGACTTCGTATTACGGCCCCACGAAAAACCCGCATAACCTGACGCATGTGCCGGGCGGTTCCTCGGGCGGTTCCTGCGCAGGCGTGGCGGCGCAGGAGTGCTTCTACGCACTGGGGTCGGATACAGGCGGCTCCATCCGCCAGCCCGGTTCCTTCTGCGGCGTGGTGGGCCTGAAACCCACCTACGGCACGGTTTCACGCTACGGCCTCATCGCCTATGGTTCCTCTCTGGACCAGATCGGCCCGGTAGCAAAGGATGTGGCGGACTGCGCCGCGATTCTGGAGGCCATCGCATCCTATGATGAGAAAGACAGCACCTCCGTACAGCGTAAGGATTATGATTTCACCTCCGCCCTGACAGCGGATGTGAAAGGAATGAAGATCGGGATTCCCAGAGATTATATGAGGGAAGGGCTGGATCCGGAGGTGGCCGGCGCGATCTGGGACGCGGCAAAGGTATTGGAGCAAAACGGCGCTGTTATAGAAGAATTTGATTTAAGCCTTGTGAAATATGCGATTCCGGCCTACTATGTGATCGCGTCCGCGGAGGCCAGCTCCAATCTGGAGCGATTTGACGGCGTCAAATACGGCTACCGCACGGCGGACTACGAAGGGCTCCATACTATGTATAAAAAGACCCGGTCGGAAGGGTTTGGGGCAGAGGTAAAACGCAGGATCATGCTGGGGTCTTTCGTCTTAAGCTCCGGGTATTATGACGCTTACTATCTCAAAGCCCTGCGCGTAAAGGCATTGATCAGGCAGGCATTTGACAGGGCCTTTCAGTCGTACGACTTGATCCTTGGCCCGGCGGCGCCCACCACTGCGCCGGAATTGGGCAAGAGCTTAAGCGACCCCATGAAAATGTATCTGGGGGATATTTATACCATATCCGTGAATCTGGCAGGGCTTCCGGGCATGGCGGTACCGGTGGGGAAGGATCGCAAAGGGCTGCCCATCGGAATGCAGCTGATCGGAAACAGCTTTCAGGAAAAAACATTGCTCCGGGCGGCCTATACCTATGAATGCGCGACGGAAAAGCAGTATGAAGCGCCTGCGGACGCAAGGTTATCAGGAAGGGAGGCGTAAATCTATGGCAAAACAATATGAGACGGTCATCGGCCTGGAAGTCCACGTAGAACTGGCGACCAGGACAAAGATTTTCTGCGGATGCAGCACCGCCTTCGGGGCGGCGCCCAATACCCATACCTGCCCGGTCTGTACCGGGATGCCGGGTTCCCTTCCGGTCCTGAATAAACAGGTGGTGGAGTATGCCATGGCCATCGGGCTGGCCACGAACTGTACCATTACCAGAGTCTGCAAATTTGACCGGAAAAATTATTTCTATCCCGATAATCCGCAGAATTACCAGATTTCCCAGTTATATCTGCCCATTGCAAGGGACGGGTATGTGGAGATTGAGACAGGGGGCACAAAGAAAAAAGTGCGTATCCATGAGATGCACATGGAGGAGGACGCCGGTAAGCTGGTCCATGACGAATGGGACGATACGTCTCTTGTGGACTACAACCGGAGCGGCGTCCCCCTTGTAGAGATCGTGTCGGAGCCGGATATGCGTTCCCCGGAGGAGGTCATTGCATATCTGGAAAAACTCCGCCAGATCATCCAGTATCTGGGCGCGTCGGACTGTAAGCTGCAGGAGGGATCCATGCGCGCGGACGTGAACCTTTCTGTGAGAGAAACAGGGAGCGATGTATTTGGAACCCGGACAGAGATGAAGAACCTGAATTCCTTCAAGGCCATTGCGCGTGCCATCGAAGGGGAGAGGGAACGCCAGATCGAACTTTTGGAAACCGGAAAAACGGTCGTTCAGGAAACCCGCCGCTGGGACGACAATAAGGAAAATTCCTATGCCATGCGTTCCAAAGAGGACGCGCAGGATTACCGGTATTTCCCGGAGCCGGATCTGGTGCCCATCGTCATCAGTGACGAATGGATCGCAGAGATCAGGAGCCGCCAGCCGGAGCTGCGTGGGGAAAAGCTGGAGCGGTATAAGAAGGAATTCGATATCCCTGAGTATGACGCGGAGATCCTCACGGAGTCCAAAAGCATGGCGGATCTGTTTGAGGCTACTGCCGCAATCTGCAAAAAGCCGAAAAAAGTATCCAACTGGCTGATGGTGGAGACCATGCGCCTGATGAAAGAACACGGTATGGAACCGGAAGACCTTACGTTCTCCCCGGAAAACCTGGCTAAGTTGATTGAGCTTACCGAGGCAGGGATCATCAACAGTTCCGTGGCAAAAGAAGTATTTGAAAAAATATTTTCAGAGGATCTTGACCCGGAAAACTATGTGGAGGAGCATGGACTGAAAACGGTCAGCGACGAAGGGGCGCTGAAAGCTGCGGTTGAGAAAGTCGTCGCGGACAATCCACAGGCAGCGGCAGATTACAGGGGCGGAAAAGAAAAAGCGCTGGGCGCTTTAGTAGGCCAGACTATGAAAGCCATGAAAGGAAAGGCAAATCCGGGGATGGTGAACCAGATGCTGCGGGAGATGCTGTCAGAATAGACTAAAAATAAGCCGTCGCCTTTGAAGAAACACCCCCAGAGAAGCAATTTTATAGAGTTTTTATAATTGGTTTATGGATTTATTAGCACTCACCTGAAAAGAGTGCTAATTTTTTGTTGACATTTTAAAAAACCTGTATTAGAATATCATCTAGACCAGGAAAGAAAATATAGAGATTAAATTCATAGAAAAGGAGTGTTTTCACATGGGAACAAAGAAAGGCAATTTATCCATTGACAGCGAGAATATATTTCCGATTATTAAGAAATGGGTTTATTCTGACCACGATATTTTTATGAGAGAGATGATATCCAACGGCTGTGACGCGATCACGAAGCTGAAAAAGCTGGACATGATGGGCGAATATGAGATGCCGGAAGATTACAAGGCGAAGATCCAGGTGATCGTGAACCCGGAAGAGAAGACTCTGAAATTCATTGACAACGGCCTTGGGATGACCGCGGATGAAGTGGAAGAGTATATTACACAGATTGCTTTTTCAGGCGCGACACAGTTCCTCGAGAAGTATAAGGATAAAACAACGGAAGATGAGATGATCGGACACTTCGGGCTGGGATTCTATTCCGCGTTCATGGTTGCCGACGAGGTACACATTGATTCCCTGTCCTACCGCAAGGACGCCGTACCGGTACACTGGGTCAGCAACGGCGGCACGGAATATGAGATGCAGGACGGCAATAAGCAGGGTGTCGGCACAGAGATCACGTTGTTCCTGAATGACGACAGTTTGGAATTTGCCAATGAATACCGCGCAAGGGAAGTTTTGGAAAAATACTGCTCTTTCATGCCGGTAGAGATTTTCCTTTCCAAGGCAAATGCAGAGCCGGAGTATGAGACCATCGACGAAGCAGATGTGTTAGAGACCGATGAAGTGGTGGAGCATATTACAGAGGAGCCCAGGGAAGGCGAAGAGGGAGAGCCGAAGAAAAAGGCCAAGATTGTGAAACGTCCGGTTTCCATCAGCGATACCCATCCGCTGTGGGGCAAGAATCCGAGCGACTGTACAAAGGAAGAGTATATTGAATTTTACCGCAGGGTATTTATGGACTACAAGGAGCCATTGTTCTGGATCCATCTGAACATGGATTATCCGTTCAATCTGAAGGGAATCCTGTATTTCCCGAAGATCAATACCGAGTATGATTCCATTGAAGGAACCATCAAGCTATATAACAATCAGGTATTTATCGCGGACAATATCAAGGAAGTGATCCCGGAATTTCTGATGGTATTAAAGGGCGTCATCGACTGCCCGGACCTGCCGCTGAACGTATCCAGAAGCGCATTGCAGAACGACGGCTTTGTTAATAAAGTGGCGGATTACATTGCCAAGAAAGTGGCGGACAAGCTGAACGGCATGTTCAGGACCGACAGGGAGAATTATGAGAAATACTGGGATGACATCAGCCCGTTCATCAAGTTTGGCTGTCTGAAGGATGAGAAGTTCGGCGATAAAGTAAAGGGTTCTATTCTTTACAAGAATCTGGAGCACAAGTATCTCACCCTGGAAGCGTATGTTGAGAATGCCCGGAAGCAGGCCGGGGACGCGGAAAATGCGGATGTGGAAGTGGTAGAGGATGCAAAGCCCCTAGAGGCGGAAGGCAAAGCAGAGGAAGAAGC
>CATKXE010000072.1 GCA_949840465.1 uncultured Lachnospiraceae bacterium | reverse complement strand
AAATGGGAGCCCAATCAGGCACTGTCGCAGGTGACAAGGGAAAGGGCAATTGCGCTTTTTCGTGCAATGTTAGAGATAGATTCATCGGTGGAAAGTGACTTGAGTGCGTTGATTGGTAAGGCACAAATGGAAGAAGTGAAGGCCGCTACAACAAAAATGGTGGAAATTTCTACTGTGTTTGGCGAGGATGAAAAAGAGGCAATGGCAAGATATATGCAAAGCGGACAGGGGGAGGATAATAAGGAGGATATTAATTTGGGAAAGAAGAATTGCTTTGATGTTAAGCGGGAGCCGCGGGAAATAAAACTCCATCCATTGAATTGCATTGTTTACGGCGCTCCGGGAACGGGAAAAACATATTCGACAGCAGAACGTGCACAGGCAATCATAGAGAATCGTCCCATTGATTTGAACAGAAAGAGTCTGGAGGAACGTAAAGAACTGATGAGAGAATATAACGCCCTTGTGAATAAGGGAAGGATTGTATTTACTACCTTCCATCAGAATTATGGCTATGAGGAGTTTATCCAAGGATTGCGCCCAGATACCGAAGCTGAGGGATTGTCATTTAAGGTAATTGATGGTATTTTTAAAAAAATAGCCGATACTGCATTGATGGATGCCGACAACAATTATGTGATTATTATTGACGAAATCAACCGTGCTAATATTTCAAAGGTGTTTGGGGAGCTTATTACTCTTATCGAGGAAGATAAAAGATGGGGAGAGGTAAATGAAACTTGCGTAACATTGCAATCGGGAGATGTGTTTGCAGTTCCTAATAATCTTTATATAGTTGGGACAATGAATTCCGCAGATAAGTCTATTTCACTGATTGATGCTGCACTCAGAAGGAGATTTTCTTTTGTGGAGCAGAGACCGGATGCCAATTTAGTGGAAGATACTGTTTTGCGTGATGTTCTGCTCAAGCTGAATGATTTTCTGGCTGATGAGCTGGAAAGTTCCGATTTGTTAATAGGGCATTCTTATTTTATGAACAAGGATGCGGATGATTTGTGTTTTGTTTTGAATAATAATATTATTCCTTTGCTGTACGAATATTTTTATGATAATAAAAAGAAGGTTGCCAGCATCTTAAAAGAAGCTATAGGTGATGCAGGCATTGAGATAGTAGATGATAAAATTGGGCGTTTGAGAGTGAAAAGGATTAAAGGCTAAATATGGTATTGAATAGATATGAGGAATCACAGATTCCAAATTCCAAATTACCGGTTTCTTGGCAGTCTGCGAGAACACTGAGGGAACTGGAGGATTTTCTTCAACACAATTGGGAACAGAGAGCTGTTTTTTATGAAGATAGGAAAATAGAAAGCCATCAACAGTTTCTTAGCTTTATTGGTCGGCAAGGTATTCGGACGAAAAACTACATAGGAACTATTGTTTTCAATGGTGAACAACTGAATATTTTCCCGAAGGTTTTCAGGGAGAATAAGTATGAATCGGACACATCAGATTTATCGCTGAAGCATTTAATGAAAAATCTTGTTCGATGGCTTGAATATTGTAACAGGATAGCCTATCCATTTATAAGCATAGCCACAGAGCTGAATGATGCGGAAGATTTGAAGGAATTTTTTATTGCACTTTATATAGGTTATGTACGAAGCGCTATTGAACGGGGATTGTATTTTCAGTATATCGATGAGACAAAAGCACTTAGTAGTATAAAAGGAAAGTTCAACATTAAAGACTATTTTATCAATAAGATACCCAATGGGCAGGCGGATAAATTCCAGTGCACTTATTCTAAATTTGAATTCGACAATATAGTTAACAGGGTCATAAAATATACCTGCAGGCAACTATTTAACATTACTTCAAAAAAGAACCAGAGGACAATCCATAATATTTTGGTCAGATTGAATGAAGTGTCGGATGTTCCTTGTCAGCCGAATGACTGCGAGAGAATACGGCTTAGCCGAATGCAGGCACATTATCGGATAATAATGAGTATGAGCAAGATGTTCCTGCTGAATAAAACATCCAGTTATATGATGGATATTAACGAGTCTTTTTGTTTCCTGTTCCCTACAGAGTTATTATTTGAGGGATTTATTGGTGGTTTTATGCAGGAGATTGTGGAAGGTTATGGCGGGAAAGTTAGGCTTCAGCAAAGTGAGATGCATCTAATTGAAGACATCCAGTATGCAGGGCGTTCACTTGGAGCCGCCTTTACAATGAGACATGATATTCTTGTGGAGTTTAAAGACAGGGTATTTATTTTAGACACAAAATATAAGCAGGTTTCCCGCTTTGAGGGTGACACAGAAGAAATTAAGCGCATTGTTTCTGAAGAGCCTAAACAGACAGATATTTATCAGGTATGCGAATATGCCCGCAAACGTGGTATATCGGATGTGTATTTATTATACCCCATGTTTCGATACGAGGATAACGAGCCATATTTTCCAATAGGCAAAAGTCAGGGCGCAACAAGCGACATCAATATTCATTTTGTACGACTTCCATTTGTTTTTGAAGAAAACGAGCAGAAAATAAGGTCGCAACTCACAGATGTAATTATCAGAATCCTGTCATGTGAGAAGTAGGTAAATATATGTACAAAGAAGGGATGATGGTGGTGAGGAAGAAGTATAAAGATTTCGGAGAGTATATGCAACAAAATTACTATAATGAAATATTTCAAAGTGTAGAAAAGTTTGCGTATATCAATAAAAATCGGCTTAATTTTGAAAATGGTCATATCGACGAAGTTACATACCACAAATTAGAAAGTATAGGGGTTTCGGGAGTTACTTTCAAAGAGTCCGAAGAGGGAATGTTGGAAATCCGTGTAAGTATTGATGCAGAATTTGAAATCTACGGAAATACAAGATATGGGAAAGACTCGGATTCTACTAATCTTTGTTTCTGCGTGTTTTTTCATGCTTTTCTGGAAAATGGACTTCATGACGTTGTTGCCTTTGAAGTAGAGGAATACGAGGAGAATAAGTACGAACGTTACAGAAGCCTGAGTCAAAACCTTGTGCCATATATGTATGAAGAAGATGTGGAAAAGCATGCGGAGGATTTCTTAAAGAGAAATTATCCCAAGGCACTTTTACAGCCTATGCCTATCCCTGCTGAAGAGGTAGCAATAGGTATGGGCATGGAGATTTACTATGCACCTATGGAAGAAGGGATTTTCGGCAAGACTTATTTTGCTGAGGAGAAAGTGCAGGTCTATGATTCCATTCTTCAAAAGGAGATTAGAGAAATTACAACAAGGCCAGGCACGATGCTTATAAATCCCAATGTCTATTTTATGTATAATGTCGGAACGGCAAATAACACAATTGTTCATGAGACGATTCATTGGGATCGGCATAGGAGGGCCTTTGAATTAGAAAAACTTTTAAACGGCGATTACAATCATATCTCTTGTGAAATTGTAGAAACATATGAAGGAATCCCCGAAGAAGCTCCGGCTTTACAGTGGATGGAGTGGCAGGCCAATCAGCTTGCCCCAAGAATCTTAATGCCACAAAGGGCAGCAAAAAAAGTATTCAATGATACGCTGATTGCATTGCATCAAGAGAATCCATTAAGGAGATATGCTGAAATTGTAGAGGAGGCTGTTGGCCGTACAGCTGCATATTTCAACGTTTCATATACAGCGGCTAAGTTAAGGCTTATTGAGCTTGGATATGATCATGTTGAAGGTACAAGGGTATTCAGCAATGGAAAATATATGCCGCCATTTACATTTATAAAGGGAAGTCTTGGGAAAAATCAGACCTATGTAATAGATGAACGCAATGCGATTTTTGTTATTTATAAAGATATAACACTTCGGGAGTTGTTTTTCGAGAATAAGATTATCTATGCCAACTGCATGGTTTGTCTCAATACACCGAAGTATGTTGAATTAAATGAAAATGGCATGCCGATACTTACGGAGTATGCTTTAGAGCATGTAAATGAGTGTTGCTTTGTATTTGACAGAAAAATAAGTGCCAGTAGCAAGTATAGCGACACATTCTATCGAAGATGCTTTTTATGCAGAGATGTTACATCAGAAACATTTATTGAAGCAAGCTACAATCCGGATCATAAAGATAATCAGGGGAAACTTACCAGACGGGACGAATTATCAAAAGTTGTAAAAACATCAGAAGAAATAGCTGGGATTATGGATGAGTTACCACAAGGATTTGGAAAAACGCTAAAATATCATATGAAGCGTTTAGATGTAAATGAAGCCGAACTAAGCGATAGAAGTCATATTTCTATACAGACTATCAGTAAATACATAAATCAAGGTAGTGCGGAAAAGAAATATGCTAATGTTGTAGCTATTGGGAAAGCACTTTATATGAACCCGGTCTTTATGGAGGATTTATTGGCAAAAGCTGGATATGATAAAAAATATGACCAGATTGCTTTTTTTATAAGGTTTTTAATTTGGAATCATCCAGATGATTCTGTAGAGGAGTGGCAGAAAAAAATAAATGATGCCCATGTTAATTTGCAATTGCCGGGGCAAAAATAAAAAAGGATAGAGAAATTTTTAAAGTGCAGCTTTAAGCTGATAATGTAGAGTTTATAAGGGTTTCTACGATTTTGAGTAAAGACAAAATCGTAGAAGCCCTTATTTTTATGTCTTTTTACTTAAAGTGGCATTTGCTGGGCAAAACAAAAATCCATGTCAAAATACTAATATAATTAATTTCTTTGAACACCCTCGGTGTTCATCATTATATAACGTGCGGTGGCCGTCTGCACGGCCAAACGCCATCGGAAGTGCCGCTCCTTTGGAGACGCTTCGGGACATGGAAGATGGCGGCAACTAAATAAAGGATAGCCAGACGAAGCGGCTACATCAGCAATCGGAGTAATTCCGATGGCTTGATTGTAGTGCGCAAAGATCAGTCATCGGGATTGCTCTGGGAAAAGGAGCAGCCAAATGACGACAAAATTAGTATTAAAAGATGGAACATTTTTAGTGCCACATGAAATCCCGGAAGGGGACAAAGAATATGAAAAGGCACTGCTGGATGCGGCAAAGTATGATGAAACTTATAAGAACGCAGAGCATAAGCCATTTATTGATGATGTTAAGATTAACAACAGAAAGTTTCGCGCCCTGCTCGTGCCCGCAACACAGGAAGAATATGACGAGTTTATGCGTAGTGAGGATCGGGTGCAGAAAGAAGAGACATATTATAAACGCTGCCCTATCTCGGATGGGAAGGGTAAGATTAAGCAATGCCCGCCAAGGATACCGAATCCCGATTATGGCAAAGTTCCGGGCGCAACAAAGACAATCAAGAACCGATGTGATATCTGCCCTATTGCCAGGGCGGGAAAAGATAAGAGAAAATTTGTGTCATTGGAGGCTATGCTCTATAATGATGCCGGGGAAGAAATTGATCGAAAGGAAATCAGCACAGGGATGATTAGCCATGGCGACCTTGCTGACCGGGTGAGAGACATCCTGCTGGACATGGTGGTGGACAAGCATTCCCGTTATGCTGAAGTGGTAAGGAAGATGTTGGATGAAAACATGAAGATTAACCAAATCTGCAATGATCTGGAACTTAATCCAAGCGGAGTTTATAAAGGGCTTGGCAGTAAATCCATGCAGGAGGATGTATTGGAAGCATTAGAAAATGATCCGCTTGTAGAAATTGAAAAACTGCTGTATTAAAAATTATCGCCGGGGAGTGTAAAATGTTCCCCGGCATTTTTTTAGTCTTTTTTATAAAATTGGCAATCGTATCCATCGGCTTTTAACAGCAGCCCGCTGATCCATCCTGGTGTCTTTCCCATTTCGGCACAGAGTGATTCTACAGTAACATTTGGCGGTACCTCCGCTATGATCTCATCATGGACGTGGCCGCAGATAAGTGAGCCGGACAGCCGTTTCATTGCCTCGGCGAGCAGGTCGCGGGAGAGGGCTTGTATAGCGTTCTCGCAGAGTTTAGGGCCATAGGTCTCCAGCCGGGACCATTTCTTGGAACTGTCGGTGCCCATGTATGTGATACTTTCCCCGCCGTATTTGTTTGTCCCGATCCTTGGTTTTACATAGCAAAGGCGCCTCCCGGATGGCAGGATCATAAACAGCATCCCGCTCTGGTAGGTGAATGTGAGCCCATGGGTCTTGTTGGCGGTGCGCAGGCGGATGGTGTTTTTGGCAGCTTTGTCGATGTCCCACCATAGCTGCGTGATGTTCGGATTTGCCCGCCTCCATGCGTCTACAAGGGGCTGCAGTTCAGATTCTTCCAGCCCCTGATCCAAGGCACCCATTGATCTTAATGCGCCGACCGAGCCGCCGTAGCCGAGCGCCAACTCGGCAATTTTGCCCCGTTGACGGAGGTCTGCGTTGCGTCCATGCTTTTCAACAGGGACATGGAACATGGCGGATGCGCTGGCACAGTAGATGTCTTTTCCCTCCCGGAAGGCATCCATCCGCCATTTCTCGTTTGCCACAAAGCTGAGTACCCTGGCCTCGACTGCGCTGAAGTCGCTGACCACGAACCGGTATCCCTGCTTTGGGATGAAGGCAGTTCGGATAAGCTGCGACAAAACGTCCGCAATGTCATCATAAAGGATTTCGAGGGTGCCGATGTCGCCATTTCTTACGAGTGTCCGGGCTTCGGCCAGGTCAGGAAGATGGTTCTGTCTGAGATTTTGCATCTGCACGAATCTCCCGGCCCACCGGCCAGTCCTGGAAGCCCCGTAAAACATATACATCCCACGGATGCGCCCATCGGCACACCGGGTCATGATCATTTTTTCATATTTCTTTACGCTTGTCCGGGCGGTCATCTGGCGGAGTGTCAGCACTTGCGCAACATCGTCCGGGACGGTCTTTAACAGTTCCGCTACGGCTTTTTTGTCTATGGATTCTGTCACTATGCCCTTCCCGGCAAGCCAGCCCTTTATCTGTACATTAGAGTTTGGGTTTTCCAGTCCTGTCAATGTCTGCATTTTTGCGAGGAGCCGTTCACGCACCTTTTTATCGATATCGATTGCATTTCGGGCAAGCACCTCATCAACAAGGATCCCCCGGTCGTTTATCTGCTCCGACAGCCAGTATTCCTCCCAAGTTTTATCTGGGACGGGGAAACGCCGCAGTTTTTCAATGATGCCCATTTCCGCTTCGACATCCCTCTTGTTGTATGCCACAAACCGTTTCCATTTGTCCTCCGCATGTCCGGGGAGGTTCCGTGTGCGGCCACCGTTAGATTTGGTGGCAGGGCAGGGAGAGCAGAAATAACGGACGAGATCCCTGCCTTCTGACAGTTTCTGTTCCGACAGTTGGAGTACGCTGCCTGCCTGTTCCAGCGACAGGGGCAGGCCCATATACGCTGACCACACCATGCTGCATTTCCAGGATTGCGGATTCAGGTAACTGCCTACAGTATCGTTACCATTGCCATAGCTCTTGAAATATACAGGGCAGTGCCGGTACAGCCAGATGGACAAAAATATACGCTCGAAAGAGGCATTGTGCGCCCATTTCGTTACATCTGGGTCGGCAAGGGCGGAGAGTACATCCGCAGGGATTGTTTCGCCTTCTGCCAGTTTAATGACCTGCACGGGAGCTTCGTCGACAGAATAGCCGAAGAGCAGCAGTTCGGCATCGGGGGACTCGGCGTATTTGTAAACGCCGCAGTCTTTCAGGCTAACGGACGAGTAGGTTTCAATGTCAATAAATATTTGTTCCAGATCGATCACATCCTTTGAAAAAGGACGGCAGAGAGGTTGTCCCTGCCGTCCCGTGTCGGTTGTCCCATGTTACATCATGCGAGGAAGTCGTCATCGTCATCATCGGCAAACGCATCGTCTACGCTGATGGTAGTGCCCAGTGGCTCCCCGTCCGCAGTCTTCATCACGATATCGAGGCTGCATCCCAGGCCGCGGTTGCCGGCCTTGTTGTAAGGGAAGAACCCGATGGCCGCCTTTGCGTAAATCCCGGAGTAGATCTCGCTCGGATCGAGGATTTCCTCTTTGTCGGAATTGATAATGAGGGGCTTACGGTTGTTTTTGGCGTTCAGGTAAAACGCTCCCTTGTAAGCCGGGTCGCCGTCTTTCTTGGCATCGCCGTCATGCAGCGGGCCGTCTGCGGTGATCTCTTCGAAAGAAGGGGCCACTCTGCCCTTGCCCTTAAGGACGGACAGGCCGTCCTCATATGCGGCGCGCATTGCCGCCTCTACCCTGGAGACTGCCAGCGTGTTTTTCTTATCAAGGATAAGGGACGCGCTGTACTTTGGCGCCTGGTCGCCGAATGCCCTCGGCTGGTTAAGGTTCGCATACGAAATCCTTACGGGGATCGTACATTTGGTAGGATATTTTGCACTCATAATATTGTCCTCCTTGTGCGTTAATTGTCACTAAATGCGTCTTCTATATTGTCCATCTCCGGGCGTTTGTCACTTTCCGGGGCAAGCACAGGTTTGCCGGGAGGCTTATAAACAAGGCCGTCCAACAGTTCTGCAAACCGCTTTTTGCCGAGAAGCTTTGTCATCGCCGTGATGCCCAATACCTTCTGTTCATACGGGTCATAGCCCGCGTCTTTCACGGCCTTTGCGGCCGCGGCCTCATCGGTGTATTTCCGCACCGACCTTCCTTCCACTACTTTGAAGCCACGGTATTTCGTGCCGGCAAGGGCCTGTGCCAATGCGTAGTCCTTTATATCGGATGCCCAGGCGGTAAGGCCATCGATCCGGGCAAGGATCCCTGCGATCTCGGATTCCTCCAGCCTGTCCGGCGTCTCCAGCTCATACCTGGCAAGTTCGAGGTTATACTCGGCTCTTGCCCTGCAGACTGCCTTTGCCGCACAGAATATGCAGTGATCACCCGGTGTAAACTCGCCTTCGCCGTTATAGGCAAGCTGCGCTTTTGGCGTGAGTTCTTCTTCTGCCCATCTGAGCAGCTCTTCCACGGAAATCTCGCTGATGCTCACGTTGTCCCGCCGCGGCTGGAATATGCACATGCGCACCGTTTGGATATCGTACAGGCTCCCAAAAGCATCCAGAGCCCCCAATGCGTAGCACCGCATCTGCGGGTTATCTTCGGCTGATACAAGAACCCCGACACCATATTTGAAATCGATGATGGTCAAGGTTCCATCGGCTACGATGACACAGTCGCCTGTGCCGAACGCCTCCGGGACCCATCGGGAAAAGTCCAGCCGTTCCTCCACAAGCACTAGGGGATCGGGACAACGCTTCCCCGCCTTTGCGGCCTGCTCCATGACAAAATTCCTGTATTCGTCTGAGCAGTCGTCCATTTCCTGGTCAAAGCAGTCAAGATCCTCTGTCGGGTCGGGAGAATCCCTGCCCAGGGCGGCCAGGACTTTATGCTCACACAGGCTGTGGGCATCCGTGCCTTCTTTTGCATAGGGAGAATCCCTTTCCTTTATGTCTGAACACATATCCGGGCTGCGGGTACACCGCATCCACCGATAGGCTGATGACGCGGAAAGATATGCATGTTTCTTAGGCATCCGCAAGTTCCTCCGCATCCGCCATGATGGCGGCATAGTGTTTCTCATCAAGCTGTGTCAGGGTGTCTGCCCCGTATTTCCTGAGAAGCTCTTTGACCTCCTTGCGGTGCCTGCCCGCTACGCCTGCGAGGAATTTGCGCACATCCGCTTTTGTATATGTCTTTTCGGCAGGCGCTTCCTGCGTAAGTTCCTGCCCTGTTTTTTCCATGGCCTCCGCAGCGGGCGTATCGGGTTTTTTGGATGCGCTGGCTTTTTCCGGCTTTTCCTCAGTGGTATCCGCAGAGCCATCCGGGATGTTGTAGAGCGTCCTTACTGCAGATATGACCTTCAGTGTCTTTTTGGACGCGTCGGAAATGGTATCCGCCGCGGCTCTGATCGCCGACACGACATCCGCCGCGTCGTTAAGGATTGTTGACAGTTCTTTTTTCTTTACCATTCTGTTCCTCCTGTATTTGCTGTATTTTGCTTTCCAGTTTCGTAGCGAGCCTTTTGGCAACGACGGAAATCGCGATCAGGATGTCACGGATTTCCTCCGCACTGCCATCCGGCTTTTTCTGTATGTCTGCCATTGCAGTTCCTCCCTTTCTTACGGCCGCTCGTCTGTGCCTTTCTAATTGGGAAAGGAGAATCGTCTGTGTTTTTTCCACCATATCCTGAAAATTTTTTGTTTGGTCATTGCGTTTCCCCTTTACCTGGGGAAGGAGAAGTATCTGGGATTTTTCCACCACAAAATGAGAAAAAATTGTAGGGGTATTTTCCTGGCAGCATTAAATGGAAAGGATTCATTTTTTCGTAAAAGTTTTCAAACAGGGTGGAAAAACCGTGCGCTGTTCTCCTTTCCCCTATAGAGGCAGGCATGCCAAACAAATTAACGAAGGGGGGACAGCCTGTGGATAAAGGAGCAGGGGTATGGAAAAGGGCAATAGGATTAATACAGCATGCGGAGTTCATGCGGCATCGCATGATCCCGATAGGGGAGCGAAAGGAGCCTGACTATGAAATTTCATCTATTTACAGCAGACTGCAAAGGCAATCCTAAGAACTGCCGTTATCCGAATGAGGCAGTTATTGAGAATGCGGGGCAGCTTGCGCAGGCGGCAGCATATGACAATGTATGCGGCCGCTTTAAAGGCAGCTATCGGAGTGGAAGTAATTTTGAAGGATGCGACTGTATCATGATGGACAATGACAATGACCATTCTGAAGAAGAGACCGACTGGATAACGCCGGAACAGTTTGCCGCGGAGATGCCGGACGTGGCGATGGCGCTCATGCCCAGCCGTAACAATATGAAAGTAAAGAACGGGAAAGCCGCCAGGCCGAAGTACCATGTCGCATTCCCGATAGCGGAAACGGCGGACGCAAAGTATGTGGCGTCATTAAAGTCGGCTATCCAGAAGAGGTTTCCATATTTGGACGACAATGCCTTGGACGCGTCAAGATTCATTTTCGGGGCGCCCTGCACAGAGGCCGATATCTTATGGCAGGATGGATGGCTGACTGTGGACGAGGTTATTGACACAGGGCCGGATGACCTGGAAGATGACCTACCCACGAAGCCGATGGGGGTGATCCCCAATGGGCAGCGCAACAGGACGCTTTCAAGATTTGCGGGGCGGGTGCTGAAACGCTATGGGGAGTGTGAGAGGGCATACCAGATTTTCCTGGATGAGACGGCAAAGTGTGAGACACCGTTGTCAAATTCGGAACTGAAAACAATATGGGGTTCCGCCATAAAGTTCTTTAAAGAGAAGGTGTCATCGCAGAACGGCTATGTCCCGCCGGATGACTATAATGACCCGTCCAGGAAGCCGGGATACTTGAAACCGGAAGATTACAGCGATATTGGCGAGGCGAAGGTGCTTGTCCGGGAGTACGGTGACGAACTGGTATTTACACCGGCTACCGATTATCTCCGTTTTGACGGCAGGGTATGGATTGAGTCAAAGCAGCAGGCGGTCGGGGCGATGGAGGAATTCCTCGACCTTCAGCTTGCTGACGCGATGCTCCTGTGCGCGGAGAGGAAAAAAGCAGTCATTGCCTCCGGGGCGGATGAAGCTGCGGTTGAGTCTGGCGGCAAGCGTGACATTAAGAATTTTACGGATAAACAGAGGCGGCTCTTTATGGAATATCTGGAGGCGAGGGAATATTACGCTTTCGTAATGAAACGCAGGGACATGAAATATGTGGCCAGTACCCTGCAGGCGGCGAAACCGATGTTGGAGACATCCGTCGAATCGCTTGACGCCGACCCGTTCCTTTTGAACACACCTGCGGGAACCCTCGACTTGCGTGAAGGTATTGGCAGCCTGCGTCCGCATGATCCAGGGGATCTGATCACCAAGATTACGAGGTGCGCCCCTTCCGATGAAGGGAGAGGATTGTGGGAGGACCAGCTCGACCGCACATTTGAAGGCAAAGCGGACATCATCGGATATACGCAGGCTTCGTTCGGGGAGGACATTTTCGGGAGGGTGGAGAATGAGCGCCTCACTATCCCATACGGAGGCGGGCGCAACGGGAAATCCACAGTATGCAACTCTATAGCGGGTGTACTTGGGAACTATGCGGGCACCATATCCGCGGATGTCCTTACTACAAACTGCAAGAGGAATCCCAAGCCGGAGATTGCGGAACTGAAAGGGAAAAGGTTCCTTATAGCGGGGGAACTGGAGGAAGGCATGAGGCTTTCCACTTCCACCATAAAGCAGATCTGCAGTACCGACCGGGTAAGGGGTGAGAAAAAATACAAAGACCCGTTTGACTTTGTGCCGACGCACTCCATCGTGCTTTTTACAAACCACCTCCCCAAAATCTCTGTAATGGACGACGGGATTTGGAGGCGCCTTGTGGTCATCCCATTTAATGCGAAGTTTGAAGGGAAGTCTGATAAGAAGAACTACACGGAATACCTTATCAGCCACGCGGGAGGCTATATCTTGAAATGGCTGGTTGAGGGTGCGAAGAAAGCCTATGACGCTGACTTCCAGATCGATCCCCCGGCAGAAGTGCGGGAGGCGGTTGATAAGTATAAGAGGGATTCCGACTGGTTCTCGCATTTTGTCGACGAGTGCTGTGAGGTCGGGGACGGCTTTGTGGAGAAGTCCGGGGATTTCTATGCCGCCTACCGTGCCTTTTGTGCGAGGGTAGGGGATTTTACGAGGAGCACGACTGACTTTTATAACGAGGTCGAATCCCGCGGTTTTAGCCGTCAGAGGAATAGCAACGGCAGGTTCGTCATCGGCATTAAACTTGCTGGCGATGATATGGATATGCTTGACTGATGACAGTTTCTGACGGTCATTTCGGGAGCTTTTGCAGATTGGCTTTCCAGCCGTATGACAGTCGCTGACAGTCTATATATAAACCCCCTTTAGGGCAGAAAATTTACAGATTTTATTTATATAGGGAAGTTTATGTTACGACCGTCAGCGACCGTCATTAAACGGCTGGAAGCCTTATGGATACAGTAGTTGGAGGCAGTTATGCGTGAAAAGGAGATTGAAAGGAAGTTAGTGGATGCCGTGAAACGCCGGGGCGGCGCGTGCCCCAAATGGGTGTCCCCTGGGTTTGATGGGGCACCGGACAGGATCGTGCTGTTACCGTTTGCAGGGATAGGCTTTGTGGAGGTCAAGGCGCCGGGCGAAAAAGCCCGGCCGCTGCAGGAATCTAGGCACCGGCTGTTAAGGGAGCTTGGGTTCAAGGTCTATGTCATTGACGGGGCAGGGCAGATACCGTCCATGCTGGACGAGATCGGAGGAGGGAATGGCTGACACGCTGATGATGTGGGACGGGGGTATACGGACGGTATTTTCGATGGATGACTTCATACAGCTTGTGGACGAATACATGGGGATGGACGCCCGGCAGTGGCTTGAGGCGGGACTGTCCAGCTCCGAAGGGATATGGGCTTATGCGGAGGAACTGGAAAAAGACCTTGAAAGGCAGAAGAAACACCACAGGGAAGTCATGATGGAGCTGCGGTCGCTGTCGGAAAAAGAGGCAGGGCTGATAGAGGAAAAGAAAATAGAACGGCATGAATTATCCAATATTGCCGGGAAGATAGGGGTGATCACATGGAGGGAGATAAACAGTTGAAATACAAGCCGCATAAATACCAGGAATACGCCATCCGTTTTATCCTGGAGCATCCGGTCGCGGCGGTCTTCTTGGACTGCGGGATGGGAAAGACGAGCCTGACCTTGATGGCGCTGATGCTGCTGAAATATGACAGGTTTGAGATCGGGAAGATATTGATAGTCGCGCCCCTCCGGGTGGCAAAATATACATGGCCTAATGAGATAGAAAAGTGGAGCGATTTTTCCTGTTTTTCTTATTCGGTAGTGATGGGGACTCCAAAGGAAAGGATGGCGGCACTCAGGAAAGAGGCTGACATTTACATCATCGGAAGGGACTGCCTCACCTGGCTGGTGGAGAAGAGCGGGATGCCCTTCGACTACAGCATGGTGATCCTTGATGAATTGAGCAGCTTCAAGAACTGGCAGTCAAAACGGTTTAAGACATTGATGAAAGTCAGGCCGAAGGTGGAGAGGATCGTCGGGCTTACGGGGACGCCGACCGGGAGCGGAGGCTACATGGACCTATTCGCAGAATTCAAGGTGCTGGATATGGGGGCAAGGCTCGGGAGGCTCATCGGGCAGTACCGTACAAGCTATTTCCGCCCGCTTGCCACGAACGGGCAGATCGTATACAGCTATGGGCTGCTGCCGGGAGCGGCAGGGCAGATAAATAAAAAAATATCCGACATCACGATATCGATGAAAGCGGTTGACCATCTGGATATGCCGGAACTTTTGTCAACAACTTACCCGGTGTACCTGGACGAAAAAGAGCGGCGGACTTATGAGGAGATGAAAGAAGACCTTATCCTCCAGACCGATGAGGGGGAGGTGACGGCCGCAAATGCGGCTGCCCTTTCCGGGAAGCTCTGCCAGCTTTCGGGCGGGGCAGTATATCTCGATGATGAAAGCACTGTGGAAATACACAAAAGAAAACTGGATGCATTAGAGGATATCATCGAGTCGGCGGTAGGGAAGCCTGTCATGGTCGTGTACTGGTACCGGCATGAACGGGAGCGGGTGGCGCAGAGGCTCACGGAATTAAAAGTGCCGTTTGGCTTTCTTGATTCTGACTCATCCATAGATAAGTGGAACCGGGGGGAGCTTGCTGTCGCATTGGCGCACCCGCAGTCAAGCGGCCACGGGCTGAACCTGCAGGAGTCGGGTTCTGATACTATGGTATTCCTGACCATGCCTTGGAGCGTTGAGATGTACCAACAAACTGTAGCGAGGCTCTGGCGGCAGGGGCAGAAAAACCGGACCGTGACCGTGATGCATATCGTGACAAAGGGGACGATAGACGAGCGGATCATGAAAGCGTTGGAAAACGGCAGTACCACGCAGGCAGCCCTTATTGATGCCGTAAAAGCGGAGTTTTAGGGAGGACCGTGACTGGAAGCAGGTTCTCCAAGGATTATGGGAGGAGGCAAAAGCAGATGACAAATAGGGAATATCTGAACCAGGCATACCGGATAGATGCCCGCATCAACAGCAAGCTGGAGCAGGTGGCGAGCATGAGGGATCTCCTTACAAGGACGAATGCGGCGTTATCGGATATGCCGGGAGACCCTAACCGTGACAGGTCGAGGCTGGAAGAGACTGTTGTGAAGATTGTGGATATGGAAAATGAGATCAATTCCGACATTGACAGGCTGGTCAATCTGAAACGTGAGATCATGCGGACCATAAAAGCGGTCGGCAACGTGGAATACCGGATGCTTCTGGAGCTGCGCTTTTTGTGTTTCAAGACCTGGGAGGAGATTGCCGTGGAGCTTGGGTACAGCATAAGGCAGACCTACCGCCTGCGTGATGATGCGATAGATTCGGTTTCCATTTCTGAAGATGGCAGTGAATGTCAGTAGATGTCACATGGGCATATATGGTATTATTAAGGTGGCGAAAATGAAAGTGGAGCCCTGCGGAGGAAACCCGTGGGGCTTTTTGTATGCGGCAGAGGAGGTGGGAGAGATGCCAAGGAAACCAAAGAGGCCGTGTTCCTTCCCCGGATGCCCGAAGCTGACAGAGGGACGTTTTTGTGAGGAGCATGGGAAGCAGGAGAACCGACTCTACGAGAAGTACGACCGCGATCCGGCTGTACGCCGTAAGTACGGGCGTGCCTGGAAACGGATCCGTGACCGCTACGCCGCAGAGCATCCGTTCTGTGAGGAGTGTTATAGGAAAGGGCTGCTGCGGCCAGTGGAGGAAGTACACCACAAGTTGCCGTTAGCAGAGGGCGGGACGCACGACGAGGGAAACCTTGTGTCGCTGTGCCAGTCCTGCCATGCGAGGATTCATGCGGAGCGCGGTGACAGATGGCATAAAAAGGCCGGGGAAATGTCCCCGGCCAAAAAGGAGGATTAATCCTTAAAATATAAGGATGCAAAATATGCACTGAGGCGCTGGGCTTCATTTGCAGTGATATCAGATGGAATGCTGAAAGATACATTATAATCAGGCCTTAGCGGATAGGACACGTCAACGCTGTCCGTGGCTGGAATAATGTTCTCCCTGTCATGAATCAGGTTATCGATCTCTGCAAAATGATGTGTAAGGTTTGCAACAGTCCGAGGCACCTTTAATGACGAGCAGAGTTCTTTGGAGAGCTCCTTGCGGGACAGACATTTCAGCCACTCGGCTTTTCTCTGATGCGGATAGCCGGATTCATTATCGTCAACGGATGAGTCGAGATAATAATCACCTGTAACTTTGCCAAGGTGGATATCATCCCCGTTAGGCATCAGCAGCAGATCGTCCGCCTTCATCTGGTTTAGGAAAATGTCGATGGTGGCATAGGCTTTCCCAAGAGCCAGTCCTTCGTAGCTGTAAGGAGGCCTTGATAGGAGGTCTTTTAAATCCTCGCGGGACTTTCCTGTAAGGTCGCCAATGCCGGGCCAGCCGATTGCGATTATTCCTCCTTCCATGAATTCGGAAAGCCTGAGCTGGCTTTTTTGTGGGTATGGCCTAATAAGCCATGCATTTTTCGTTTTCATAATGTTTTCCTCTCTTTCTTTTGATGTAGATAACAAGAAGATATCAAGTACTTGTGTATATAAAATAGCATTAGGAAAAGGAAAAGTCAAGCATTTTTATAAAAATTTTATTTTTTCACAAGTTTTTAAATGAGAAAAAGGGAGGGGCGGTCGGCATCTCTATAGCCTGACCGCCGTGGAACGGGCGTGGGGTCACACGCACAAAAACCGGAAATCAAATGGGGGATTGCCCTGTGCAGGATTCCGCTGAAATAAAGGCTTTCAAGGCGCTGCGGCGTTTGATTTCCGCATCATTTTTTCAAAAAAAATCAAAGAAACGGGGTGGAAATGGTGGCAAAAGACGGTAGCGGGCGTGGCGGCGCAAGGCCGGGGGCGGGGCGCAAGCCCAAGGCACTCACGGAGAAGATCAGTGAAGGAAAAACGGCGGAGGTGCTGATGATGCCCGCTGAGCTGGAAGGCATGGATGTGCCGCCCGTGAAGGATTTTTTGAAATCCCCGCAGAAGAGCGGGCGGGAGCTGGTGGCAGAAGAAGTGTACAACGAAACATATACATGGCTGAAAGCGAGGGGCTGTGAAAAGCTGGTCACCGTGCAGATGGTGGAGCAATATGCTATGAGCGTCTCCCGGTGGATCCAGTGCGAGGAGATCGTGTCCTCCACAGGTTTTCTTGCGAAGCATCCGACCACGGGGGCCGCTATCGCTTCTCCGTATGTTTCCATGAGCCAGTCCTATATGAAGCAGACAAATTACTGCTGGATGCAGATATACCAGATCGTGAAGGAAAACAGTTCTGTGGAATTCCAGGGGAATACCCCCCAGGATGATGTGA
>CATKXE010000071.1 GCA_949840465.1 uncultured Lachnospiraceae bacterium | reverse complement strand
GCGCTTTCTACGCACAGGCGGCGGAGAAGGGGTTTGACGCGCAGATATTAAAGAAAGTCATAGAGACCAATACAGAAAGGCCGAAGCGGATCGCCCGGAAGATTGCCGGATGCCTCCGGGATACAGAAAAGCAGGCAGATACCGGAAAAGAGGACTGGACGGAAGAAAACAGTATGCGAACCCCTGACAGAAAAAAAGCGGGGGCTCCCGGATATGCCGGAACCATCGGCATACTGGGGCTTTCCTTCAAGCCCGGATCAGACGATGTCCGGGATACACCTGCATGGAAGATCATACAGGCCCTCCGGCAGCTTGGCTGTAAAGACATCATCGGCTACGACCCGGTCGCGATGGGAGAGTTCCGGCGCAGGTATCCGGATGCGGGGATCCGCTATGCCGGCAGCATGCAGGAAGCCTGGGGGCAGTCAGATGTCCTTGCCATTGTCACCGCGTGGGAGGAATTCCGGGATGTGACGAAGCTGGGGGATAAGAAGGTCGTGGACTGCAGGTACATGCTGTAGGCCATGTGAACAGCGGACACTTATCTTACCCTATAAAAAATTTATGGAGGCCACAAATGGAAAAAAAACAGATTTTAGATATGGTCGCTGAATACTGCCGGGAGCAGCATTTGGCAGAAGAATGGAAACCCGGTGACCGGATCAACTACGCCGGACGCGTATACGATGAAGAGGAACTCTGTAACCTGGTAGACGCCTCCCTTGACTTCTGGCTTACTGCCGGAAAATATACGGAAGAATTTGAAACAGGGCTTGGCCGGTATCTGGATGTGCCTTACTGTTCCGTCGTGAACTCCGGTTCCTCTGCAAACCTGCTGGCCATGACGGCGCTGACTTCCCCCCTTTTAAAAGAGAAACGGGTCATGCCGGGGGACGAAGTCATCACAGTGGCGGCGGCATTCCCGACTACCGTGGCGCCCATCGTGCAGTGCGGGGCGGTTCCGGTATTCGTGGACATTGCCATCCCCTATTACAACATTGACGCGTCCAGGTTGGAAGAAGCCCTTTCCCCGCGGACAAAGGCGGTCTTCCTTGCGCACAGCCTGGGGAATGTATTTAACCTGAAAGCAGTAAAGGAGTTCTGTACAACGCATGGCCTGTTCCTGATCGAGGACAACTGCGACGCGTTAGGCGCAGAGTATAAAACAGATGGGAAGCTGGAAAAGTCCGGGACTGTGGGGGATATCGGGACATCCAGCTTCTACCCTGCCCACCATATGACCATGGGGGAAGGCGGGGCTGTCTATACAAAATATCCGCTCCTGCACCGGATCGTCCGCTCCTTAAGGGACTGGGGGCGGGACTGTGTGTGCAGCGGAGGGCAGGATAACCGATGCGGCCACCGTTTTGACGGGCAGTACGGGACGCTGCCAAAGGGCTATGACCATAAGTATGTCTATTCCCATCTGGGCTATAACCTGAAAGTGACGGACATGCAGGCGGCCATCGGTGCGGCGCAGCTTAAAAAGCTGCCGGGTTTCGTGGAAAAACGCCGGGCGAACTGGAACTATCTGAGGGAACATCTGGAAGGGCTGCAGGATTTCTTTGTCCTGCCTGAAGCAGAGCCGGGTTCGGACCCAAGCTGGTTCGGCTTCATGCTTTTGGTAAAAGAAGGCGCCGGAAAGACGCGGGACCAGGTTACTGCCTATCTGGAAAAACACCGGATCCAGACCCGCGCCCTTTTCGCAGGAAATATCACAAGGCATCCCTGCTTCGAGGCTTTGGAGGAAGGGAAGGACTACCGGGTTGCCGGCGGGCTGGAAAACACGGATACCGTCATGAACCGCGGCTTCTGGGTAGGCGTGTATCCGGGGATGACAAAGGCAATGCTGGACGAGATGGTTCTCCGGATCCATGAAAGTATACGGTAAGGCAATCTATATTACGAGGACAGGAGGGAACCGCCATGATCAACGGCCTGAAAATATTTGACTGCACCCTGCGTGAAGTAGGCTACCAGACAGGGTGGCATTTTACGGATAAGTTTGTACGGGACGCCTACAAGTTTGCCCAGGGGAAGGGCATCGACTACCTGGAACTGGGTTTTTTCCATCAGGAGGCCGCAGACCCTGACCGGGGCATCTACCGCTACTGCAGCACGAAGAACCGGGAGATCGCCGATGTATTCAAAACCTGCAAGAACGTGACGAAGCTGTCCGCTATGCGGGACATCCAGCGGCCCCTCTCCCCGCTCCTGCCGGCCAAGGAGAGCATCATCGACACCATCCGCATCCTGACCCGCTCCCACGAAACAAAGCCGGAAGTGCTGGAAGGCTTTGTAGACGAGGCTATGGGGCTCGGCTATGAAGTGTTCATCAACTTTACCAGTGCGGGGTACAATTCCATCGACCAGAACATCCGCTTTGCGCAGTTTGCGAAGGACAAGGGCGTACATGCCATCGAGTTTGCGGATACGGAAAGCGTGATGACCCCGGGCTATGTACAGGACACCATCCGTGAATGCCATCAGGTCGGCGTCGAAATGGGGATACACCTCCACGACAAGAACGGTACGGCGGAGGCCCTTGCGGATCTTGCCATCGCGGAGGGCGCAGACTACATGGACGTGACCCATGTGGGCCTGGGCGGCAAATGGCGTGACGGGAACGTGACCATGGAATACCTGCTCCGCAAGATGGGGGTCAGCGGGGGCTATGAGGCCACCATGATCCGCAATGAAATGATTGAGGAACTGATCCAGTTCAACCCCTACAGTGCGGCGGAGTAAGCAGGAAAGCCGGGCGGACTTCGTCCGATAAGGTATACCCAAAGGGCATCCCGTAATTCATGCCCTTTGGGCAGGCGGACTTCGTCCGATAAGGTACAAAGAAAGGGTTAAAAATATGAAGCTCTCAGACTATGTAATCCGGTTCCTGGCAGACTTAGGGATCCGGCACATCTTCTACGTCAGCGGCGGGGGAGCCATGCACCTCAATGATTCCCTCGGCAGAAATAAGCAGATCGAAGGGGTCTGCATGCTCCATGAGCAGGGCGCTTCCATCGCGGCGGAAGCCTATGCCCGAATCAGCGAAAGCTACGGGGCCTGCCTTGTGACATCAGGTCCCGGCGGTACAAACGCGGTAACGGGACTTGCGGGGGCCTATTACGACTCCACGCCCGTGATCTTCCTTTCCGGGCAGGTGAAACGGGATGACCTGGTGGGGAACCAGCGGATCCGACAGTTCGGAATACAGGAGACGGATATCCTGTCCATCGTAAAGTCCATCACCAAGTATGCCGTGCAGATACAGCAGCCGGAAGATATCCGTTATGAAATGGAGAAAGCAGCCGCCATTGCAAAGGCAGGCAGGCCCGGGCCGGTATGGGTCGACATCCCGCTGGACATCCAGGCTTCCCGGATCGAACCGGGGGAACTGCGGCCATACCGGATCGAACCAGAGGAACAAATACAGCAGGCGCAAACCGTTTCCCAACAGGAACCCGGGGAGGAACAGAACAGCGCCGTAAATGGTTGCCAGACAAATGAAGGACAGCAGAATGACACGCAGACAGATACCAGGCAGCCTGATAAGCGCATCGGCCAGGTATTTGACCTGCTCCATAAAGCGGAACGCCCGTTAGTCCTTCTTGGGAACGGCATCCGTCTGGCCGGAGCCGTGGACGAGGCAAGAGAATTCTATGAGGCTCTGGGCGCGCCCGTGGTTACTTCCTGGAACGGGGTGGACCTGATCGAAGATGGCCATCCGCTTTTCTATGGACGCCCCGGTTCCGTAGGGCACCGCCATGCCAACTTCATCCAGCAGAATGCGGATCTTGTCCTGACCATCGGGAGCCGCTTAAACCTCCTTTCCACGGGATATAATTACGACAACTTCTTAGGCAATGCCACCCACATCATGGTGGATATTGACGAAAACGAGATGCATAAGAAGAGCGTACACCCGGATCTGGAGGTCGTATGCGATGCAAAATATTTCCTCCTGAAAATGTTAGAAAAAAAGGACGAACTCTATACCGTGCAGGATAAACGGTGGATCGCTTACTGCAATGACATGCGGGAACGGTATCCTGTATTCATCCCGGAAGCAAAACCGCGGGAAGGCTATGTCAGCACCTACCGCCTGGTGGATGAGGTCAGCCGCCAGATGACAGGGGAGGACATTTACCAGTTCACCAGTTCCGGCACTTCCGTGGACATTGCCATGAAAGTATTCCGGGTCAAACGCGGGCAGAGGGCGTTCCTGACCAAAGGGCTGGCGGCTATGGGGTTTGACATCCCGGCCTGCATCGGGAGCTGCATTGCTTCCGGCGGACGGCGGACTGTGTGCGTGACCGGGGACGGGAGCGCGGCAATGAACCTCCAGGAGCTGGAGGTGATCAGGAGGCGGAACCTGCCGGTGAAGCTGTTCATCACGGACAACGGGGGGTACAGCATGATCTACGGCTCCCAGAACGGGAATTTCAAAGGGCGTCTGGCCGGGTGCACCCCGGAGTCGGGGCTGACGCTGCCGGATATGGGGAAAGCCGCGAAAGCATTCGGCATCAAAAGCCTGTCCCTGGATTCAGAGGCGGATCTGGAATCCGTAGTTGCAGAAGCGTTGGGATATGACGGCCCGGTAGTGTGCAGGGTAAGGGCGGACATTGAACAAAAGATCGTGCCCAGGCAGGCCAACTATATGAAGGAAGACGGGCAGATGGCTTCCCGTCCGCTGGATGATATGGCGCCGCTGCTTGACCGGGAAGAACTGGAAAAATCCAGATGGGACTCACGGTTTAACATTTAGCGGTGAATAAAAAGGACGGATTCGTTTTGCTTAGCAGGTGATACCGAAGGGTCATCGCTGGAAAAAGGGGGACATATGAGGATTGTAATAACAGGGGCAACCGGGTTCTTAGGGCAGGCCCTGTGCCGGGAGCTTACAGAAAACGGACATAAAGTGACCGCAGTCATCCGCCCGGAATCGGAAGGGAAATCAAAATCCCTTACTGCAGACAAGACCGTGCTTCTTCCACTTGAGGAACTGGAGAGTCTGGAAGGAGGATATGATGTATTCTTCCATCTGGCCTGGAACGGCTCCGGCGGAGACGCAAGAAATGATTACGGGACACAGCTTAAGAACCTTCTGTATATGGAAAAAGCTCTGAAAGCGGCTGCAAAATGCGGATGCGGCAGGTTCATCGGAGCCGGAAGCCAGGCAGAATATGGCGTCATCCATAAAAAAGCAACAGAAAGCGGAGCCGTTCCGTCTCCTTTTATGATGTATGGTGCGGCAAAACTGGCCTGCCTGCATATGGGGAAGGTTTTAGCGGAACAGTTGGGCATCCGATTTGTATGGCCTCGGATCTACAGCGTGTATGGCCCGAGGGAAAATGACCCGACATTGCCGGGGTATGTCGCCAGAACGCTCCGTGAGGGAAATATACCGGAACTAAGCCCCTGCGAGAACATGTGGGATTTTATGTATATCACAGATTTTACAAGGGCTATGAGGCTTCTGGCAGAACATCCGGGGGCGGAAGGCATTTACCACGTAGCCAGCGGGGAGCAACGGAAACTCCGGGAATTTGTGGAGGAGATACGTGACATCATAAAGCCCGGTGCAGGATTAAATTTTGGGGCGAAAAAAGCAGACGCAAAACAAACCTGCTGGCTGGAGCCGGATGTTTCTAAGATACAGGAGCTGGGATTCGGGTGCAGGGTGCCATTTACAGAGGGAGCCCAAAGCCTGTAGAAAATATATGTCCCAGGCATCAGGCCTCTATTAGATGATATCCAGGACATAAGATGTGTAAAAATGGTTTGTTGCAGGAGGAACCGATGACAGAGCAGGAATATAATCTGGAGATAAAACATTGCCAGGAATTGGTCAGGGACGGGAGCCATCAGGAAGCCCTGCGCCGTCTGGAAGATTTATATAAGGTAAAGCCTGTGAGGCTGGGCTGGTATGTTGCCAAAGCAGAATATTTATGGAAGACAACAGGAAAAGCAAAACCTGCTTTTGAGCTTCTGCCAGGAAAAGGCTGGAACCTGTTCCCATACCCGGGTCTTAAAGATATGGAGCGGCTTTATCTTGATCTGGTGGGCAGCTATAAAGATATCCCGGATTTTCGGCGGCACCGTCTGCTCTATCTGGGGATACACGGGGCAGACACGGAAGAAGAAGTGGCCTGGTTCCAGAAAATACAGGAAGATTTCCATGAAGCCAAGGCCTGTTTTATAGAAAACCCTGAATCAGAATCCGCTGTTAAATGCCTGCTGGACTTCTATTTTTCTTATCAGGACTATATCATGTTCTTTTTGCTTTCGTGTTACATACAGCATCTGAAATTAAATGTCACTGTTGGAAGGAAATGGATGCTGCAGTTCCCAAATTCCGGATATTTTGCGGAAGCGCTGGAAAAGAGTCAGGATATCCCGTTCCTCCTTGTGGAAGACGAAACAGCAGATGGCCTGGATTATGGGATTGCCGCCTGTATCCTGCGCAGGCTCGGGAAAAAAGTATATATTCTGAAAGCGCCTGTAACGGTTGATGTGGACCATGAAATAGACATCGGGCAGACTGTGCCGGCCAGCATAGATACTCTGTCGGACGCTGACGGGCTCTTTACGGTATGGCCGGCCAGGGTTGTACATAATGGGGACGAGCAGGGGGACAACAGGGAATATATCCTGGCCTATCTGGCCGGGAATGATCTGAAAGGCCAGGCCGCCGTTATCCTTACCAGCGGTGTTCTTATGGATAACCTATGCTGCCAGCCGGTATTAAAAAAAAATCTGGAGCGGCTCAGGGGGATCTCGTCGCCAATGATGGAGACACAGATGACTTTCGGATGGTTTGGCAGCTATCTGTCCTATATCAGCCAGGTGCATGATACTGACGCGGCAGCGCTTTTGGAGCAGCCTCCTGCACTGCCCTATTCCATCGTCATCCCTGCAAGAAATTCCGCCCGGACCCTGCGCTATACGCTCATGACCTGCTTAAACCAACGTTACGCGGGGGATTACGAGGTCGTTTTAAGTGATAATTCATCCCCCGGAAATACAGAAGTCTATCAGCTTTACAGGGAGCTTAACGACCCCAGGATCCGGTACTACAGAACCCCCAGGGAATACAACCTTTCCCGGAGTTTTGAATTCGCATTCCTCCATGCAAAGGGGGAATTCATCCTCTCGCTGGGGTCGGACGACGCCCTGCTGCCGTGGGCGCTGGAAGTCCTGGACAGCCTGAGAAAAGAATACCCAGGGGAAGACATCATCCAATGGGAACGCGGCTTTTACGCGTGGCCGGGATTCAACGGGGGGCAGCAGCACCAGCTTGTCATACCCAGAGGATACCGGAAGGGGGCGTTCAGCCCACGGTACTGTAGCAGGGAGTACTATTTCAATTCCATACTGTCGGACAGCAGCCAGATGTACCTGCTCCCGAACCTTTACCTGAATTCCGGCTGCAGGCGCAGTTATCTGAAAACGGTTTTAGAAAAGACCGGGCGGCTGTTTGACGGAATCTGCCAGGATATTTATATGGGGGTAGTAAATGCGGCAATCAACGATAAGGTTCTGAATATACAATATCCCCTGGCGATCGCGGGTATGTCCGGCGGCTCCATGGGTGCAAAAGCAAACATGGTCTATGAGCCGGACGAGACAGAAACAGCGTTCTTAAACGAGTTAAAGAAGACGGCAGATATAGGGGCATACAGCCCGTCCCCTTATGAACGCCTGATGCCGGAAGTGACGTCAGTTAAGAGCTCACTTTATAACTGCATCCTCCGCATGGTTGCCCGCGGCGTTATTCTGGAATCCGATCTGGAACAGGTGGATTTTGGGAAATGGTTCCTGGATGTTTACAGCCAGATGGACATCCGTGACACATTATTTGATAAAAAAATCCACTATTTCCGCTATACCGCCGCCCTCCACGGGGAAGATTTCCTGAAGTGGTTTGATGAGAACATCTACCATCATGCACTCATCCCATGCAGGGTCGATGAAGAAAAGATGGCCAGACTGCAGAAGAGGAAATGCTATGTGGAAGGGACGGACCGATATGGGGGACGTACTTTGGATGCGTCTAAGTATGATGTAAAAAATGTATATGATGCGGCATTGCTGTTTGAACGGCTGTCAGGTTTATAGAAAGGGGAGGGAAGGCAACTTTATGGATGGAAAATTGAACCGGGGGGGGGTAACCGCAGGACTCAGTGAACAGCTCGATGCCGCATTGGATTATGCAGTGGAAACAGGAAGCTTCCACAAAATGAACATCATAGAACAGGCAGATACGGTCTGTGTATTTGGCCTGGGAAAGTATTTCGAGGAAGCATTTTCCCGGCAGAATGTAAAGGAACGGTTTCATGTTTCACTATTATGCGACAACAACAGGGAGCGCTTAAGGGATGTTGGAGAAAAAATAAGCGACAGCAGCCTGAAATGTATTACGCCTGAGCAGTTGCCTGAGTATGGGAATGTTGCCGTGATTTTAATGCTTGGCGATACCAGGAGCGCGGCCAGTCAGTTGTCAGAAATCGTAGGGCCGGCCAACTGTATTGCGTACAATGACCTTGTGCTGGATGAAATCATGGGCGGACACAGAGAAAGGGACTGGTTTGCAGGTGAGCTGGGAAACATCAGGAAAGGACTTGAATTACTGGAAAGTGACAAAAGCAGAAATATATACTTAAATGTCCTCTGCAACAGAATTGCCCCGCACCTCGCTACCGAGTCCTATGAAGAAATGTGCGTACTGCCCCAATATTTCTATGAACATGAGGGATATTGCCTGGGGGCCGGAGAAACCCTTGTTGACTGTGGTGCATATACAGGCGATACATTAGAACAGTTTTTAGCGGTTCCCGGAATTGGGAAAAACTTTTCCCATGCCTATGCATTTGAAATGGATCCGGATAATTATCAGGCTTTAAACCGCTGGATTCAGGGGCAGGGCAAGGATGTATCGGGAAAGGTGACCGCCTGTAACGCAGGCGTATGGAATGAAACGGGAACGTTAAGCTATGGGAAAATGTCCTCTTCCGACAGCTTCAGTATCTTTAACCCCAGAGATGCTGTAACGGCAAAAACCGTCCGTCTGGATGATGTGCTGGGGGATAGGAGGGTAACCCTCCTGAAGATGGATATTGAAGGGGCAGAGAAGGCAGCGCTGGAAGGCGCAGAAAAGCTGGTCAAAAGCCAAAAGCCAAAGCTTGCAGTCTGCGTATACCATCGGATTGAAGACCTCTGGGAAATTCCCATCCTGCTGAAAGAATGGATCCCGGAGTACTCCATCAGCATCCGGCACCATGCAAAATGGTGGGTGTCGGAGACGGTATGCTATGCCTGGATAAGGGAATAAAAGTGATATTTTTATATCAGGATTCCAGAAGCCATTTTAAATAAGGGGTCCTGAACTGTTACCGTTAACAGAATATCAGCTGGCATTGAGGTGGCAAATGGATATCTATAAAGAACAATAAAAAAAGCAGTATTGCATGCATCCACGGATGGTTCCGCAAGATATGAATACTGCGAATTCGTTAAGAAACGAAAAAGAGAGGCTAAATAAAGTATGGAAAATAAATTTGATCTTGAAGGATATTATAACCGTGCCTGGAGCGGCGAAATGTGTGAAGACATTTCTATAGTAGAATACATAAAAAACTATAAGCACGTTATTTTGTGGGGTGCTAGCTATCAGGGAAAAGCTATTGGAAAAAAACTCATTGAATTAGGAGTAGATATTGAAAACTACTGGGATATTCGTTGGAAAGAACTAAAATCAGCAAATCAAATAGATATAATTGCACCTTTCCAGAGCAGTGACAAAGAAAATTGCCTGATTATTGTTTGCATCGGTAACCGGGTAATACAAAAAAATCTGATAAGGGATATGAAAGAACATGGCTATCAAAATATGCTTTATGGGGATTATCTGTATATGGGATTACTTTGTCCATTTAACCAAAAGACAGGGATTAATGCAAAACGCTGTTCTGGGACTATGGAATGCCGACAGATTTACTGTCATCGAATTAACGGCATCTTAAATTCTCAATGTACTAGTGAAAATCCTATTTTTTTGACTTCAATAACATTGGTAATTAACCAACGATGTAGTCTAAAGTGTAAATACTGTACATCTTATATGAATGCATATGATAAACATGAACGGATTGATTTCCCATTGGAACAGATATGCAATGACATTGACAAATTCTTTGGGGCTGTAGATATGGTAGGGACAATTACAGTGATGGGTGGGGAGCCATTCATGCATAAAGACCTCTCAAAAATTATAGAGTGTCTTTGCAAATGGAAGAATTTTGGTTTGATCTCCATTGCCACATCCGGAACATATCCCATTAAAGAGGAACAATTAAAAGGATTACACGATAAACGGGTTAATGTAAGCTTCTCAAACTATACTGAAAGCATTAATGAAAACCAAAGAAAAATGTTTTATAAGAACATCGAATTAGTAAAACAGTCCGGTGTTTGCTATACCGTAGGGGAGTTTTCACCAGAATGGATTATACCTACTTCATTGGCCAATAAACATTACTCTGATGAAATAGCTGCCGAAAAAAAGTCTATATGTACACACTGGCATCAGATAAAAAATGGCAAGGTACATCCCTGCGACTTTGCAACAGCTATATATAGCCTGCACGT
Source organism: uncultured Lachnospiraceae bacterium (assembly GCA_949840465.1). Lineage (GTDB taxonomy): Bacteria > Bacillota > Clostridia > Lachnospirales > Lachnospiraceae > Schaedlerella. Next base: position 7,187 of record CATKXE010000071.1, on the reverse strand, counting down.
TGCAGACTATGAAAACGATTATATTGATTTGAACAGGGACGTATCAAAAGAGGAACTTAAAGAACAGTTACGTCAATATATAAATAAACCGTTTTATGAAAGCTGCCGGCATCATGGTTATATGGAAGGCGAAAGCAAATTAACAGCAAAGGCTGCGGAGCAGGGGTTTCAGGATTTCATACAATTACCAGAAAATGGCATTCAAAACAAATAACTTTCGAAGGGTGATAACAAATGAGCAGATATCCAGAAAAATTATCTCGAATAGAAATAACAACAACTATGGGATGCCGATTAAACTGTAGGTTCTGTCCGCAGAAAAAATTATTAAATGAATATAAAAAGACAGAAAATCCTGACAAAACATCCATGACATTGGAAGATTTTAAAGGAATTTTATCGCAAATATATGAAAAGGGCACCATTACATTTTCAGGTATGTCGGAAACTTTCCAAAATAACGAAGCTTCATTCATGATGCGCGAAGCCTATAAACAGGGATTTAAGCTCCAGTTATTCACCACATTACAGGGAATGCAGGATGAAGATTTTGAAAATATAAAAGATATAAACTTTCAGATGGTTGTTCTACATATACCTGATGAGGAAGGAAATTCCAAATTTGTTATTGATGAAAAATATTTAGAACATTTACAAAGATTTGTTTCCGAGCATGATATCCTGTACTATTCTTGCCATGGAAAAGTTCACCCTATGGTAAAAAATATTATTAATCCTGAAATTCCCATCACTTCAGAGATGAAAAATCGTGCCGGAAATCTTACAGAGGAAAAGCTGGAAGAATATCATTGGGAAAATGGAAGAATTGTTTGTACGGGTGCTATTTTTAACACGAACGGAACAGCGTCTGGCTGGACACCGTTATTACTGCCAAATGGTACTCTTCTTGCGTGTTGTAATGATTATGGATTGGAACTTATTTTAGGCAATCTTTATACCGAATCATGGGAAAAAATATTGGATTCAAAAAAATTTGCATGGTTTGAAAGGTCATTTGACGATGATTCTGTCCATAGTTTATGCAGAAAGTGCGACCGTGCAAATTGCAGAAGCGAGGCAGTAAAGAGAAATAGCAATATTTTGTGGAATAACGCAATCAAAGTAGGGCGATTATTACAAGGTATTGAACTAAAACAAGGTGGGTATTTTCCAACAATTTTGGATGATGAAAAGGCAGATAAAATAAACGACTTGCTATTTAGTAAGAAAATATGTATCTTTGGTCTGGGAAAGCTGTTTTTTGATACATATAATACAATTCCCTGGAAAAATGTGCTATTGTCCGACAAACCAGGTATCTGTTCTGATAATAACAAAAAATGGAAGAAAGGCGATTCATTATTTGGCTTACAATTTGTAGAACCTGAAGAACTGAAAACTTATGATGATCTGGTTGTTGTTACGTATGTTACCAATGATTTTGAAATAAGAGCGCAGCTACATAATATGGGTATACACAAAATTATTAATATCTATGAAATATTTAATATTTTTGATTAGATCTGGGAGAAATTTAAAATGATTCTTAATCATTTAAAAAGGTTGGAAGTTACACTTTCAATAGGATGTAAATTAAACTGCATATATTGCCCGCAGGCATTATTACTAAAAAAATACGGCAATGCTAAAAAAATCTTAAGTTTTACAGATTTCCAAACAGTAGTATCTAAAATTGCTGTCGGAGGATGGGTTATTTTTAACGGAATGTCTGAACCGTTTTTAAATAATAAGTGCATAGATATGCTCCAATATGCAAGTGACAATGGATATAATATTTCTATGGCTACTACTCTGGTTGGTTTGCATGAGTCCGATCTTTACAAATTGAAAGATATAAAATTCCAAGGATTTATTTTACATATACCGGACAAAGAAAATAATTCGAAATTTCAAATTACAGGCGAATATCTACGTATCCTAAAATGGGTGTGTGCGAATATACGTATTACCGGAATTTCATGTCATGGAGAGATTCATCCGTATGTGGAGAAATTAGTCTCGGATACAGTTCCTTTTTTCAATAAAATGGGGAACAGAGCCGGAAACTTATCCTGTGTTACCCCTCCCCAGAGCAAAAAAGGAAAAGTAATCTGTTCTGCAGGGAAATGGCACACCGGATGGATTCCGGAAATGCTACCGGATGGCAGAGTTGTACTATGCTGTAATGATTATGGAATGAAGCATGTTTTAGGAAATCTTATTGAACAGGAATGGGATGACATCATACATGGAAAGGAGTTTCAAAAAATATTGTCCGGTTGGGCGGATGATAGTCTGGATATATTGTGCAGAAAATGTGAGTTTACTGTAGAATGGGATACTATAAACTGCTTTGAAAATGCAAATCCCCTCTGGCCTGTAGCGATAAAACAAGGGCTGCAAATTGAAAATTTTTGTATGCACAAAATAAAAGCGGAAGGAATATTACAAAAGATTGCTAATGCCAGACAAATTTGCATATGGGGGCTTGGCGGATTTTTTAAAGAAGATTTTTTCAAAAATGGATGGAATGAAATCCTGAATCCACAATATTTCACAGACAGTTATATAACTGAGGAGATGAAAGAATTACTTCAAGATAAATGTATTGAACCCGAAAAAGTATTACAGATGAAAGATCTCCTTGTAATAATCTATATAAAAAATTCCGATTCTATCGGATTACTTTTAAAGGAACATAATATTGAGTATGTCACTATAAATGAAATATATATGGATTAACAGAGATTTTTAGAAAAAATGAGTGAATGATTGTAAACAAGTAATTTTGAAAACCGTATAAAGTGCAGTCTGGGGATTTCAAGGGTACTTATATCATATGGAGGAAGCATAAATGAAATATGGAATGTTATCATATTCAAGCTATACACCTAATATTGGAGATTTGTATCAATTAATCGGCATTAAATATGTTTATGAAAGAATGGGGCTCAAGGAGACCGATATTGTAAAAATTGATCGCGATTATCTGTCTGAATATGATGGGGAATATGCCATTCTTCCCCTTACAAGTTTTGTAGACGTACTGCCTGAAACGAAAATCTTTCCGCTTTCCCCACGGATAATACCTGTTTTTATTGGAATGCATTGTATTGATGACCAACATTTGGCATATTTATCTAAATATCAACATTTTGGCCCTTTTGGATGCAGAGATGAAGTAACAATGAAAAAACTGCGCCAGAATGGCTTAGACGCATATATGAGTGGATGTTTAAGTATTTGTGCAAAGAAACGCCCGGAAATGCCTACTCAGAAAAAAGTGTTTCTGGTGGATGTCAGTGATGAATTGCGCCGGCATATCCCTGATAATTTACTGAAGGATGCCGTGGAAATCACACATGAATTCGACCTGCACCAATATAATTATTCTGAAAGAGAAAGAATAGAAAACAAAACGGCAGAGGAAATGTTGGAACGTTATAAGACTGAAGCACGCCTTATTATTACTTCACGCCTTCATTGTGCTTTGCCATGTACTGCTATGGGGATTCCGGTTATTGTAGGGCGTGATATGAATGAACACCGATTCAGCGGAGTGGACAAGCTTCTCAATTACTATAACGCGAATGAATTTGGTTCAATTAACTTTAATCCTGAACCAATAGATTTAGAATCGTTAAAGGATAAAGTGCTTGAGCTTGCCAGCCATATGATAACTTCCGCTTATGAGAAATATCATAGATTATGTGATATAAGCCAGTTTTATGAGGAGAGGAAAAACAAAATATATTATGCCGGAATCAAAGACAGTTATCTAACTTTACAACAAAAGCAAGATTTCTATGAAGGAAGATCTTATGAAAAAGAAATTTTATCGTATATTTCAGGGAAAAAAATAGAAAATCTTCATCTCATAATATACGGCGCTGGTGATAAAGGAAAATGGATGTTAGTTCGATACAGGGAAAAAATGAAAAAATTTAATAAAATATCTATTGTTGATTCACAAAAGGCAGGTCAATATTTTTCCGGGTTTATGATCCAGCCACCAGATATCATAAAGGAATCCGCCTCTGAAGAACTCATGGTTATTGTTGCCGCAGACAATTATTATTCAGGGGCTGGAATGGCAATAGGAGAAATTTTAATCAATACTTACCATCTTCAGGAGGGAAAAGAATTTTTCTTTCTGGATAAGCTGAATAATAGTATGAACATGCCGTTGGATGTATGCGGTACAGTTGAATCATGGGCAGATGGAATGTAGGAGGAGATTTATGGAACCAAATGACATTTTGAAGGGCAGGCAATGTATTTTATGGGGGGAAAGCAGACATATTTATGAGTTTACATATATGTTTGACTTCCTGGATTATTATGGTTATATTTCATCTGATGAAAATACGCATTACAAGATTTCTTTAGACGAACTTGCAATTCCTGATTTAGAAGAACTATCCACTCCAAATTTTTTGATTATTATATGTGCTTTTGACTTGGACAAGTATGAATCTATAATGCAGAATTACGGCCTGATAGATAAAATGCATTATATTCAATTTGAAAAATTATTTGAACTATTGGATCCTTTTAATGATAGCGTTTTGGCGGATAGAAAAATAGCTGTTTGGGGAACAGGTGAAACACAACGGAACTTTCAGACAGCTTGTATAAAAAATGGTTATAAGATCAATGCAGATTGTTATATCGACAATGACCCTCAAAAAGAAAACACCGAATATTGTGGACGGCCTGTCAGGCAGTTTTCTGGACTCGACCACATTGAACAATATTTTATTGTAGTTGCAAGTATATATTACCGTGATATAAAAAAAGAACTAAATGGGCAAGGACTACAGGAAGGAAAAGATTATCTTCCCTTTTCAAGCTTTATGAGCAGGCCGTCGATGATGTTAAAGAGGCAGGTATACTCGAAGGAAATGATTGATTTCTATTGTAACAGGCCATATACCTGGTTTTATTACGCATGGTTTGGCGCTTACTCCTGCTGTTCCACATGGGTAGAATATCCAATTGGAAATCCAGCGGCAGATTCACCGGAACAATGCTGGAATTCTACCGTGGCAAAGCTATATCGATTATCTGCAGACACCAGAACATATTGCTTTTGTAAAAAAGATGCTTGCGGCATCATAAATAGAGGAAAGTTAAATGAACAAAAAATTGTACCCAAAGGGCATCCCGTAATACATGTCCCTGCGGGACGGGCGGACTGCGTCCGACAAAATATAGATTATACGATTCCTGAAAAAATCACATTAGGACTTGATTATACATGCAATTTACATTGTGCCTCATGCAGAGACCATACCCAAGTCGCCACTGGTGAACAGCTAAAGATAAGGGAAGTATTTGCAAATGAAATAATCAAGACTGGTTGGTTGGAGAAAACAAAAGAATTAGAACTATCCGGTTCAGGCGAAGCCTTATTCAGTAAAATTGATAGGAAAATACTTTTTGCCAATGAAAAATGTAAAAGGAATTCCATTTCTTTAATGTCAAATGGAATACTGTTAAATGAGGATAATCTTCAAAGGCTAAAACAACATTTTAAAAGCATCCGCTTAAACATTTCGATAGATGCAGCAAAAGAAAGCACTTACAGGGAACTACGACGTGGAGGAAATTGGAATGTTCTAATGGATAATTTGTACAGAATCGGAAAAATGAGACAAAACAATGACATCGAATATGTTGAAATAAGAATGGTTGTTCAGAAAAGAAATTATAAAGAGATGATCGATTTCATCCAGTTAGGAAAAAAATATCAGGTTGATAAGGTTGTATTTACAAAATTACTCAACTGGGATATGTATTCGGCCGAGGACTATCTGGAAGAGGCTATGTTAAATAAAGATGGGAGCATAAAAAGAGAACTTGATCAGATTTTACGAACGGAAATATTTAATGATGAATTAGTTGTGATTTCCGAATTCAGACAATTTTTAAACTAAATTAGAAAAGGGAGGCATTTTATTATGGATACACAGGCTTTTTCGGAAAAGGTTCTTCCGTTGGTAAGTATATGTATACCAAATTATAATTATGGGCATTTTTTGGATCACTGTTTTGAAAGTGTCTATAACCAAACATACCCTAATCTTGAAGTATATTTCCGAGATAACCAGTCAACGGATGATTCCTATGAAATTGCTTTAAAGTGGAGGAAAAAATTCAGGGAAAAAGGAATTTACTGTAAGGTTACCGACAATAAAAGAAATATGGGCAGTGACAAAAATTCCAAAATGGCAACCAGAGATTCCGAAGGCGATTTTGTTTACACTCTGGCAAGCGATGATGCCATCAAACCAGATTTTATTCAGCGCTGTATAGATATATTTATAAATAATCCCAATGTCGGCACAGTAATTACACACCGGGAAGAAATAGATGAAGATGGCAATATTTATCAGACTCCTCCTTTCTATAATACGGACTGCATCATCAATGGTGAAAGTCAGGCGGCAGTATATATGATGGCAGGAATTGCTATCCCCGGCCAGAGGATGGTAAGGAGAACGGTTATTACAAAAATCGGCAAATATGGAAGGCTGTTTCAGGTTGCCGGGGACTGGTATGATAATTTTTTGTATTCTTTAGCAGGAGATGTAGCATATATCACAGAACCGCTTTGCCAATACCGTGTACATAGAGGCAATGAAACAAATGAATCAGAGATGAAACTTCTGGGCATTACAGAACATTATCAGCTAATACATGCGTTTTGTGATCTGGCGAATAGTTTTCAAATGCAAGAGCCACAGAAAAGATATGCAGAAGCTGTAAAAAAATTAGGCTCTATGTGTCTGCGATATGCATTAAAAATGTACAAAAATTACTACAATGATGTTGCCTATCGATATTTACTGCTTGCACCAGTATACAATTCAGACATTACAGAGGATGAAAAATACCTCTTTCTTGTAGGTATGAAAGATATGGGGAAAAAAGCATTAGATGAGGCAATCTCGAACTTTGAAACGAAATATTGTTTAGAGCGTGCAGAATCATATAACCCACCGAAAAAGCACCGGAAAATAGACAAGTCAGGGTGCATAATACAATGATTTTAACGCATGTAGCGTAATAAATACATCGTAATTTTTCATGCTGCATGCGTAAGCGGTATGGATTTGGAGAAATAAAAAAGGAACAAAAACCATGAAAGTAGTAATCCTGGCAGGCGGCCTGCCCAGCAGTAT
>CATKXE010000070.1 GCA_949840465.1 uncultured Lachnospiraceae bacterium | reverse complement strand
CGACTCTCGGAAGCCGCATAAAATAGGGCTTTGAGATTCCGAGAGCCTATATTACCCATAAGGAGGAAGCGAACACATGAAGAAAATATTACTGGTGGAGGATGATACTGTCCTGAATAAAACACTTGCCTATAATCTGACCGCTGACGGCTACGAGGTAACATCGGCCTATACCTTTGCTTCTGCTGTAAACTATTTACAGAAAGCAGAATACCATCTGGCTCTGTTGGATATTAACCTTCCAGACGGGTGCGGCCTTGACCTATGTGACGAAATCCGCAGTCGGGGACAGCAAACCTATATCATGTTCCTGACCGCCAATGACAAAGAAAGCGATATACTGGGGGGCTACGAAGCGGGTGGCGCAGACTATATTACAAAGCCTTTTTCCATCGCCGTGCTATGCAAAAAGGTTACAGCCGTTTTCGCCAATATCGAACTGCGGCATCCCCAACATGACCTGTACAATGACGGCGTTTTAAAAATCGACTTTTCCGAACAGTCGGCATCGCTGGCGGGGGAACCGCTGGACTTCACCCCAAAGGAGTACCGTACCCTGTTCCTGTTTGTTAAGAACCCCCGTATCATTCTGACGAAGCGGCAACTTTTGGAAAAGCTGTGGGACATTGACGGTGACTTTGTGGACGAGCATACCCTGGCCACCATCATCAGCCGCATCCGAAAGAAGATTGAAACCGACGAGCGCAAGTACATCAAGACGGCCTATGGCATGGGCTATCAGTGGATGGGTGGTGAGCGGAAGTGAATCTACAAAAGCTCTCTGTCCGCAGATTTTTGTGGTTAGTTGGTGCGGGGACGGCCTTGACCGCCGCCGCTGTGCTGGCGGCGCTGTACGCCCTGACACGCGATGGCCGGGTCGTACTCTGCGGCCTGCTCCTGGCCGTTGTCATCTTTGCATGGGGTGCGGTCTTTTTGAAATATTTCCAGCGAAAGCTGGCCCGATTTGCGGACAGCCTGTGCCGAACACTGGACGGCATGATGGACGGCAACGAGCGTCCCCAGGTTGATTACGAGGCGGAAACCCTGCTGGCCCGTATCAGCCACCGGCTGGAACGGCTTTACAACACCATGCAGGAGAATCGGCATAAGGTGGAAGAAGAAAAAGCTGAGCTGCAAGCTCTGGTGTCGGACATATCCCACCAGACGAAAACCCCTATTGCTAATTTGAAAATGCTCAACGACACCCTGTTGACCCGGCCTGTGTCCGAGGAAAAGCGGCGGGAGTTCTTACAGGCTGCGGGAAGCCAGCTCGACAAGCTGGACTTCCTGATTCAGGCGATGGTCAAGACCTCCCGGTTGGAAACCGGTGTTATCACTTTGGAGAAAAAGGACGCCCCGATTGCCGACACCCTTGCCGCCGCCATCAACAGTGTTCTTGCCCCAATGGAGCAAAAGCAGATCACCCTATCCGTGAACTGCCCCGAAGATCTCATGGTTGCCCACGACAGCCGTTGGACTTCCGAAGCCCTGTTCAATCTTCTGGACAATGCGGTAAAATATACACCCTCTGGCGGGAATATTCGCGTGACGGCGCAGATGTGGGAAATGTATGCGAAAATCGACGTGACCGACACGGGCCGGGGCATCCCGGAGAGCGCCCAGGCTACCATCTTCAAACGCTTCTATCGGGAGGAATCTGTGCATGATGTGGATGGTATCGGCATCGGCCTGTATCTCGCCCGTGAGATCATCACCATGCAGGGCGGCTACATCAAGGTTATTTCGGAAGTTGGTAAAGGCTCCACGTTTTCGGTACACCTGCCACGGCGATGAAAAAGCGGTAGCCTGCTGGTATGGACTGCCGCTCTCTTTTCAAAAAATTTTTGAGAAAATTTGATTTTGGGACATTTCTGCAATAATTCACTTTTATGATATGCCTATCCAACAAAGAAAGGCAGGTATTTCAATGAGTATCTTACAGACAACCGACTTAAAAAAGTATTACGGTGCCGAGCCGAACCTCACCCGCGCTCTGGACGGCGTGACCTTTTCCGTGGAGCAGGGGGAGTTTGTAGCCGTGGTGGGAACCTCCGGCTCCGGTAAGTCCACTCTGCTGCACATGATAGGCGGGCTGGACACCCCCACCTCCGGCGGCGTGATGGTGCGGGAAAAGGAGCTGGCGAAGATGAACGACGAGCAGCTCACCATCTTCCGCCGCCGCAACATCGGCTTTATCTTCCAGAACTACAACCTTGTGCCAATCCTGAATGTCTATGAAAACATCGTTCTCCCGGTGGAGCTGGACGGCGACACTGTAGATCAGAAATTCATGGACGAGGTAGTACGGATGCTGGGCTTGGAGGAAAAGCTGAAGAATATGCCCAACAACCTCTCCGGCGGTCAGCAGCAGCGTGTGGCTATCGCCCGTGCCCTGGTGACAAAGCCTGCCATCGTTTTGGCGGACGAGCCCACCGGCAATCTGGACAGCAAGACCAGCGCCGACGTGCTGGGACTACTTAAACGCACCAGCGACGAATTTAACCAGACTATCGTGATGATTACCCACAACAGTGAGATCGCCCAGCTTGCCGACCGCATCGTGCGGATTGAGGACGGCAAGATCAGAGCATAGGAGGTGGCACGATGACTTTACCATTTGAAAACGACACCAGCACCATTATTAAGAAGCTGGCGAACAGAAGCATCCAAGCGGACAAGCGGCGCAACGTATTTATCATCGTGACGATTGCCTTTGCCGCCTGCCTGATGATGTCCATCGCCTTGTACTCTTTTGGTAACTCCTATGAAATAACTACATGGACTCGCGACCGCTATCAGGCGTCCATTTCAAGATTTGACATGGAGCTGCTGCCGAAGCTGAACGCGGATGAAGCGATTGAAAAGGTCGGTGTTTCCGCCGGGGTAACGAACTTGCGGTCAGGACGAGATACCATCAATATTATATATCGGGATTATGCAGAAATGGAGCTGCTCTCCATCGAACTCACGGACGGGCGGCTGCCGGAACAGGAAAATGAGATCACGGCTTCAGCCTCCTACCTGAAAAAAATTGGGGTGGAACCGGTCGTAGGACAAACTGTCACCTTTGACCTGGGAGAACACGTCCCGAAAGAATACATCGTGTGCGGCATAACGAAAGACACTGCGAATAACACTGCCAATCATTATGAAGTGGTGGTGTCGCGAGCCTTTTTGGAGACGTACTATCAGGGTGTAAATCCGCCTTATACTGCCGAACTCCGCATGGCAGAGAGCGATAGTTTTGAAAATGCGGAATTAAAGCAGCATATTATCAAGCATTTTGCGGCATATGGCATTGAGGAATCCCGTATCGCTTTCAGTTCCTCCTACTTTGGCACGTTGGATAATTCGTCGCGGGATGTTTCCGTCGTCCTGGGCGTCAGCTTGTTGATTGCGGTCGCCTGTGCAACGGTGATTTACAGCCTATTCTATGTTTCCGTGACAGGGAAGATTAAAGAATATGGCCGGCTGCGCGTCATCGGTATGACCCAAAAACAGGTCAGGCAGATGGTGCGAAAGGAAAGCTGGAGGTTGTCGTTGCTGTCAATTCCAGCCGGTCTTGTTCTTGGCGGCTTGATTGGCTTTACAATCGTCCCGAAAGGCTGGTACTGGCCCAACACAATCAAATGTGCCGTGGTCATTGCCTTGGTCACGGAGCTTGCGGTGCAGATTTCCATTCGGAAACCCGTCAAGATTGCGTCCTCCGTTTCCCCCATCGAGGCTGTCCGTGTGGCAACCACCACGGCTGAAACTGCACTTGAAAAGACAAGGAAACTGTCCAGAAGAATGACGCCTGCAACCCTGGCGAAAATTAATTTCGCCCGGAATCACAAAAAGGTTGCTTTGACCTTGGCGAGTTTAGGGTTCACCGGGATTTTCCTCATGTGCGCATCTACGATTTTGACATCCGCTGATCCTGTGGACATTGCAAGGCAGAATTTCCTTGGCGGTTATGAAATGAAGATCTCCTTAAATTTTGAAGGCAATGATCCAACGGTTACGGATGCCGAAGCATTTGACCGGGCGCAGCGCGACAATCCGCTGAACGATGAATTGAAGGAGCAGTTGCTTGACAATACGCAAATAGAATCCGTGACAGCCTTGCAGAGCTGCACCGCAAGCGTCTACTTTCCTGGCAATACCAATGTGGAGGGGATTCCTTACTTTGATGTGGTCGGCCTTTCAAAAGAGTTTTTGGAGCAACACCAGGACACACTTCTGACGGGCAGCATGAATTATGAGGAGTTGGTAGCTCAAAACGGAATTTTAATGGATGACAGTTCTGGAATGGTAGCTAAATTCGGAAAATATAACGCTGCCGTTGGCGATGTCATAGAGATTGAAACGGATACGGGAGAAAAGGTCAAGTTTACTGTCATGGGATTGATAGACCTTAATCTCCGGGAATATGCGGGTTTTTATCTCTATATACCACAGGAATTGTTGTCTGTAATCAGACCCAACACCTCAAATTTTAATTCGCAATATTTGCTCGATATAGACATAGAACAACTCTCTAAGGCGGAAGATTTTGTCTATGATTTGTGTGGAGATAATCAAGCTATTGGGATTCAAGGTATGGAAAGTGCAATATCCTTTTGCAAAGAAACACTGAAAATATGGCAGACACCTATCTACGCCCTGGTGATTTTCATCGGTCTGTTTGCGTTGATTAACCTGATTAACACCCTGATGACCAACCTGATTTCCCGCCAGCAGGAGTTTGGCGTGATGCAGTCCATTGGCCTGTCTGGTAAGCAGCTCACAAAAATGCTACGGGTAGAAAGCGTTTACTATGTAGCGGGAGCAATGGCAATCACCCTGACGCTGGGAACGGCAGCGGCTTACGCAGCCTGCCAGATGTTCAGTCAGGTAGGGATATTAGGAACACTGAAATATACGTTCCCTGTCCTGCATATTGCCATCTTCTTTGCGGCGCTGTGCGCAATCGCGGCGGTCTATTCCGTTTTGGCAATACGCTATTGCAGAAAACAATCGCTGGTGGATCGTATTAAAACAATGGAATAAGGTTTCTCAAACTGGCCGGAGCAGACTTCAACGCTCCGGCCAGTTTTTTGCGTTTTAGGACAATTCCGCAACAATTCCTGCTTATACTCATAGCAAAGTGAGGTATATATGAAACCAATTTTGATTATTGATCATGACACAACTTATAGACGAAGTGCGGGAAATGTTTGATGAAAGGTTTACGAGGTTGTGGGATTTATATTTGTCGTCCTGTGGAGCTACTTTCCATAACGGGATTATTGATTTGCACCAGATTTTATTAACAAACGAAATCAATACTGGTATTCCACAAGTCAGATGGTATTAAAAGTTAAACCGACAGGAAAAATTTTTCTTGCCTGTCGGTTTATTTAAACTCTTGGGGATTAGAAGTTTTATAATGTCTGCTGATAAACTGGTCTGCCATACAGTCCAGAGTTTTTAAGAGAATTGCCCGTTCATCCTCTGTACAGGCCAGGAGCTTTCCCATAAGGTGCTGTACTTCCTTTTCTACTGCCGGAACATCTGTGTAAAACAGTTCGTTAGGCGCAATGCCTAACCGATTGATATAGGATGTCAGTATATCAAAAGATGGATTTTTCCTGCCCTTCTCTATATCCTGCAGATGGCGAAGGCCCCTTCCGGTCTGTTCCGCAAGCTCCTGTTGGGTCAAGCCACATTCTTCCCTGGCTTCTTTGATGCGCTGGCCCATGCGCAAAAACATATCTTCCTGCATGATTGCTCACCTCTACTACATTCTATCGTGCGGGTTGAAATGTTACTACTACCCACTTGCGCGTATAAATATGTGCTTATCATGCGCTTTTGGGGAACTGAATATACGAAACAGCCCTGATAAAAGGCCAACAAAAAAAACGGCTTTTTATGGCAGGGCATATTTGCGTTACCGTCTGTAACAGCCGTTGAAGGAGCTGTTCGTGGGCGGTTATTTATTTCATTTTCTCTATGGATTTAAGGTTGGTGATTACTTAAAAAAATCACTGGTTTACCCATAGACCACTGCACGAAAGAAAGCGCATTATTAAACATATATAAAACGCATAATAAGGCGGGGTTGCCAGAAAAGTACGCCAGATGGTCATTACGACTGTCTGGCGTTTTTCTTTGTCGAATTTTGCTGGATTTCGCGGATTATCCACGGTGTCGCGGCCCGCCAGTCTCCATTTTGGTTACTCATTCACTTTCAACCAAAATGGAGGTTCAACATGGTTAAGATCAACCTGCGGGAGCATTATCCCAATTTCTATAAAAATGACTGTATTATCGAAGTCCCTGACGAAGTGGCGGCTATCATGCTGGAGTATGACCGTCTGGAGGCAGCATACCGCCGCCGTACATATTACCATAACGCACACTATTCACTGGATCGCGGCGATGGCATTGAGTATGACGCCCTGTTTGTGGCTATGACCCCCTGCGAGATTTATGAGCGCAAGGTGACAATGGAGCAGCTTCACGCGGCGATTGCTTCTCTGCCGGACAAGCAGGCCAAGCGGATCAATGCACGGTACTTTCTGGGACTGACTGCCGAGGCTATCGCTAAAAGCGAAGGGATCAGCGTTACAGCTGTCAACAGCTCTATCCAGCGCGGCCTCCGCAACATGGAAAAGTTTTTGAAAAAATCCCTTTAAGGGTGTTGTATTTTCCGTGTAAAATCTCACGGTTATTAGAAGGACACGCTTTTCCCGTGACCTCACGGCCTTTGAAAACTGAATATACGGTATTACAGGCACGAAACCCGCGTGAGTAGCGGCATAAGGCCCGGCGCGATGATGGCAGCTTGCAGGAGGTGATGAAAACAGGCTGCCGGAGCGACAAACGGAGCTTTAGACCCGGACTGGCAATCCGGGCGCGATGACAGCGCGGGGGTTAAAGATACTTTCTCACGACCTCCCACAGACTTGAGGGGGAACCCTGCGGCATACGAGTAAAACGGTGTTTGCGGAGTTATGACAGCCCTGCCAGGGGCGGCCTGTAATATCCCTATCGTCAGGGGAGCGTGGCAAAAATGGCGAACAGATAAGAAATAAACCAAAGTTAAAATGGTCACACCGAGCATTTACCGCTATATGTTATGCGGCTTCGATCATACCGGTGTGGCCGTTTTTAGTAAGTAGAAAAATATAATATCGTACAAACCTATTTGCATACATTCCTTTAGGGAGGTATTGCCTATGAAAAACGAGGAATATGTTCTTGAGACTACAGAACAGCCGGGTATTGACAAACTGGATTGTAAGGATTTTAAAATCAATTTTCAGCGGGCAATCTTACTTTCTCTTTTGGAAAGTCGCAAATTGACACAGGCTCAATTTGAGGCTTGTATGGATAAAGTAGTTCAAAATTATTCAGCCCGCGTCTCTTAAAATCCGTATCATTGCCAGATTCAAGCATTACAAATAGAATAAGATCAACACCCGATAAACATGATTTTTGAAAAGGAGTTGATTTTATGTTGAAGGTAGGTGCTTACTGCCGTGTTTCCACAGATAAAGACGATCAGGCAAACTCATTTGAGAGCCAGCAAAAATATTTCCGTGAATATATTAACCGGAATCCTGAGTGGGAACTGGTACAGATTTTTGCGGATGAAGGTATATCAGGAACCAGCACAAAAAAGCGGAAAGAATTTAACCGCATGATCCGGCTGGCCAAAGCTGGCGAAGTGGATCTGATCATCACAAAAGAGGTTAGCCGGTTTGCCAGAAATACGGTGGACACTCTGCAATATACCCGTGATCTGAAAAAGATCGGTGTCTATGTTCTTTTTATGAATGACAATATCAATACAAAAGACCCCGATGCAGAATTGCGTCTGACGATCATGGCCTCCATCGCGCAGGAGGAAAGCCGCAAGACTTCCGAACGTGTGAAATGGGGACAGAAACGCCGGATGGAGCAGGGAGTTGTGTTTGGCCGTGATATGCTGGGATATGACGTTCGCGGCGGAAAGCTCTATATCAACGAGGATGGCGCGGAAACGGTGCGGCTGATCTATCATAAGTTTTTAGAGGAAGGAAAAGGTACATATACAATCGCCCGCGAGCTGCGGGAGGCCGGTATCGAGACTTCTACCCATATGAAAGAGTGGTCGAATGTTGTTATCCTGCGAGTTCTTAGAAATGAAAAGTATTGTGGTGATCTGATCCAGAAAAAGACGTATACACCTGATTACTTGAGCCATGAAAAGAAATATAACCGTGGCCAGGAGGAATATGTTGTCCTGCGGGATCACCATGAGCCAATCATTAGCAGAGAGATTTTTGAGAGGACACAAAAGGAATTGGAACGCCGTTCTCCGTCTCCGGAGCAGAAAGCAAAACACAGTAACCGGTATTGTCTATCCGGTAAAATTCAATGTGGGTGCTGCGGTTCCCGGTTTGTTTCAAGAACGAAGAAGCGAAAGGACGGGAGCCAATACAAGGCATGGCGTTGTTATGAGGCGGCCCAGCATGGACTTCCGAAAACGGATAAGGCAGGCAATCAGATTGGCTGTGCGGTCAACCAGCAGATTCGTGACGAGGACTTTATGCTGATGCTCCAAATGGTTATCAAGCATTTACGGCACAATAAGAAACGGCTCATTTCTGATCTGGTTGAGATCGTCAAGCTGGTTCTGTCAGCTTCGGAAGGCGAGGAAATGGACGTTAGCAAATTGGAGCAAAAACTTGAAACGATTGCGGAGAAAAAGGAGCGGCTCCTTGATCTGTATCTGGGGCAGGATATTTCCAAAGACGAATACCGCCGGATGTCGGAGCGTTATGATACGGACATGGAGAATCTGAAACAGCGGATCAAAGAGGCCCAGAAGCAGAAAGAGATTACGGCCAATCAGGAAGAAATGATGGCAGACATCGCCGCTACGATCCGGGCTTTGGCTTTGGGAGAAAAGCAGGACGATACCTTTTACCGGAACATTGTGGAGAAGATTGTTGTCCACAGCAGGGAGCATATCGAGATTTACTTAAATCTGCTCCCTTACAAGTGGTCTTATATGCTGGCAGAACTACCGGGAAACCCCGGTAAAAAAAACGGCGGTAGCGAGGAGCATTTTGCTACCTCACTACCTATATCGGTCATGACTCCGGCGACTTCTTTATAGGGCATCGTGTACCGCTGTGAGAGGTAGCGCATAGATGCGGCTAATTCCCCGTCCGGGCCGCCAAACTGTAATAACAGATAGTATTGTGTAATCCCCGTAAATACGGGAATTACGATATGTACAGGTGGAATATGAGCCGCTGATTTTTCTTGTCCAGGACGATATCTTCCACAAGGCTCCTCATAAGAGTCCCTTTAGTGTCATAGTCAATATCTGGATTTTTGATCACGTCATAGACGGTCTGGACGCGGGAGAGCACGGTTTCTTTAGAGGGCTTCTCATGGGAGGAGGATGCGGATTCCAGATTGCTGATCTGGCTTTGGAGCGCATCACGTATTTTGCGGAGCCTTTCCCTGTTCTCCTTATATTCTTCTAATGTATCTACCCCATTTTCATAGGCAAGGCGGATTCTTGTCTCACGGGAATCCAGTTTTGCGAGTTCGCCCTGCAGGTCGGCGCGTTTAGATGCCTGATCTGCAGATTCAGGGGTTCGGTATTCATATTCAAAATCCATGCCGCCGAGAAGATTTTCAAAGTATTCATATACGCCGGAAATGGCCTTTTTCTCACTGATGGCAGAAGATCCGGCGTGCATTCCTTTTGCATATTTATAGCATTGGAATCCGGGGCTGCGTATATTGCTTCCGGTATAGGCAAGCGAAGAGCCGCAGAAGCTGCACTTTAAAAGCCCGGACAGCCAGTGCTTGCAGGAGGAAACACAACGGCGCTTCTGCGGAGAGTATCTGCTGTGTATTTTTTTCATGCGCTCGTCAAATTGTTCCTTCGTCAGGCGTACTTCGTGGGTTCCTATAAACGAATAGCCATTCCAGACTACGAGCCCATAGTAAAAAGGATTTGTCAGGATCCGTTCTACGCCTCTGGCTTCAAAAGGATTTCCACGTCTGGTACGGTATCCGAAGTTGTTTAACTGCCGTGCGATTTTCGTATAGTCCTCATCATAAACATCATATCGTTCAAATATATAGGATGTGATTTTATATTCCTCTTCATCAATCAAAAACGGCTTTCCGTTTCCAGGAGCCTTATACCCAAGGCATGGGGATGCCTGATAACCGCCGCGGAGGGCTTTTTCTTTCATGCCGCGCAGCACTTCGCCGGACAGCCGGATGGAGTAGTATTCGTCCATCCATTCTATTATCCGCTCGATCAGGCTGCCGAAAGGGCCGTCGATCAGGGGCTCGGAGATACTAAGCACATCTATACCGTGCTGCTTTTTTAACAGGGATTTATAGACGATGCTTTCCTCCTGGTTCCGTGCAAATCGGCTGTATTTCCAAACCAGTATAACGTCCACCGGGTGATCCGGGGACTTGGCTAGGCTGATCATGCGCTGAAACTGAGGGCGTTTGTCCGCCGTGCGCCCGGAAACTCCGATCTCGTAAAAAATCTCCAGAAGGATGATATTATTTTTGGATGCATATTCCCGCAGCAGTTTGGCCTGGGAATCCGGTGAGAGCTCATCCTGCTTGTCGGTGCTGACACGGACATAGCCGTAGCCGTATTTCGTGCGGAGGGCATCATCAGTGGGTTGGGAATTGAAATCAGGCATTTAATCACGCTCCTAAATTTCCGATACTGATCCGAAAGTCATTGTAGATTCCGACGGTTATTACCTGATCAAAAGGTATGATAATCGGAGCGGCATCTTCCTGAAATCTATATATGGTGGTGCGGCTTTTGGACGGATCTACAATCCAGTATTCGCGGACACCGGCCTCTGCATATATCCCATTTTTTGTATTATAGTCCATTCGACGGCTGCTTGGCGACACAATTTCAATGATCCAGTCAGGAGCGCCGTTACAGCCTTTATCTGTGAGTTTGCTTTTGTCACAAATAATACTGATATCCGGTTCAACGTAATTTATATCATCTGCATTCAAAAAAACGGCAAATGGGGCAGCATAAACTTCACAAGTACCATTTTTCTTTTGGATGTAATTATAGATTTCTGCATATAGGCAGCCGGAAATCTTTTGGTGGTTTCTATTGGGTGGGGCCATCATATAAATACGGCCATTGATCAGTTCTGCTCTTTGCCCATCAGGCAGAGCGTAGATATCTTCGAGGGTATAAATTCTTTCCTGCGGTAATGCCATTGTGCGATCACATCCTTTCCATAATACATTTTCCTGCTGTGTGAAAGCCATTCCTGTTGGCACAGGGGAGGTTTTTATTATTGAAGCAAAGCAACTACAGACAATATATCGTTGCGTTTGGAATTATCTATGCGTTGCGGCAACAGTAACAGAAGTGCTGTTGCCGCAGTTCTTGTTGAACCTTATGATCATACGTGCTATAATAGCGGCATGGGAAACCAGAGAGCCCGGCGGCTTACCCTCCAGTTTTCGGAGGGGCTACCCCTCCAGACGAAAGAAAGGAGGGATTGCCAATGTATGTTACATACTCTGATTTAATTCAGATTGGAATATTCATTGTCGCCCTTATTGGATTGTGTTACACAATTTTCAAAGGGAAAAGAAAATAGCCGCCACTACTCGCAATAGTGACGGCTAACGTAATAATTTAGCAATTAACTGTGGAGGGTAGGACGCTTCTTTGGCTTCCCTTTCCCATATCATAACACGTCACATAAGCAAATTCAAGAGTCTACTCCATTAGTTTTTGTTTTTATTGAGTTGCGGATGCAGTATATGCATCTGTAAGCTGCTGGGACTGTTCTGTATAAATATCTGTCAATTTGTTTGCCCATTCTTCGTAAGTCTCATACTCATCACCATTTTTCAGCATCAGTTCGGACATTTTCTCTATTCCTTCAGTGCTGATCTCGGCGAGTTTTTCTATTTTACTTGTAGAAAGTTCAGCCAATGCATTGATGTCGCCTGCTTTTTCAGCAGCTTCCGCATTATATTCATCTACGAGCCCAGGAGTAGCATCTGTGATTTTTTGTGAATATTCATCCAAAATACTCTGATAGGTGATTTCTTCAGCGGAATCATCGATTGAATCTTCCACAGGTTCCTCCTGTGTTTCAGCATCACTCTCAGACGGTGTCTCCTGAGTTGTTTTCTGAGAGTCTGTTTCCTTGGCATCGCCACCACCGCATGCTGTTATTGACAGTGCCATCATACCAGCCAGTACCATTGCTACAATTTTTCTTTTCATAAATTTTCTCCTTTGTGTTAGGTTTCCCATACCTCGAAGCGCCACATTTATATAATCGCCGAAACGGTTATACCTTAGTTGCCCCTGGATCAGCAGGGGCTGAAAATCATTTCACAGTTTTTGGAGCGTATTTTTTAATAAGTTCTCGCTCTCTGGTAAGAGTCAGGCTCACAAGATGAAAATCCAGTTCTTTACGGATTTTGTCAATATTGCCCTTAGTGATTTTTACTCTTCTTGTGCTCATAAGCCGGCCTCCTTTCCAGTAATTCCCGGTAGTATTGAAGCTACATAGGAATTACAATTATTTTATGAAAATCCTACTTTCAAAAATAATGTTAGAAAAAAAGCTGACAATTCGGCAGGTATCTTTCATGACCGGTATTCCAAGATCGACAGTGAGCCGGATTATGAACGGTAAAGTTTCGCCGAGTGCAGATACCTTGGAACTTCTTGCTAAAGGTCTGAAAGTCCGTATTTTTGACCTTTTAGAGTCTGATTATAAATAAGTGTCCCATATCTGGGACAAATGCCGCTCTCCACATAAGATTTTGCAGATTCAGTTGTTTACTTAATAAGTCTGCACTATGCAGTCGAAGATGTAACACGTAAACAAATGTTCAGATATGGAGGCGCTACATATGAAAAGTGAACAGTACAAAAAAATCATTATCCAAATCATTCAAAAAATCAATGACATTGATATTTTAATCAAGGTGTATACGGTTGTAAAATATCTTACTTCGTAGCAGGGCGGTAAGCCCTGCTATTTATTTGATAAACTATGTACGAAATCCCATATCACTTTTTTACTCTCAGAATCCAGTTTCCAATATTTAATGATGGCATCCATAGCAGATTTATCATCTTCTTTTGAGATTGAGGTTGCGGCTTTGAAATATTCGTCCTCTTCTGGAAGTTCTACAAACATATCACCTTTTCCCGTTCGGAGCCATTCTTCATTGACGTTATATTCTCTGCAGATTAATGAAATTACTGCATCAATAGGTTCATTGCGCCCTATTTCATATGTGGCTATAGTATTCCTTTTCATGTTTAAACGTTTAGCAAATTTTTCTTGTGTTAATCCAAGCTCTTTCCGTAAGGCTTTAATTCGATTTTTCAAAGATTCACCTCCTTGTAAAGTAACAATATCAGAAATAAGTGATTATGTCAACAAAAAAGTTGTTGACAAAAATGATTATACGACTTATAATAATCGCATAATCACAAAAAGGGAGGTGAGAAAGATGGGAATAAAGGAGGAAGAAAACGCGAAAATTTCTATTAGAGGTGCATCAGAAAAGACATATGACATCCTTAATAAAGCTGAGGATGTCATATCGAATAAAATTGAGCACTATAGTGAAAATGTGGAGGCCATGAGTGATAAAGATTGTTATGCGCTTCAGACACTGATTATGACAGAAGGAAGACTTCTTTCAATAAGGAGCGGGAAAGATAATACGAAATACACGGGGAGGCAAGAGTGTGTGGACATGGTTAAAAAGGAAACACCCCATAATTTATGAGGTGATTTCTTGGGGCGTACTTTTAATGGCTACAGCAACATTGATACATGAATTTTTCTAAGAAAAAGGAAGGGGTGTTAATAAATCTATACATGATCAGGATTGAGATATAGGATTCCAAAGTAGAGGAAATTATGAAGCACATTATGGCTTATTTGTGCCTGATTCCTAGAAGTTAGCCTGGATTCCATGGGTCAATCTCCATATTATCTGACAAATTTCTGAGAGAAAGAGTCGAGGGTTTTGCAGAAGAGAAAGAGGTGGTATCAATGGAATGGATAGATATAACAAGATGGGTAGCGGTATTCTTATATGTAGTACTTAGAATACGATATTTTCTTGAATGCAAGAAAGAAAATCCACAAGATTACACTAATAAAAAGTTATTACGAATAGAAATGTGGATAATAGTAATTTTGATTTTAATTGCACTTAATAAAATATCTATTGCGATTGTGGTGTAGAGCATTCAACGGGCTGAGTGCTGTTTTCTGAAGCAGAACAAGATTGAAAAGAAAGGAAGTGAAAACATGTTTAAGTATTTGACGGAGAAAGATATTGAAGAGGGGAAAGAATTAGCGGCTATCATTTCTAATCTTTCAGAATCGGAGAAGATGCAAGTGAGGATTTATACACAGGCTTTGGTCGACAGGAGCGAATTATTAAAGATGGCGGCTACAGGGGCAGAGGCAGGGATGGTGGCGGTGTAGATGTTGCTGAGAAAAATGTATCATGAATTGATTGCTATTAAAAATGAACTCCATGGCATTCGAGATAGCCTGGAGTTCATTCAAAAGAATACATATACGTGTACAGACACAGAACGCAAGAAGTTCTCGATGGAAGAGTTTGACGAACTTATTCAGAAATGGCGAGAATCTTCAAATCGAGTAACGTTTTGACTGTTGCAAGTGCTCCTGTTTGTACCGCAGATGCATAGAATTCAAACAGAGATTCGGTTTGATTGGAATTGCTTTTGATGGAATCTAGGACAGCTTCAATTTCTGACTTTATAGATTCCTTGCGTATATCCATTTGTTTGTAGACATTATGATATGGGGAGGTGAAGAAGAGGAATGACCGACAGACAAAGACGTCAGATGATTGAAGAAGGGAAGAACCCGGACGTAATCGTTTGGTTGGCAGATGTCTGTATGGAAACTTTAAAACAAGAGAGTGTAACACTTGGCGAAGCAAAATCGATCATAGAAAGAATGGCCTGTATCATTGAACGGTCAGAGCGATACAGGCCGGAGACATTGTTGAGTGAAATTCCCCTCAGAAGTTAGTCCGATTCATTTTCTTTGGAGAAAAACTCATAGGATTCATTATATGCAAATCCTCTTTCGTATATACTCGGCATTGGCGGATGCCTGTACATAAAATTATAACGGGGATGGGAGTAAGTGGCAATATGATGCTAGAGGGGGAGGTGAGAAAGAAGCTATTCAAGGAATGTTTCAACAGTAACTGTTTTTCCTTGTGGAGGTCGCTTCAATTTATTATCCGAAAGGTATTTGTGGTATAGATGCTTTGATTCCGCTAAGGATAATTTTCGGTAGGTATAAATAATAAAGGTGAAATTATAACGGCTGTCTTTGCAAACGGTTTTAACTGTTGGCTTTGGTATAAAATCAGACATTTTCTTTTTCCTTTCTTTCGTACTCGGCTGCGGCAACAGCCTGTATCCAAAGTATAGGGGGATTGAAAAATATTTGCAATAATTTTGCAGAAAGAAGGTGGGAGTGTAGATGATATTTTTTGTAATAACGACGGTGATATGCGCTGTGAAGTGGCTTTCTTACAAGATTGGCAATCTCACAATACTTCTCTACATCGCTGAATCTGGCGTTGATCTTCCAGACAGTGAGACGATAGAAAAGTATCGTGAGAAAGTGATAAAAAAACTGCTGCATATCAAGGAAGATTGAAGTGAGCCTTGATAAGCATAGTGGCGCACGATGTGGCTATTTGGGTCAAATCGCGAAGTGAGTTCGTTCCAATTTCTTTGCCAATATCTTTGACTTTATTAAAAAAGGTATCGTTTCTGATATTAGCTAAGAATTCATGGCCTTTTGGGGTAAGATCAGTAATGATGATTGTATACTGACCGGGTGAAGAACTGATGGATAAAAGTTCAGCTTCAGCACAGTAATTGAGATGATAAATTAATTCATCATTACTAAATTCTTTGAGAAGTTCTGTTTGATAATCAAAGGGGATAGTTGGCTCATTGCCTATCATCAATTCTACTTCTTCAAGGCCGGAATCAATAAAGATACAATTTTTCCGCACACCGGTATTGTTTTCTACACAAAGCAAAATACGGCGTACGCAATCTAAATTTAGCTTCATTTTCCTTTCCTTTCTTATGTACTCGGCTGCTGCAACAGCCTGTATCTGAATTATAAAGGGGATGGAAAAGCTTTACAAGATAGCAATGAAAGGAAGCGAAAAAGATGTTCAGGCATTTGACGGATAAGGATATTGAAGAGGTAAAGAATTGGCTGCTATCATTTCTAATCTTTCAGAATCAGAGAAGATGCAAGTGAGGATTTATACTCAGGCGCTGATGGACAGGCAAGCACCATTGGGGTGTAAGAAAATCTAAGCTGAAAGTGGTGGTGTGAATGATGGAGGAAAAGGTAGATTACACATTCGATACTTTAGAAGATACAGCAGATGCATTTGTAGGAAAGCCTGATACGGTAAAGATTCCAATACGGTGGTGGATAGAGATTGATCTAAAGGGGAAAGTGATTGAGATACGCCCCGGGGACAGCGGTTGTATATCACTGTACGGGGCGCAGGACGCAAGAAACTTCATAAATGAAATAAAAGAAGCTATTCAAGGAATGTTTCAACAGTAACTGTTTTTCCTTGTGGAGGCAAGTACATGATTTAGGGCATGGCATTATAGGACGGGAGGTTAGAAAATGAGCAGCACACATTTGGTATTTGTAAATGAGGAACATGAGAAATTTATCATGAAAAGTTGGAACAGGCCAGGCCTCAGGACTGCTACCACAAAGCATTGATATACATTCTCGGCATTTGTGAGGATACAAGGAGACATTTCGGCCAGATTTATGATATCAAATCCGGGTGTATCAAGCCGGAATGCCTGCGCCAGGGTTGGCAGACAAGCGGAAGCGTCCGGGTGGTAAGGCTTGCCTTTAGCCTTTACACGGACGGCACGCCGGGCGTAGATGACTATAAGAGCAAGGACGATCAGATAGACGAGTGCAGGGGATATTCTGTGAGCGACATATTCTGTTGCGGCTATGCAATGTATTTTTTGGAGGGCATTAAGCTCCGTTACCCGGAATACAGCAAAAAGCAGAAGACTTTTGAGGAGATTTTGCAGAACTATAGGGAGGTTTAGGGGGGGTTAGTGAATAGATGAAAAACATTATTGATATTCAAAAGCAGAATTTGATTAATTTATTCAAATTGATAAAAGAAAACCCAGATTTGCCTATAGTACCGATGGTGAATTACGAGATTGTTGCGGATGACTGTTCTATGTATTGGATGGCAAGTTGGGGAGAATCAAGGATTGACAGTTATTGTATCAAAGATGAAAGAGTATGGTATTTATCTGATGATAGAGACGAAATATTTGATCATTTTTTTGAAATGCCTATTGATTTATCAGCAGAGCAGGAAGAGAGATTCATTGAGAATGCAGTTTCTTCTTTACCGTGGATTAAGGCGATTATGGTAAAGATAGAACTTCCGAATTAGTGGGAGATTTTATGAAAGATTGAGAAATCAAAATGGAAGCAAATAGGTGGATTAGGAGTCTTTGGAGAAAAATATGGAGAAAATAAATCTTTATCAGGAAATGAATGATAAAATTGCTGATTTGCTTTTGGGCTGTGAGGATAACGGGATGTGTGTATATGCTGGAACATACATAAAAAGTCTTGAAGAACAGCTTAAAAGCTATAAAGACTTAGAGGAACAAGGGAAGCTGCTGAAGCTGCCCTGTGCGGTTGGAAATACGGTATATGTTATACCAAGCAAAGCGAATTATAAATTAAATATCTTGAATGGACGCAAAGAAAATAACCGAGTGTATGAACAGGTAGTAAATAGGATAGAGATTTTTGGAAACGGATATTTATTAACAACATGTGACGGAATGCAAAGCGTAGTTGATAAATTTTATAAAGAGACATGGTTTCTTACCAAAAAAGCAGCCGAAGCCGCATTGAAAAAAAGGGAGGTTTAGGGGGAATTGTGGAGGGAAAGGGAAATATGGAAAATAAAAACAAAAATCGCTATATGGATTTAGCAAAGCACTGTATAGGACTTGACAGAAAGAAGCCATATATCCGGCATGGAAAAAGATTCTACCGTCCTTATCGTAATTTCTTTGCAACTGGCAGTAATTACGAGGACTGGGAGACAATGAAAGATGCCGGATATGCTGACCGGGATAAAGAAAAGAATCAGCATGGAGGATATACATACTGGATGACCCGTGTCGGATTAGACTGGTTGGGGGAACGGCTTGGAATACATATCTATGACGAGGAATTATGAACATCCGAGCAACAATAAACAAACCTCCAAGTTTGTGAGGAAAAGGAATGAGGTGAGGGAAAAATGATAGGAAAATGTGAATTTTGTGGAAAGGAAAACGAATTAGGAAATGCTACACCGTTCCATGGTTTCTACTGCAAAGAATGTATGAGAATGAATATCGAATACGATAAAGAATCCATATCGGAAATGAAGCCGAAAAGAAGAAAGAAAATAACCGCACAGGAATTTGAACAGCTAGAAAAAGAAAAGGATGAT
>CATKXE010000069.1 GCA_949840465.1 uncultured Lachnospiraceae bacterium | reverse complement strand
TGTCTTTCGGGATTATAAAAGAGCCATCGAGGTGTACCAGCAGGTTTTCAGGAACCGCATGGAACTCTTTTTTGCCGCGGCAATCCTTGCGGTCTTTCTGGCAAGCATATGGATTTATTTGAGGAGCTTTACGAAGTATTTTTATGAGATTAACCGGGGGATCGACTCCCTTGTTGAGGAAAGTTCGGGTGATGTGGTTCTTTCGCCGGAGCTTGCCCTGACAGAGAGGAAGATCAACCATATCCGGCATACATTGGATCAGCGCAAATCGCAGGCTGCCGCCGCGGAACAGCGGAAGAATGAACTGGTGGTCTACCTTGCCCACGATTTGAAGACGCCGCTTACATCTGTTATTGGTTATCTCGCCCTTCTGCGGGACGAGTCTCAGATTTCTGAGGAGCTGAAGCAGAAGTATCTTTCTATTTCATTGGATAAGGCGGAGCGTTTGGAAGATTTGATTAATGACTTTTTTGAGATCACAAGGTTCAATCTATCCGGTATTACTTTGGAGTATAGGAGCGTGAATCTTACCCGGATGCTGGAACAGCTTACTTTTGAGTTCCGGCCCATGCTGGCCGAAAAAAATCTGAAGTGCTTTCTCGAGATCGGGCCGGATACCATGTTGGACTGTGATGTGAACCAGATGCAGCGGGTGTTCGATAATCTGTTGCGAAATGCGGTCAACTACAGCTTTAAAGACGGCACGATCCATATTCTCGCCATGCAGAATGAGGGACGGATAGAGATTCTGTTTTCGAATCAGGGGAATCCGATTCCCAGGGAAAAGTTAGATCGCATTTTTGAGCAGTTTTACCGCCTTGATACAGCCCGGAGTTCCAAAAGCGGC
The DNA here is from genome assembly GCA_949840465.1 of uncultured Lachnospiraceae bacterium. Taxonomy (GTDB): domain Bacteria; phylum Bacillota; class Clostridia; order Lachnospirales; family Lachnospiraceae; genus Schaedlerella. The sequence continues at coordinate 18,173 of CATKXE010000069.1, read as the reverse complement.
GGCGCAGGCCTGGGGCTTGCCATTGCAAAGGAAATTGTAGAGCTGCACGGCGGGACGATTACGGCCGTCAGTGAGGGGGAAGTGATTGAATTGAAAGTGATCCTTCCATGCAGGAAAGAGAGTGTGGATTTTCCTTTGTCATAAAATCGTAAGAATTTAAAGATAAAAATGTAAGAAAACTGTTGGAATGAACGGAAAAACAGCATTCTTTGTTTTGATACAATCAGTGTGTCGAAACAAAGAATGCTGTTTTTCCGTTAAGGGCTGTCTGCTGATACATTCTTTGCTTCGAAAACAGGATACAAAGAAGAGGAGAATCAAAATGCAGAAAAAAGTATTGGCAGTGATTTTTGGAGGGCATTCCACAGAATATGAAGTCTCGCTGCAATCAGCATGTGCAGTGCTAGAAAATCTGGACGCAGAAAAGTATGAGATCGTTCCGGTCGGGATCACAAGGCAAGGAGACTGGTTTCGATACAGGGGCAGCCTTGAGCGGATCAGAAATGACACATGGAGCAACGACAGCCGCCACCTGAACCCTGTTGTGATTTCCCAGAACCGAAAACAATCCGCCATGCTCGAACTGGGGGAAAATGACATAACGGTGACAAGGCTTGATCTTGCATTCCCTGTGCTCCATGGAAAGAACGGCGAGGACGGCACGGTGCAGGGGTTGTTTGAACTGGCGGGTATTCCGGTGGTGGGCTGTGATCTTTTATCCTCGGCTCTGTGCATGGACAAGGATCTGGCACATCGGCTCGTTAAGGAAGCCCGGATTGCGGTGCCGAAATCCATTACCCTTCGGCCGTGGACGATGGAAGGGCTCCATGAAAAGGCAAAAAGCTTCGCTTACCCCCTTTTTGTGAAACCGGCCAGGGCAGGATCTTCTTTTGGGATTACGAAAATCTATAAGGAAATCCAGCTTGAAGCCGCGGTGAAGTTTGCTTTTGAGCATGACGGAAAAGTGGTGGTCGAAGAAAACGTGGATGGTTTTGAAGTAGGCTGCGCGGTGCTGGGCAAGGAGGAACTGCTTGTGGGACGGGTGGATGAAATCGAATTGGCGGACGGATTTTTCGACTTTACGGAAAAATATACGCTAAAGACATCCCGGATCCATATGCCAGCCAGAATTGACGCGGCCTGTGAAAAGCGGATACAAGAGACGGCAGAGAAGATTTACAGGACGCTTGGATGCTCTGGATTTGCGAGAGTGGACATGTTTTTGAAGGCGACAGGGGAAATTGTGTTTAATGAGGTCAATACAATCCCCGGATTTACATCCCATAGCCGTTATCCCAATATGATGAAAGGGATCGGCCTGTCTTTTGGAGAGCTTTTGGACAGGCTGCTGGGGTTGTATATATGATGAACGTGAGATTATCCAATGATAAAATTTATAAGGGAAGCCTTTTACTGGTCAACGCACAGTATCCGATTCAGGATTTTGAGGAAGACAGGATGATTCCTGTTACGGAGGAAGCGAATGAAATCCGGCTGAAACGGGAAGCGGTTTATATCCTGCGCCTGCTCTTCGAGAGAATCCATTGCCTTGACAGCATTGTGCCGGTGAGCGCCTATCGCTCGGCGAGAGAACAGACGGAAATCTACGAAACCTCCCTACAGGATAACGGGGAAGAGTTTACGCGCAAATTTGTGGCGCTTCCCTATCACAGTGAACATCAGACAGGGCTTGCCATTGATTTGGGTCTGAAAAAAGAGGAAATGGATTTTATCCGCCCAGACTTCCCCTATGAGGGCATCTGTCACAGATTCCGCAAGGCCGCGCCCCATTACGGTTTTATAGAACGTTACCCAAAGGGAAGGGAGCAGGTCACGGGAATCGCCCATGAGCCGTGGCATTTCCGGTATGTGGGCTATCCCCATTCTGAGATTATGGACGTAAAAGGCCTGACTCTGGAGGAATATATTGCATATGTCCGGCAGTTTCCCTATGACGGCAGCCATCTTAAATGGGAGAAGGACGGCCATGAAATGGAAATCTTCTACGTGCCTGCCTCTAAAACGGGAGATACAAGGATACGGCTGCCCCAAAATGTCTGTTATCAGGTGTCAGGAAATAATATTGACGGATTTATTGTAACCATACGCCGATGATTTTTAATTCAAGGAGAAGGACAATGAATGACGGAAAAGCATATACAGGGATCGACTGTTTTCGATTTGCGGCGGCGCTGCTTGTGATTGCCATCCACACATCCCCGCTCTCTTCCTGCAGCGCGCCTGGTGACTTTTTTCTTACACGCATCGCGGCCCGCGTTGCAGTACCGTTTTTCTTCATGACTTCCGGATTTTTCCTCATCTCGCGGTATGCAAAGGATAATGAAAAATTGCGGGTATTTCTGAGAAAAACGGCATGGATCTATGGAGGGGCCATTATCCTCTATCTGCCTCTGAATGTTTACAACGGATATTTTTCAGGACGGCATTTTCTGCCTGTCCTATTCAGGGATCTTCTGTTTGACGGGACGATGTATCACCTTTGGTATCTCCCGGCCTCCATGCTGGGCGCGTGCCTTGCGTGGGGCATGGTTCGTAAAATGGGATTGAAAAAAGCATTTCTATTGGCCGGCGTGCTTTATCTTTTGGGCTTGTTCGGGGATAGCTATTACGGTATCGCAGGCAAATTTTCATTTCTGGAACATTTGTATGCAGAGATTTTTGAAATTTCAGATTACACCAGAAACGGCATTTTCTTTGCGCCTGTATTTTTCATACTGGGAGGCATTGCGGCAGACCAAACAGCGAGAGCGGAGAATGGTTTTCACAGGGGAGGTAAAGGAGGACGGCATTCGGCGGAAATACAGGCTGCGGAGAAACCGGAACAAAAACGGCTTTCCGCAAAATACTTCTGCGGCTTCGGAATTTTCTTTCTGTTGATGTGCATAGAGGGAATGTCCCTGCACAGGTTCCAGATGCAGCGGCATGACAGCATGTATGTGTTTCTTCCGCCCTGTGTATATTTTCTGTTTCGGTGGCTTTCATTTTGGAGGGGAGGGAGAAGAAAGGCGCTGCGGACATCTGCGCTTTTGCTCTATCTCATTCACCCCATGGTCATTGTGGCGGTACGGATTTTGGGCAAAATAACAGGCCTGCAGCGGTTTCTGATCGAAAACAGCCTGGTGCATTTTTTGACTGTCAGTATAAGTTCGGTTTTCTTTGCAGTGCTTTTTGCCGGCTTATGGGATCAATGGAAAAGAGGCCAAAAGATGCAGTATGCTCCCGGCAAAGACAGGAGCTGGCTGGAAATTGACCGGGACAATCTGCGGCATAATGCAAAGGCGCTAAAAAAGGCCATGCCGCAAGGCTGTGAGATGATGGCGGTCATGAAAGCGGAAGCCTATGGGCATGGGATGTATGAGATTGCCGCCTGTTTGGACCAGGCAGGGGTGAAGGCGTTTGCGGTGGCGACCATTGAGGAAGGAATCCGGCTGCGCCGCTTTGGAATTTCGGGGGAAATCTTGATCTTAGGCTATACGGATCCGGCGAGGGCTGCCGAACTGCACAGATACGACCTGACACAGACATTGATCGACTATTCTTATTCCCGGCATTTAAACGGGCAGGGCTGTGACGTAAAAGTGCATATTAAGATAGATACCGGCATGCATCGGCTTGGATTTGGGACAGAGGATGAGGAAAGGCTCCTCCACACATTCAACATGAGGCGCCTTCACGTATGCGGGATCTATACGCACCTCTGTGTGGCCGATAGCCAGAAGGAGGCGGATATCCGTTTTACAGACAGGCAGATCCACCGCTTTTACGGGCTTCTGGAACGGCTGGAGCAAAGAGGAGTCAAACTTCCGAAGATCCATTTACAGAGCAGTTACGGCCTGCTCAATTATCCGGGGCTTCCCTGCGATTATGTGAGGGCGGGCATTGCCTTGTACGGGGTGCTTGGTTCTTCTTATGATCAAACCAGACTGAAGTTGGATCTTCGGCCTGTGCTCTCGCTGAAATCCAGGGTGGTTCTTCTGCGGAGGATAAAAAAAGGCGAGAGTGTGGGCTATGGCAGGACTTTTACAGCCTGCCGGGACAGCCGGATCGCAGTCCTGCCGGCGGGGTATGCGGACGGACTGCCGGGAAACCTCTCCGGCGGCCGGTTCAGCGTCATCCTGAACGGACAGATGGCGCCTGTAATCGGCCGGATCTGCATGGATCAGCTGATGGTGGATGTGACGGATGCGGGGCCGGTCGCTGTGGGGGATGTGGCTACGCTGATCGGGCAGGATGGGGAAAAGGAAGTATCAGCCCCGGAGACGGCAGGGTATGCAGGCAGCATTACCAACGAATTACTGAGCAGGATGGGAGGAAGGCTTCCGCGTATCGCGGCATCTTGATCAGGGTTTTTATCCATACTTCCTTACGTTGAGGTAGATTACGATTATGGACAATAAAGTGGCGGCAAGCTGGCTCACAAGCAGTCCCCAGAGGTAGCCCTGTATTCCGAACAGAGGGATGGCGTAGAATACTCCGGCAATTCGGATGAGAAGGCTGAAGGCGTTGATGAACAGGGTGCTGCTTGTTTTGCCCAGCCCGTTAATTACACTGGACAGGGCGCTGTTTGTGTACAGGAACGGGCAGATCCAGGCAAGTGTGAGAATCAATTTTCCGGCTGTGGGGCTGCCGAACAAGGTCGCTCCGATCCAGGCTCCGAAGAGCAGGAAAGAAAGGCAGCAGAACAGGCCCAGAATAAAGCATGCGCCGGCCACTTTTTTGATAATATCCAGCATTTCCGTGCGGTTGTCCGTAGCCTGAATTTCCGCCACAGTGGGCATCAGCATGATGGAGATGGAGCTGGTGACGGCAGAGGGAAATAAAATACAGGGCAGGGCCATTCCGTTTAACACTCCATAGAGGCTCAACGCCTCTGACGTGCTAAGTCCAAAGAGCTGTAAGCGTCCGGGGATGGAGATAGCTTCAATGCTCTGCAGCAGGTTGATCAGAACCCGGTTCGCAGTGAGGGGGACAGATAAGGGAAGGAGTTCTTGAAGCCTTTGATATAAAATTTTTCCGTTCATGCGAGGGAGGATGCGCCCGGCAGGCGCGCCCGGAGAACGTCTATGTACAGGGTGTATGACGTCCCGCCCGCGAAGCGCCTGGGGCAGTACGCTGACGGAGTAGGCAGCCGAAAAAAATTCTCCGATCACCATGCCGCAGACCGCGATGGTGATGGGGGCGGTTCCCTGGTTTTTCATCAGGAGCCGGTATAACAGAAAGACTCCGAAGATGCGGGCAGTCTGTTCCACAAGCTGTGCCGCGGCAGGGACGGCCGTCTGTTTCAGCCCATAGCAGTATCCGCCGATACAGCTGTGTATAGCGGAACAGGGAACCGTATAGGACAGGATCGTAAGCAGAGGGATACAGCGTTCATCGCCCAGGATTTTGGAAGCAATGAATGCTGCATTTTTTTGGATGACGATCATGCAGATACAGGAAAGAAAAAAGGACAGGAAAAGACCCGTAAGAAGAAATTCCCGTGCCTCCTGTTCCTTGCCTAAAGATACTTTCCGCGCCACGGTCCTGGAAATGGCGGTCTCGATGCCTGCGGTGGCGAGAGAATAGCAGAGCGCGTAAACGGGAAAAATGAGCTGGTAAAGCCCGACGCCTTCTTCCCCGAAGGTCCGGCTCAAAAAAATGCGGTAAAAAAAGCCCATGAACCGGCTTAAAAAACCGGTGGCGGTTAAAATGAGCGTTCCGCGGATGAGGGTTTGTTTTCTGGACATAGGATGCTCCCGAAACATAAAAACATATTTTTACAGGATATTCTTTATCACCGCTTGACAGAACAAAAGATAAGTGTTATTCTACATTACGGAAATTAATCCTAGTAAAATTATAGGGATTGAAATGGTAGGGATTAAAATACCAGGAATCAGGAATTACAGGAAACACAGTTCCCATATGGCTGATTCCCGGGAAAGCAGAGGGCAGAAAGTTGAAATTGTCAACAAAGGGCAGATATGGGCTGCGTGCATTGATCGATCTGGCGCAGTCTGGTGAAGAAGAGCCGGTATCCATCACGAGTATTTCAAATCGGCAGAACATCTCGGAGCGCTATCTGGAACAACTGATGGGAATGCTCAAAAAAAGCGGGCTTGTGAAAAGCATCCGGGGGGCGGGCGGCGGTTATATGCTCGCGAAGGACGCAGCGGATATTTCCGTGGGAGATATCCTGCGGTCATTGGAGGGGAGTTTAGACCCGGTAGATTGTTCCGCGCAAAATCCGGAGGAAGGCTGCCAGATCGCAGACAGCTGCGTGACCAGGTATGTCTGGCAGCGGATCAATGAAAGCATCAACCGGACGGTGGATGAGATCAAGCTGGATCAGCTGGTGGAGGAGAGCAGGAAGATGCACTGTAAGGACATCCCCGACCATGCGGCCTGCAAAAAATAAGCAGCGGGGTTCGATTTTATATCCGCAGGCCAGAGGAACCGGCGCGTTATAGAATTGCTTTAACATCACACAATTTGAGGAGGAATACAGATATGGGAAAACAAATTTATCTGGATAATGCTGCCACGACCAGAACGGCACCGGAGGTCGTGGAAGCGATGCTGCCGTATTTTACGGAGCATTACGGGAATCCGTCCAGTATCTATGGGTTTGCTTCTGCCAATAAAGAGGTGATCACAGGCCACAGGGAAAAAATCGCCGATGTGCTGGGGGCAAGGTGCGAAGAAATCTATTTTACGGCAGGCGGAAGCGAGTCGGATAACTGGGCGCTGATCGCCTCGGCGGAAGCCTATGCGGCAAAGGGAAAGCATATCATCACCAGTAAGATCGAGCATCATGCGATCCTGCACACCTGCGAATATCTGGAGAAGAGGGGATATGATATCACCTATCTGGATGTAGACGAGAACGGGGTTGTGGATCTGGAACAGCTGAAGTCTTCCATCCGGGAAGACACGATCCTGATTTCTGTTATGTTTGCAAATAACGAGATCGGCACGATCCAGCCCATTGCAGAGATTGGACAGATTGCACATGAGCGCGGGATTTTATTCCACACAGACGCGGTGCAGGCGTTTGGCCAGGTGCCTATCCATGTGGATGAATTTCACATTGACATGCTCAGCGCAAGCGGCCATAAGCTGAACGGCCCCAAGGGAATCGGTTTTTTGTATATCCGCAAAGGCGTGAAAATCCGTTCTTTCATCCATGGAGGCGCCCAGGAGAGAAAGCGCCGGGCAGGAACCGAGAATGTGCCTGGAATCGTGGGGATCGGCACGGCGGCGGAGCGTGCCGATCGGACCATGGAGGCGCGCACAGGGAAAGAAAAAGAACTGAGGGATTATATGATTTCCCGGATCGAGGCAGAAATTCCTTACTGCCGTCTCAACGGGGATCGTGTAAGGCGCCTTCCCAATAATGTGAATTTCAGTTTCCGTTTTGTGGAGGGTGAATCCCTGCTGATCATGCTGGATATGAAAGGAATCTGCGCATCCAGCGGTTCCGCGTGTACATCCGGCTCTCTGGATCCGTCCCATGTGCTTCTGGCGATCGGGCTTCCCCACGAGATTGCCCATGGCTCGCTGCGTATGACCCTGGGGGAGGATACCACAAAGGAAGATGTGGATACCGTGGTAGACGCATTAAAAGAAATTGTCCAGAATCTGCGGAATATGTCCCCGCTGTATGAAGATTTCGTGAAGAAGCAGAATGCATGACCCATGCAGGCCATGTAAAAACTGCAAAAACCGGCATGCTGATATCATGATAGAATCAAGGAAAAATCAGGAGGAATTGTCATTATGTATACAGAGAAAGTTATGGATCACTTCCAGAACCCAAGGAATGTAGGAGAAATTGAAAATGCCAGCGGCGTAGGCACGGTAGGCAATGCAAAGTGCGGCGATATTATGCGTATTTATCTGGACATTGACGAGAACCAGATCATCCGCGACGTGAAATTTAAGACCTTTGGATGCGGCGCGGCTGTGGCTACCAGCAGCATGGCAACCGAACTGGTGAAGGGAAAGAATATACAGGAGGCAATGGCAGTCACCAACAAAGCAGTGATGGAGGCCCTGGACGGGCTGCCGCCGGTGAAGGTGCACTGTTCCCTGCTTGCAGAGGAGGCGATCCATGCGGCGCTGTGGGATTATGCGGAGAAGAACGGCATCAGGATCGAGGGTCTGGAAAAGCCAAAGGCAGATATCCATGAGGGCGAGGAAGAAGAGGAATACTGATGAGCAGGGTGGTAGTGGGGATGTCCGGCGGGGTGGATTCCTCTGTGGCCGCATATCTTCTGAAGAAGCAGGGGCATGAGGTGATCGGGGCGACCATGCAGATCTGGCAGGAGGAAGCAATAGAGCAGCAGGAGGAAAGCGGCGGATGCTGCGGATTGTCCGCTGTGGAGGACGCCAGGCGTGTGGCGGCGAACCTGGGGATTCCCTATTATGTGATGAATTTCAGGCAGGAATTTCAGAAGTATGTGATTGATTATTTTACAGGGGAATATCTCCGCGGGCGCACCCCGAATCCCTGTATTGCCTGCAACCGTTATGTGAAATGGGAGTCCCTTCTCTTACGAAGCCTGTCCATCGGGGCGGATTATATTGCCACAGGGCATTATGCGCGGATTGCAAGGCTTCCGGGGGGCAGATATTCGATTCGCCGGTCCGCCGCGGCGCGAAAAGACCAGACCTATGCCCTGTACAACCTGACGCAGGATCAGCTAAAGCATACTTTGATGCCTGTGGGGGAATATCCGAAGGAGGAGATCCGACGGATCGCAGAAGAGATCGGCCTGTCAGTGGCGGAGAAGCCGGACAGTCAGGATATCTGTTTTGTGCCGGACGGGGATTATGCTTCTTATATAGAATCAACCGTAAAAGCTTCCGGAGGGGATCTGCTTTTAGGGGAAGGCAACTTTGTGACAAAAGACGGACAAGTGTTGGGGAGGCATAAAGGGATCATCCACTACACTGTAGGACAGCGCAAAGGGCTGGGTATCGCCCTGGGATACCCTGTATTTGTCTTAGCCATCCGGCCCGAAACCAATGAAGTAGTCTTAGGGACTTATGAGGAGTCGCTGGCGGATTCTTTGAGGGTGAAGGAGCTGAATTTTATGTCTGTGGAGGATCTAAAAGAACCCAGAAGGGTCTTTGTAAAAATCCGTTATAACCACAGGGGAGCCTGGGGAACCATTGAGAAGACCGGAGAGGACGAGGTGACCTGTACCTTTGAGGAACCCCAGAGGGCGGTGACGCCGGGGCAGGCCGCTGTATTCTATGACGGGGAGTATGTGCTGGGAGGAGGGACGATACTTTGATCACCAGTGATTTTCATATGCATACGTCATTTTCTACGGATAGTGATACGGATCCTGAAGCCATGGTAAGAGGCGCGCTGGAAAAGGGGCTTCAAACGATCTGCATCACGGATCATATGGACAGGGATTATCCGTTCTGCGAGGAACTGGGAGAAAACGCCTTTCTTTTTGACGTGGATGAATATTTTCGAAAATTAAGAGGACTGCAGGAAAAATATGCGGGGCAGATCGAGATCCGTATCGGGATGGAACTCGGGCTGCAGCCGCACCTGGGTGGATTCTGCAGGGAGGTTACAAAGAAATATCCCTTTGATTTTATCATAGGATCCCTTCATGTGCTGGATAAAAAGGATCCCTATTACAGAGAGGCGTTTTCGGAGCTTTCAGATGCAGAACTTTATGAGCGGGCATTTGAGGAAACTCTGAAAATTCTGGACAATGTGGATGCATTCGATGTGCTGGGGCATCTGGATTATATTGTGCGGTATGGAAGGGATAAGGAAAAAGCGTATTCCTATGCGGCTTTTTCATCCTGTCTGGATGCGATCCTGAAAAAAATCATCGGGATGGGAAAAGGAATAGAACTCAATTCCGCGGGGCTTAAATACGGGCTTGGTTTCTGCCATCCCCATCCGGATGTGTTAAGGCGTTACCGCAGGCTTGGGGGGGAGGTTATCACCGTGGGCTCGGACGGCCATAAGCCGGAGCATATTGCCTATGAGTTCGGGAAAGCCCGCCAGATCCTCCGGGAATGCGGATTTCAGTATTATACGCAGTTTGCGGGGCGCAGGCCCCATTTTATAAAATTATAAGGGCGGAACCCTCAAAAGCAGGGGCAGGCTATAACAAATAGCTAAAAGATGTATATATCCGGTATAAGATTTACACAAACTTCCAGAAAAATAGATTTAGTACTTGAATTTTTGTTTTTCATTTAGTACAATATTTTTAGTTGATGAATCTTTAACAAACTGCGCCTGATATATGTTTGTTGGAAGTTCACCAGGATAACTGTGTTACAGTTAATATTTTAAACTTTTAGGAGGAATTAATCATGGCAGTAAAAGTAGCGATTAATGGATTTGGACGTATTGGACGTCTTGCATTCAGACAGATGTTCGGAGCAGAAGGGTTTGAGATCGTAGCAATCAACGATCTGACATCCCCGAAGATGCTGGCTCACCTGTTGAAGTATGATTCAACACAGGGCAAGTATGAACTGGCTGACAAGGTAACATCTGGTGAAGATTCTATCACGGTTGACGGCAAGGAGATCAAGATCTACGCAAAAGCAAGCGCAGCAGAGCTTCCTTGGGGAGAGATCGGTGTAGATGTTGTTCTTGAGTGTACAGGCTTCTATACATCCAAGGCAAAAGCACAGGCTCATATCGACGCTGGTGCAAAGTACGTTATCATCTCAGCTCCGGCTGGAAATGATCTTCCGACTATCGTTTACAATGTAAACCATGACAAGCTGACCAAAGAAGATCAGATCATCTCCGCAGCTTCCTGTACAACCAACTGCCTTGCTCCGATGGCAAAGGCTCTTAATGACCTTGCACCGATCAAGTCTGGTATTATGTGTACGATCCACGCTTACACAGGCGACCAGATGACACTCGACGGACCACAGAGAAAAGGCGATCTGAGAAGATCACGTGCGGCAGCAGTGAATATCGTTCCGAACAGCACAGGCGCTGCTAAGGCAATCGGGCTGGTTATCCCGGAGCTGAACGGTAAGCTCATCGGCGCTGCACAGCGTATCCCGACTCCGACAGGATCCACAACAATCCTGACAGCAGTTGTAGAAGGCAATGTAACCGTAGATCAGATCAACGAGGCTATGAAGGCTGCTTCCAACGAGTCCTTCGGATACAACACAGATGAGATCGTATCCAGCGATATCGTAGGTATGAGATTTGGTTCTCTGTTTGATTCTACTCAGACAATGGCTATGCCGCTTGACAACGGTACAACAGAAGTACAGGTTGTTTCATGGTATGACAACGAGAATTCTTACACAAGCCAGATGGTAAGGACAATCAAGCATTTTGGAACATTACTGTAGGACAGGCTTTCAGATAAAGCTGAGCTAGGAGCTGTCATGACAGATCCTTAGTCAGATTTGATTCTGGAATAGACTCATGGAAGGGTCCGGTCTTATCATGGACCGGGCTCTTTTTTGTTCTAATAGGAAACTTCTCCGAATTTTCCTGTAGAATGAAAACCCTCCGGGGGATGCGCACTGCGCGCACAGGGAAAATAGCTGCCTGCGCAGCCGCGCTTCGGCGCGAGTGTGCGTCAGGACGCACATTTTTTCAGATACTATGGTATCCGGCAGAAGTCTGCCGCCGGGGCATTTTCATGAAAATCGCCAGCGGCAGGATTTTACGTATGCAGCCGTTTCATTAAGCTTACGCGGCTGTGAACTTAGAAAACAGGGAGGCAATATTACATGCTTAATAAAAAATCAGTAGACGATATCAATGTAAAGGGTAAAAAAGTCCTGGTAAGATGCGATTTCAACGTACCGTTGCTGGAGGGGAAGATCACAGACGAAAACCGTCTTGTGGCAGCACTTCCGACCATTAAGAAGCTGGTAGCAGACGGCGGAAAAATCATTCTGTGTTCCCATCTTGGCAAGCCCAAGGGAGAGCCGAAGCCGGAGCTGTCTTTAGCGCCTGTTGCAGTCCGTTTGTCCGAACTGCTCGGCCAGGAAGTAAAATTTGCTGCTGACCCGGAAGTCGTGGGACCGAATGCAAAGGCAGCCGTAGAGGCAATGCAGGACGGAGAGATTGTACTTCTGGAAAATACCCGCTACAGAATCGAAGAGACCAAGAACGGAGAAGCGTTCAGCAAAGATCTGGCTTCCCTCTGTGATGTATTTGTAAATGACGCATTTGGTACTGCGCACAGGGCGCACTGCTCCAACGTAGGTGTGACACAGTTTGTAGATACGGCTGTCGTAGGCTATCTGATGCAGAAGGAGATTGATTTCCTTGGCAATGCTGTCAACAATCCGGAGCGCCCGTTCGTGGCAATCCTAGGCGGCGCGAAAGTATCCAGCAAGATTTCCGTAATCGAAAACCTTCTGGAAAAGGTGGATACCCTGATTATCGGCGGCGGAATGTCCTATACATTCAGCAAGGCACAGGGCGGAAACGTAGGAAAATCTCTGTTAGAGGAAGATTATTGCCAGTATGCGCTGGATATGATCAAAAAAGCTGAAGATAAGGGTGTGAAGCTCCTTCTTCCGGTTGACAATGTGATTGCAGACGATTTCTCCAATGACGCTAATACAAAGCTTGTTGGTAACGGTGAGATTCCGGACGGATGGCAGGGGCTGGATATCGGGCCGGAGACCGCAAAGCTTTATGCAGATGCAGTAAAGGAAGCAAAGACCGTCGTATGGAACGGACCGATGGGCGCATTCGAGATGCCGAAGTTCGCGGCAGGTACGGAAGCAGTTGCAAAAGCGCTGGCTGATACAGATGCTGTCACCATTATCGGAGGCGGAGATTCCGCAGCAGCAGTAAACCAGCTTGGCTACGGCGACAAGATGACCCACATTTCCACTGGCGGCGGCGCATCTCTGGAATTCCTGGAAGGAAAAGAATTACCGGGCGTTGCGGCAGCAAATGATAAGTAAATAATTAGAGGAATCAGGCACATTTGTGCCTGATTGAGTTTCGTGTTCCTTTCGTTTTCACAGCGAAAGTGAGGCGGACATCTGTAAGGAAATCAAAAATATACATTACAAGGAGGCCATATCATGGCAAGAAAGAAAATTATCGCAGGCAACTGGAAAATGAACAAGACACCGAGCGAGGCGGTTGCACTTGTTGAAGAATTAAAACCATTGGTAGCAAATGATGAAGTTGACGTTGTATTCTGTGTTCCGGCAATCGACATTGTACCGGTTGTAGAGGCGGCAAAAGGTACCAACATCCAGGTGGGCGCTGAGAATATGTATTTTGAAGAGAGCGGCGCGTATACAGGAGAGATTTCTCCCAACATGCTTGTAGATGCAGGCGTAAAATATGTGGTTCTCGGGCATTCTGAGAGAAGAGAATATTTTGGCGAGACCAATGAAGATGTGAACAAGAAAGTCCTCAAGGCATTTGAGCATGGCATTACACCCATTATGTGCTGCGGCGAAAGCTTGGAGCAGAGGGAGCAGGGTGTGACCATGGACTTCATCCGTCAGCAGGTGAAAGTTGGTTTCCAGAATGTGACGGCTGAACAGGCAAAGACAGCAGTGATCGCTTATGAGCCGATCTGGGCAATCGGGACCGGAAAAACCGCTACCACAGAGCAGGCACAGGAAGTTTGCGCAGGCATCCGCGCTTGTATCGCAGAAGTATATGACGATGCGACGGCAGAAGCAATCCGTATCCAGTATGGCGGTTCTGTCAATGCGTCGACAGCGGCAGATCTGTTTGCACAGGCTGACATTGACGGCGGCCTTGTAGGCGGCGCTTCTTTGAAGGCTGATTTTGGCAAGATCGTAAATTACAAATAATCCGGAGGTTTTTGTCGGAAATCCATAATAAGAATTGACCAAAATAATATAAAAGGCTGTCTGATTTGTCATAAATGACGAATCAGACAGCCTTTTGCATTGTATTTCCGGCAAACATGGATCGAAAAGACAGGCGGGGAAAATAATTTGTGGCAATAATGTATAAAAACTGCAAATTGTCCCTTGAATATAGAAAAGACATTTGCAAAAAACGCAAAAAACATGTACAATAGAAGCTGGAATTTCAGGTAACGGACGAAGCTGTGGGGGCAGGAATCATGGCTGAACGGTTACAATTTAACGATTGTAAAGGAGAAGGACGATGAGCAAAAAACCAACTGTATTAATGATTCTTGATGGTTACGGATTAAATGACAATAGGATCGGGAATGCCGTTGCGCAGGCACAGACCCCGGTCATGGACAAATTGATGGCGGAATATCCTTTTGTAAAGGGGAACGCAAGCGGCCTTGCGGTAGGGCTTCCGGACGGCCAGATGGGGAACTCCGAGGTGGGGCATCTGAACATGGGCGCAGGCAGGATCGTGTATCAGGATCTGACGAAGATTACGAAGGCGATTCAGGACGGCGATTTTTTTGAAAACAAGGCGCTCCTTGCAGCATGTGAGAATGTAAAGGCAAATGATTCTTCGCTCCATATGTTCGGGCTGGTATCTGACGGCGGTGTGCATAGCCACAACGGGCACATTTACGGCCTTTTGGAACTGGCAAAGAGACAGGGCATCCAGAAAGTGTATGTACACTGCTTCCTGGACGGTCGTGATACGCCTCCCGCATCAGGCAAGGAATATGTAGAACAGTTGGAAGAAAAGATGAAGGAGATCGGCGTCGGGGAAGTTGCAAGCGTTATGGGACGCTATTACGCAATGGACAGGGATAACCGCTGGGAGCGGGTGGAGAAAGCATACAATGCGCTGGTGAAGGGCATTGGGGAGAACGCAGAGTCCGGGCCGGCAGGAATTCAGGCTTCCTATGATGCAGAAACAACGGATGAATTCGTGCTTCCTACAGTGGTGATGAAAGACGGCGCTCCGGTTGCCACAATCAAGGATAACGATTCCATTATCTTTTACAATTTCCGTCCTGACAGGGCAAGAGAGATTACGCGGGTATTCTGTGACGACAACTTTGAGGGCTTTAACAGAGGGCCGCGTGTAAAGACCACTTATGTGTGCTTTACGGAATATGATGTGACCATCGAGAATAAGCAGGTTGCATTTGTAAAGGAAGAGATCACCAATACGTTTGGGGAGTTCCTTGCAGAGAAGGGATTGAAGCAGGCGCGCCTTGCAGAGACAGAAAAATATGCCCATGTTACCTTCTTCTTTAACGGCGGCGTGGAAGAGCCCAATGAGGGTGAGGACAGGATCCTTGTAAAATCTCCGAAGGTTGCGACCTATGACCTTCAGCCGGAGATGAGCGCATATGAGGTGTGCGACAAACTTGTGGAATCCATCAAGTCCGGTAAATATGACGTGATCATCATCAATTTTGCGAATCCGGATATGGTGGGACATACCGGTGTGGAAGCGGCTGCAATCAAGGCGATTGAGGCAGTGGATGAATGTGTAGGCAAGGCAGTGGACGCTGTAAAAGAAGTAGATGGGCAGATGTTCATCTGTGCAGACCACGGCAATGCAGAGCAGCTCATTGACGAAGAGACCGGGGAACCCTTTACCGCACATACGACCAATCCGGTTCCGTTTATTCTGGTCAACGCCGACCCTGCTTACAAATTGAGGGAGGGCGGATGCCTGGCAGATATAGCGCCGACATTGATTGAACTGATGGGGCTGGAACAGCCGGCAGAGATGACAGGGAAGTCATTGCTTACAAAATAAACCTCCATGCCGGCGATGCCTGGCATCATCATGAAGGAAAGAGGTTTGGTATGAGCCTCCGGCGGACGCGCAGAAAATGGGAGAGGAAGATGTCACTTCGCGACCCCATTTTCGTGCAGTTTGGCGCCGAAGCGCTGAACTTTTAAAGTAAACGCTATGTAAAGAATTCATTTTGAAATGAAAACTGGCAGTGTTTTTGCTTTGGGAAGACACTGCCAGTATGTATATTATAGCACAGATGATAAGTTTTTTGTTCTATTTTAGAGATACTTTGCAGAAAGGAAGAAGGAAAATGAGCAACCTGACAGAAATCAGATGGCACGGTCGGGGAGGGCAGGGCGCTAAGACTGCGGCGCTTCTGCTGGCTGATGTGGCTTTCCAGACAGGGAAGTATGTCCAGGGATTCCCGGAATACGGCCCGGAGCGCATGGGCGCGCCGATCACGGCATACAACCGTATCAGTGATAAAATGATCCGTGTACATTCCAATATCTACGACCCCCAGTATGTGGTCGTGGTGGATGAATCCCTGCTGGAGGCCGTGGACGTGACGGCAGGGCTGAAAAAGGACGGCGCGATCCTTGTCAATACACAGCGTACAAAAGAGGAGATCCTCCCGCACCTTAAGGGATATGAGGGCGAGGTGTATATTATTGACGCCCACAGGGTATCCATGGCCACAATGGGAAGATATTTTCCGAACACGCCGATGCTGGCTGCGATTGTGAAGGTGGCGGGGATCATGGAGGAGGAGACGTTTTTAAGAGAGATGAAGGCGTCTTTTTCACACAAATTTGCCGGAAAGCCGGAAGTGATCGACGGGAACATGGCGGCGTTGAAGATGGCGTTTCAGGAGGTGCGGTAGATGAGGACGGATATTAGAAATCTGGGTGTGAAGGCAGGATGGAAAGCTCTGACAGAAGGGATGATTATCGCAGGCGCGGGGACGTCCAGAGAGTTCAATACCGGGGAGTGGTCCACGGACAAGCCTGTGTTCCTTGAAGAGAAATGTAAACAATGCCTGCTCTGTGTTCCGGTCTGCCCGGACAGTTGTATCCCGGTTGTGGATTACAAGCGGGGGGCGTTTGACTATGGGCACTGCAAAGGCTGCGGCATCTGTGTGAAATCATGTCCGTTTGGCGCAATTACCATGGAAGGGGTGGAGTAAGATGGCAAAAAGAGACCGTTTATCAGGAAATGAAGCAGTGGCGATCGCGCTGCGGCAGATTAATCCGGATGTATTTCCGGCGTTTCCCATCACACCATCCACGGAAATTCCACAGTATTTTGCATCCTTTGTGGCAAATGGGCAGGTGGATACAGAGTTTATTCCGGTGGAAAGCGAGCACAGTTCTATGAGCGCCGCGATCGGAGCCTCCGCGGCAGGGGCAAGGAGCCTGACGGCCACTTCTTCCTGTGGGCTGGCTTATATGTGGGAGGAATTATATATCGCGGCATCCAACAGGCTGCCTCTGGCGCTGGCGTTAGTCAACCGGGCCCTGTCAGGCCCTATCAATATTAACTGTGACCATTCGGACAGTATGGGTGCGCGGGATTCCGGGTGGATTCAGATCTATGCCGAAAATAATCAGGAAGCTTATGACAATATGGTGCAGGCTTACCGTATTTCCGAGCACAAGGATGTGAGGCTTCCCATCATGATCTGTCAGGATGGATTTATTACAAGCCATGCAGTGGAAAATATGGAGCTTTTGGAGGATGAGGAAGTCAGGAAATTCGTAGGGGAATATGAGCCTGAAAATTATCTTCTGAACCCGGATTGCCCGATGGCCGTGGGTCCCTATTCCATCACAGACTATTATATGGAAGCAAAACGGAATCAGGCAGAGGGAATGAAGCATGTGAGCCGGGTCGTATTGGATGTGGCCAAAGAATTTGCGGAAGTTTCCGGAAGGGAATATGGGCTGTTTGAAGAATACTGTATGGAAGATGCAGATTTTGCCGTTGTGATGATCGGCTCTGCGGCAGGTACTACAAAGGATGCCATTGATGGACTGAGGGCAAAGGGAGAAAAAGCGGGACTATTGAAAATTCGGCTTTATCGTCCATTTCCGGCGGAAGAGATCGCAAGGGCGTTGTCCCATGTAAAGGCGGTCGCTATTATGGATCGGGCGGAAGGCTATACGAACCATGGAGGACCGTTAGGTGCAGATGTGATGGCGGCTCTGTTCCGGGCACGCTCTGAGGCTCTGGCAGTGAATTACATCTACGGACTTGGCGGACGGGATGTCCGTGTGGAAGATATGGAACATATTTTTACAGCCCTGAAACAGATTGCGAAGGACGGCGATGCAGGGGAGACCTATCGCTATCTGGGGATTCGAGAATAGGGGGGACAAGGCATGAGCTACAATTTTAAAGAGACAATGAATAAGCCGGAACGTCTGGCTCCCGGACACCGGATGTGCGCGGGATGCGGCGGCACCATTGCGGTGAGGAACGTACTCAGGGGGCTTCATGAGGGGGA
>CATKXE010000068.1 GCA_949840465.1 uncultured Lachnospiraceae bacterium | reverse complement strand
GAGGGCAAGTCGGAGTAAGGCATTTTGAGAAATGCTTCGCATTTGCCTTACTCCTCACTCTCTGGGGAGCAGCAATCCAAGATATTTCTCAAAATCCGTCCCGTCGTTCCTGTCCACATGTCTTTCGACAGATTCCTTCATCGCCCTTTCGATAAACTCACCTGCCAGATCCATAACCTGATAAATCTCATCGCCTCTCGCCATCCCGCCTGCGATAATGGATGCAAATAAATCTCCGGTCCCGGAAAAACTTCCTCCGATATAGGGGAACGCCGAAAGCCTGGCTCCGCTCTCGTCCACAGCCAGGTTCCCCACTTTAGAACCGCCTGCCCCGTCCAAAAACCGGATTCCTGTCACCACCACAATCTCAGGCCCGGAACGTATCAGCTTCCCAGCCAGTTCCTCTATGGCCTTCAGAAGTTTTTCTTCCTCCCTGAGCCCCTGTATTTCTGTAAAATCCGCATCTGCCAGAAGACACAGCTCCGTCAGGTTCGGCGTAAGCACATCCGCCCTCATGGCCAGCTGTTTCATCTTGAGAAGCAGTCCCGGCGTAAACATCTTATATACTCTTCCGTCATCCCCCATGACCGGATCCACCAGAAGAAATGTGCCTTTTTTATAAAATGTATCCAGAAAGCGGAAAATAGGTTCAATCTGCGCCTCACTTGCCACAAATCCTGTGTATATCCCGTCAAACCGCGCTCCCATTTTCTCCCATTCCTGCCGGAAATGTTCCATTTTATCCGTATAATCGTCACAGTAAAAGCTTGGATATCCGGTCTGTGCACTCAAAACTGCGGTAGGTAAGGGGCACGGCTGCACGCCCATCACGGAAATTGTCGAAATCGCCGCAGTAAGGGAACAATGCCCAAAACCAGAAAGGTCATTGATAACCGCAATCTTTTTTGACATAGGCTGCTTCCTCCTTTTCGAAAAAATATACCGCAAAAACAATGTCCACTTGGCCCGTTGCTTCGCGGGAATCATTTGTGCGTCCATCCAGGTTATTTTCCTGTAGTTCCCAATACAAATTGTGGATGAATTTCCAAAATCATTTCTCAAAAGCAAGAATATCACATGACTGGCCATCTAAAAACAGCCAGTTATGTGATATTTAAGCAGTCCAGTTTGCCATCCATCATGACATATCCTGAATGATTCACCTGATCGTATATAATCTATTGTATAATTGCAAATCGTTATGCCTTCCCCTTCCGATGCATAAAAAACATCGGTATTCCGACCAGGGCCATCCCTCCAATGAGATTCCCCAATGTAACAGGCAGAAGATTTTGAAGAACGCCTCCCACGTTTAACGCCGCCATCTGCTCTGCGGAAATCCCATAGGCTTCCTGCGCTTTTGCTGCATACGCCGGATCCATGGCCGCTATCATGCCTGCCGGTATGTAGAACATATTCGCCACACAATGTTCAAATCCCCCGGTCACAAATGCCGCAATCGGAAAAAATACGGCCCAGATCTTTCCGGCAATATCCTTTGCCGCAGCTGCCATCAGAACCGCAGCGCACACCAGAATGTTGCAGAGGATTCCTGACGCAATTCCCCTGATCGGAGAAAGGCCGGCCTTTCCGACCGCTATTTTTATCGTATACGCGCCCAGCAGCCCGCCGGAATAATCCAGATTTCCACTGAATGCCAATAATCCCGCAATGAAAAGCGCGCCCGCCATATTACTGAAATAGACGATCAGAAGGTTACGCAGCATCTCTTTCCAGGTGATCCTTTTTTCCAATGCCGCGGTCACCATCAGGCAGTTGCCTGTAAACAATTCCCCGCCCAACAGGACTACCATCATCAGGCCCACTGGGAAAACCGCACCGGCAAGAACCCTGCCAAGCCCCACATCCGCCACTCCATGCGCCGCCGTGCTGCTCGCCGCAGCGCCGAATGCGATAAACGCCCCCGCGAACATCCCCGCAAGAACCATCTTTCCGGTCGAAAGCGAGGCCTTTCCCTCCGATGCAATGACATTTGCCTCTACCGCCTCTGACGGATTATTAAAATATTTTTCCATACGTACCTCCTGTACTCCTCATCTGATTTCAACTGCTCAACACAACTGCCTGAAACCCGGACCCAAATAAACCGGAAACGTGAAATATCACTTCTCCCCTTTTGTATTATTCTAAAAAAGCGGCCTCATACAGCAAATATTATATAACAAAAATACTCAGATCGGTAGACTGAAATTAGCACAAACTATAGATTGCAATCGCTTCTATAATACCATAAAAACAGAACTGTTCAGCGCCGCAGAGCCGCCTTGCCCCTCTTCCGGGCAGATTCAGAAAAAAAGTTAAAATCGTATTCTTATGCGCAGTTGCTTTTTTCTCCTTTTCGTGGTACACTCACATAGTTGCAGCCCCTGATATATACGGATCTGCGGCAAGTCAATCGGTGAGTTCGAGACCTTCCTCACCTAAAACAAAACTAAAGGAGAAAAAAACATGAAAGAAAAACAAACCCTGAATGTGCAATTTATTGCACAGGCAGCCATGATTGCTGCCATCTACGTGGTGCTGACGCTTGTCCTCGCACCTTTCAGTTACGGAGAAGTACAGGTTCGGATCTCGGAAGCGCTTACTGTCCTTCCGGCATTCACCCCAGCGGCAGTCCCCGGGCTGTTCATCGGATGCCTGCTTGGGAACATCCTCGGAGGATGCATCGTACCAGACGTCATTTTCGGAAGCCTGGCGACCCTGATCGGTGCTGTATTTACTTACATGCTGCGTAACCGCAGCCGGTTTCTTGCGCCTGTACCCCCGATTTTATCGAATATGCTTATCGTTCCGTTTGTTCTGCGGTTCGGATATCAGGTTCCGCTCCCCATCCCGTTTATGATGCTGACCGTAGGCATCGGCGAAATACTTTCCTGCGGAGTGCTGGGAATGGTCGTTTATGGGGCGCTGTACCGTTATAAAAACGCCCTTTTCAGGAGGGCCGCATAAAAAACTGCCGCCTCGCAGGGCATTATCACGCTCTGCGGGGCGGCAGTTTTTCGATCTGCCAGCCATCTCTACTTCACATATCCGATAAATGTATTTCCTCCTCCTGCAACGATTGCTCCCATCTGTTCCAGACTCACCGTAAACTCACCTCCATTGTCCGGATCCATGTAAGTCACGGTTTCCATATCATACCCTGTCAGCAATATAGCATGGCCGGCGTCGGTCATCGTAATGACCGGAAGCCCTTTGCTGATGATATACAGTACCTGATCAAGCGTACACCCGGTCAGATTGACGCGCCTTGCCCCAAACTGCTCCATATACTGCACACATGCATCCATGGAGGCCTGGCCTTCCGCTTTTGTAAACGGCACGGTTTCCGAATAATATGCCAGATCCCGGTTCCCCTTCTCCCATATGTAGGACTGCTCCGACGAAATAACCACGCCGGAAATCTGTTCTGCCTTCTGGATAGCGTAGGCCGCCCGGTCATAGACAGCCACCAGCTCGCCGACTCCATAGACGTAATATTTATCCGTCTTCACCTTATCGTCAAACGAGATCGTGATCGGCGTATCCTCCACCACCTGCTTCGGCCGAAGTATTTTCGGTTCCAGATCTTCGATCCCATCGGCAAATACAAGCCGCATCTGTTTTTCCTTCAGCACCGTGGCAAACGTCTCCAGCGTTACCCTGGTTTCCTTGCGTTCCTCATTATTTGTAATATAATCCTGAGGCGCACCTGTATAGACATCCCCCTCCTTCGAAAGGCGGTTCAGGGTCACAAGCCCTTTTTCAATCAAAATATCGGACAGATAAATCCCATCCTGCGCATAAGTCTTGGATACCTCATTAGATGTACTGCGGATTTCCATCTTATACATGGGAACAATCGGATCTCCCGCCACCGTCACCCCCTGATCCGCCGTACGCAGATATCCGCATACAAAATCATTGTACACAAATCCCAAAGGCCGGATTGCCATATCCGGCACAGTACCGTCCTCAGAATCCTCCTTCTGGTTCAGCCTGAATATGGGATTCCCTGTCTCCGGATCCTCTGCCGGGGCAGCCTGCACCGTATAGGATTCTCCGTTTGCGAGATTCAGAACCCTCACCTCCGAAGCGGTGTTCACCTCCCCTTCGGGCTGAAACGCCATCAAATGCCCGTCGTCCGACACCACATACTGGCCTTCATCCAGATCCGCCGCCAAAATTTCCTGTTTGCCATGCTCCAGATCCACCTGATACAGCGTGCCGCCTGCAAGCACATAGAGAAGATGCTGCTCCTGGTTATAGTACACCATCTTCCCCAGCTCATCCTCAGCGATGGCAAATGCCTTGGTGCTTGGGATAAACGCCTTTTCCTCCACCGCATTATTTGCAATGTCAAAATAATAGACATCGACCCCGACCTGTCCCTCATGCTCGCCGCGGTTCATATACCCGTAAACCGCAAAAGTCGTATTTCCCTTGCTGTCCACGCTGATAATACGGATCGCATGCTCGTCATTGCGGCTGCGCGCGTCGGAACCTTCCATATTTGCAAAACTGAACACCAGAGAAAGTTCATTTTTCGTCTTATTATAGGTCCAAAGATCCCTGTCCTGGACAAATGACACCACGGCTCCTTTTGCGTTTGACTCATAAGCCACATCCGGCTCCGCCATCCCCAGCAGGATCCCGCCGTCGTACAGAACCCTCTGATCCCCGTTAAATACCTGATTCATCGTCCGATGGTAATCCAGAAGATACATCTCGCCGCCGCTGCACCTTACCCGGAAAAATTCCCGGACATTGAATGTCTCTTCCGTCTCCGAATCGCCCTCACAAATCACCTGATATTTTGCCAGAAGCGAGGTGTATACGCTGTTGCTCTCTTTGATGCTCCACTCCACGTCCGTGGACACTTCCGGCGCCAGATCCCCCCACTGCACATGAAACAGGTTGGAGTGGATGTTCACCGTCTGCAGCGTCGTATTGTCGCCTGTATCGTCGGGCTCCAGATACCATTCCAGTTCTTCATTGCCTCCCGACGCAAAAGTCCCTTCGTGAAAATCCATGGCAAAGTCCATGCATTCCTTCACCGAAAGCTCTTCCTGCCATTCAATCCTTGTATAATAAAAAACTTCTTTTTCTCCATTCTTGCCCACGCGCAGAGCCACACGCAGCACGGCCTCCGGGATTCCCTCCGGAAGCGCTCCGCCAAGATCCAGCGTAACCTGCTCCTTCGATACCTCCTTGACCGCACCCTGAAGATAGACCTCCGCTCCATTGAGTGAAAACACCTCGTACCTGATTCCTTCGATCTCCTGATCCGCCGCTTCCAGATACATATCCAGCTTCCCGCTTCCCTCGATCGGCGTAATCGTATCCCGCATCGCCGTGATATCCATCTCGTTCACATATCCCGCCAGGGCGTTTACTTTCTCTCCCTTCACGTCAAATGCCACCCTGGGCAGACGGGAATCGCTCAGCCCAACCGTGATATCGTCCGTGCCTCTGTTGAGCATCAGGCTGCTGACCACCAAAGCCAAAAGGAATACCCCAACGAGGATTCCTGTTTTTTTCCATCTATCCTTGCGCATAGATCTGTCCTCCTATTCAGAATAGGAATCTGCAAAAATTCATTCGATTTCTACGCCGTTTGCACACGGCTATCACGCCTCCGCAGTTCCAGACATGGCACAAGTATAGCACACTATGGGAAAAAATTCATCTAAATTTTGTCTGAACAAAATGTCCCCGGCCAAACGCCTGCACGAGCCTGCGTCTCACCCTGCAAGCCGCCTGGCCGCATAAATACAGACTTTTTCCGACTTCGTTCATTATTCAAATTGAATCGTCACCTTAAACAGATCCCCGTCCAGATACAGCTCGAACTTCCCGCCCTGCATCTCTGTCAGGCTCTTTGCGATGGACAGCCCAAGCCCGCTGCCCTCCGTACTCCTTGATACATCCCCCCGGATGAACCGCTCGGTGAGCTCATCCGATGAGAAATTCAAAGGCTGCTCGGAAACATTTTTCAGGGAAAACCGGATGCTCTTCCCCTCCTTTTTCAGATCCGCATAGACTCTGGTTCCAGGCATCGCATACTTAGCGGCATTGTTGAATATATTTTCCAGCACTCTCCACATGCGCCGCCCGTCCACATGGAGTACCGCCGGCTCTTCGGGCAGAGATGCGATCACCGTAAGCTGCTTTGCCTCCATCTTTTCCGAGAACTCCCCTATGGCCTGGTTCAGCATTTCCACCAGATCCACATCCATATACTCCAGTGTGATATTGCCGCTGCTCACCTTGGAGGCTTCCACCACATCTTCCGTCAGGTTTTTCAGCCGCTGCGCTTTCATCTCCAGAATATCCAGATACCCTTTGATCTTGGGATCCTCAAAATTCTCTCGTTTCAGCAGATCCACATAATTGATAATTGAAGTCAGGGGCGTTTTAATATCATGGGAAACATTGGTAATCAGGTCCGTCTTGAGCCGCTCGTCCCGTATGCTCTTCTCCACCGCCTTCTGCAAGCCGTTGCCGATATTGTTAAGATTCTCTGCCATATCCTGATAATCCCCCCCCTGCCTCACGTCGAGCGGAAGCTGATACTCAAGGTTGCCGGAAGCGATTTCGTGAATTCCTTCTTTCACCCGTTCCTTCGCAATGGCGTCTCTGATCAGAAGATATGCTGCGGCGGCCTCCGATCCTATGATCAGGAATATACTGAAAACAGGAGTCCCGTATATTCCTGCCATTGCCAGCGCAAGCCAGTGGCTGAACACGATGACGGCAAACACCAGTATCGTTTTCCACAATACCCGGCGGCGGCTCCAGAATGACCTTGCATTCTGATCAAGAAACCGCCAACATTTCACAGCCCATACCAACAGCATTTTCAGGATGCTGTCCTTCCAGAGCGTGCCTCCTTTTATCCTGCGCACTAAAGACAGATATCCTATCAGGAAAAGCGCTGCGGTCAAAGCCGCGTAGACTGCGATAATACAGACGTCCTCCCCTGTCATTTCCAGCCCATAATAGTACATCGCCGGGGAATTCCTGCCGTCTATATTGCTATACGCATATTCACGGATTCCCACCCCGCTCCAGTTTCCAATCAAAAGAGCTGTAAGAACCAGCCAGGGACCGGCCGTCAATGCCGCTGATAATTCTGTTTTCCATCGGTCGAAGGGATGCAGATACAGTTCACCGTTTCCGTCCGCCTTGCGCCCGGCCACGACAGTAAGCCAGACAACCGCAATAACAAGCAAAAGTACTGATACAAACAAAGCCGTCACGGCATCGTCCATATAAGGCTCATATTCATAATAATTTTTTGACGCCTCATAGAAAATATCCTGAATCGGATAGGTGGTATCCACTGCCGATACAGCCAGATAATCTTCTCCCAGCACATCAAGATTGTTGTCTATATAAGCCAGCCAGTGTGCTGCCATTACATCCATGTTGCTCTCAAAATCTTTCAGCTTCGGCCTTACTACCACATAGCGTATATCCGGGGTATCTTTTAACATATTCAGGTTTTTCTCTATATTTTCATAATCCTGAAATACACTATTATTGGTATAGATCTTCTTGTTCGCTTTATTTACAAATACATATGTGAAATTTGTATTTCCTTCCGTCCACATAGAAGGCTGGTTCTCATACATAAAGTACAAATTCGAAATCGATTCATATGCATTCAGTATACTATCATACACCTGCGTCAGTTTTCCATTGAGCGCAGGCGTGTTATTTACCACTTCCAGAATATCTTTGGCTCCGTCCGGCGCAAATGGTTCCCTGAGTACTGAACCGTCATAGGTCCAGATATCCGTATACTCCTCTTCTCCATCCTTCAGTACCAAAGTCCTGCTCTCCTGCCAGAGATATCCCTCTTCCAGCTCTTCCAGGAACGTTTTCTGTTCTTCTTTGTCCGCCTCCAGACTGATGCTGCCCTCCTCAAACATCTTTTTGAAATCATCCATCCAATAATAGCGATAGGTACCGTTTGGTTTCTGGCAGACCAGTATACTCTTATCATACTCGTAGACGTCCTCCTGATTGCCCCATTTCGAGAGTTCCTCGAGAGTATACGCAAGCCCGGAACTATTTTCTCCGGTAATCTTCCCGCTCTTCGCATATCCCATCACATCCACCAGCCGGTTCGGATCATAGTTTCCGTCCACCTCCAGTTCCTCGGTGACTCCAAACATATACAGCATCTCATTTGTCGCGGATCGCATCAGTTCTTCAAAAAACTCACTCTGTTCATAGGCTTCCCCTTTCCCAAAGACCGCTTCCTTTGACATGGTACTCGAAACTCCCGCCACCAGTACCAGGCTCACTGCGCCGATGGCTGAAGCTGCGATTGCAGAAAGCACTAATATCAATTTCATAAACCGATGCTTATACCAGTTTCTCATCTTAACACCTCCCTGTTCTAATCGGTTTGGACAGCAAATGGATTGCCTGCCGAATGTAACCGCTTGCACAGCAAATGATTGTTTGCCCGCATCCTTAACGCGGTTCTATCTTCTCAATTTTATATCCAACTCCCCACACCACTTTCAGATATCTGGGATCCTTCGGATTGATCTCTATCTTCTCCCGGATATGCCGGATATGTACGGCCACCGTGTTATCCGCGCCGATTGCCTCCTCGTTCCAGATGGATTCATAGATCTGGCCTATGGAAAATACCCTCCCCTGATTCCGCATCAACAGCTTTAAAATATTATACTCAATGGGCGTAAGCTTTACCGCTTCCCCGTCAACCGTTACTTCTTTCAGGTCGTCGTTCATGCGCAGCCCGCCGGTCTCATAGACTGTATCAGAAACTTCCTTTGCCGTGCCTCCAAGCTGCGTATAACGCCTGAGCTGGGATTTTGCCCGCGCCACCAGTTCCAGTGGGTTAAAAGGTTTTGTCACATAATCGTCCGCCCCCACATTCAGCCCCAGAATCTTATCCACATCCTCGGACTTTGCTGACAGGATAATGATCGGGATGCTGTGCTTCTCCCGGATTTTCAAAGTCGCATGGATCCCGTCCAGCCTCGGCATCATCACATCCAGGATCAGCAGATGTATTTCCTCAGACTCCAAAATCTTCAATGCCTGCTGCCCGTCATAGGCTTTCAGTATATGGTAGCCCTCCTGACTCAGATAAATTTCAATAGCTTCAACGATTTCCTTATCATCGTCACATACTAAAATGTTGTACATTCCTCATCACCTCCCTTACAGTATACATGATAATGAGGAAAGTTTAATATGAAAGTGGGGAAATTCTTATGAAATTCTTAATTTCACCCATTTGGAATCCAATGGCCTGCAACAGGCAGGCTGTTATTTTATACTCTTTTTAACTCCTCCCCACCTCACACTCCGTTCCCATTTTCATATAATAATATCGAGAAACCGGATTTTCGGAATGCCCGCAAGCTCGCGGCGCCCCTCATAAACCGGGCGGAACCGCAATGCATGCACAGTTCCGAAGAAGGAGTTTTATATGAGTATACAAGGACTTGATGTGAGTGAATTTCAGGGAAATATCGACTGGACACAGGTAAAAAACGCCGGATATCGTTTTGCCATGGTGCGTGCCGGATACGGATTCAGCACATTAGACCAGACATTCCGTCAAAATATCGCTGAATGCAACCGGATCGGGATGCCGGCAGGAGCCTACTGGTTCTGCTATGCCATCAGCCCTGAGACAGCTGTGCAGGAGGCAGACGCATGTATAGACGCAATCTCCCCTTACCGGATTGAATATCCTGTCTGCTATGATATTGAGCAGGCCTCTGTAAATTATGCTGCTCAGAACGGGGTCACAATTACCCCTGATCTGGCCGAACGGATTGTAAAAGCATTCTGCAACCGTGTGGAGGAGAGGGGTTATTTTGCTATGTATTACAGCAATCAGGATTTCTTAAATGCATATCTTCCCTGGGAAATGGCGCACCGCTACGCCCTCTGGTATGCCTTCTATGACAAGCGGTATGACGGAATTGACTGCGGAATATGGCAATATACCAATACAGGAAGTGTGCCCGGAATCTCCGGAAATGTAGATCTGGACATCAGCTTCGATGACTATGCAGCCATCATCCGCGAAGGCGGCTTCAATCATCTGAACGACACTCCTACGCCGCCTCCGACAGATTATATTACCTATGTGGTACAGCCTGGGGATACTTTAAGTGAAATTGCCGAACGCTATGGCACTACCTACCAGGCTCTGGCCGCATTAAACGGAATCTCCAACCCGGATCTGATCTATGCAGGGCAGACCATACGGATCCCGGAAGATTCAGGCGGGTCAGGCCGGTATTACACCATCCGCCCCGGCGATACTTTAAGTGAGATCGCAGAACGTTTTGGAACAACGGTAAATGCACTGGCCGCTCTCAACGGAATCCGCGATCCGAACCTGATCTACGCCGGCACCACCATACGGATTCCCTGACCGGTGAATCCCGCCGCTTGTTGCTCCGGCACATTGAACCCGCTGCTTTGCAGGCCGCCAAATGAACATGCAAACATGTCCGCTTGCCCCATTGCTTCGCGGCAATAAAAGACGTCCTCCCGCCTATGCGTCCGGGGATGTCTTTTATTTCTGCAATCACATATTTCTGCAATTACAATTTCTGCAATTACAGAAGTTTCATTTGCCTTTTTCCAGGGTTGATGATAAGATATCCTGTGGAAAGGAGTAAAAAACCATGCGTAAATCAAGAAAAAAGACAGCACAAAAGATTTTAATAGCAGGCCTTGTCATCATCCTTGTAGCAGCACTTTGTGTGGTCGGAGTGATGATCGCTCTCGGATTCCAAAAGAGTAATGACAAAGCAGTCCAAAAGCCAAAACCCGAGCCGGTACCCATCAAAGAAGTGGAAACGACTCCTGCAGAGGAACCTCCGGCAGTGGAAACAGTCGCACCCAAAATAGATTTTCAGGGTCTGTGGGCCGTCAACCCGGACGCCTACGCCTTTATCGAGATCCCCGGCACTCAGGTCAACTACCCGGTTATGCAGAGCTCCACACAGCCGGAAGACTATTATCTGGATGTAACCTTTGAGGGTGTTGCGTCGCTCCCGGGTTCCATCTACTCACGGATGATCAATGCAAAAGATTTTTCCGACCCCATTACAGTTATTTACGGACATGATATGCTGGATGGCTCCTATTTTGGGGATTTGAAAAATTATATTGACAGAGCTTTCTTTGATACATACAGAGATGTGTTTATTTACCTGCCGGACCGGCAGCTCCAATACCAGATCATCGCGGAAGTTGTACATGACGACATGCTGATTTCCGATTCACACGACCTGAAAGACCCGAATTCCGTTCCGGCCTTTATTCAGGAGCTGCAGGGCATCCAGGAGGCTCAGAACCAATTTGCCGCAGATATGTCTGTGACTGCGGAAGACCGGTTGATCACCCTGTCTACCTGTATCGGGGACAGGCCTAACAATCGGCGGCTGATTATCGCCAAGTTTGTGAATGAAAAATATATTGAAACTCAGCCGGAAGCCGACGGCGGCGGCACACCGGCAGACGCCGGGGCTGCTGAGAATGCCGGGACACCGGAAAATCCCCCGGTTCCCGAACCTACACCGGCGCAGTAAATGAAAATGATTTCCCCAAAGCAACAAGCCATGCGGACAGGATGGCATGCCCATTCGGCGGCTGCCGCGGGGATCTCTGACTTTAAAAGCAGAGCATTCAATACAAGTCAAAAAAATCCCCCCGGAATATCCAAACCTTCCGAGGGGATTTACATGTTCATAAAGTTCCTGACCTTTCTTCCATCCAATGATACAAGTCTTCCGTCACCTGCTTCCGATCCGTCTCATTGAGCAGTTCATGCCGATCCCCGGAATACAGCCGCAATGTCACGTCCCGTATCCCGGCAGCCTTGTATTTCTCATAAATCCTCCGGACGCCCTTCCCGTAATTCCCCACCGGGTCGTCTGTGCCTGCGGCAAATACAATGGGCAGCGTCTTCGGGATCATAAACACGCTCTCCTTCTTCTGCATCTTCAGCATACCGCCCAGCATATGGTAATAAGCGTTCACCGTAAATACAAAGGAGCATAGAGGATCGGCCACATACGCGTCCAGCTTTTCCATATCGCTGGTCACCCAGTCCGCCCGGGTACGGGCAGGCTTATATTTCTTATTAAAGGAACCTGTCACCGCCTTATCCACCAGCCGGCTCCGGTAATGCCATCCCCGGACCAATGCGATCATGCGGCACAGGCACCGCGCAAAATGAAGAGCCGCGGGAGGCTGTTCCGCCACCACTCCCAGCAAGAGGGCCCCGGAAAGCCCGCCGCCGTACATCTGGATATACTGCCGCAGCATAATGGAGCCCATGCTGTGCCCCAGCATAAAATACGGCACATCCGGGTACTTTTTCGCGGTCCGCTGGCGAAGCGTATGCATGTCCGAGACTACACACGCATTCCCATACTTTTCATGGAAGAAACCATATTCTGACTTACTCTGGATGGATTTCCCATGGCCCAGATGGTCATTCCCGACAACATAAACCCCCCGTTCGCACAAGTACTGCGCAAATTCATCATAGCGGTCAATATACTCTACCATGCCATGGCACATCTGGAGTACCGCTTTTACCTCCCCTTTGGGCTTCCACTCAACCGTATGAATTTCCGTATTCCCATCCTTTGACGGAAAATAAAATTCGTTCTTCATGTCCCTGAATTCCTTTCACCTTGGCATTCTTTCATCCACGCTCCCGTCAGGGGAGCCGCCGGCGCTGCAATGCAGCCCGCTGCTGCGCATTTCGCGGGGGTTCGCTGTCCTATCTGTCTTCCAGCCTCACATAATCACGGTACGGCGCAAGCGGCCTGTATGCCGGGCGGATAATCTTGTCCACATTCTTCAGCTCTTCCAGCCTGTGCGCGCTCCAGCCCACGATACGGGCCGCCGCAAAGATCGGCGTATATAACGCCGGAGGCAGATCCAGCATGCTGTAAACAAGGCCGCTGTAAAAGTCCACATTGGCATTGACGCCCTTGTACATCCGGCGCTTCTCTCCGATGATCTTCGGCGCCATATGCTCTACCTTTTCATACAGGGCATATTCATCCTGATGCCCTTTTTCCCTTGCAAGCTGCTTCACAAACCTTTTGAAAATGTCTGCACGTGGATCGGATACAGAGTAGATCGCATGTCCCATTCCATAAATCAGCCCCTTCTGGTCAAACGCCTTCTTATCCAGCAAATTTTCCAGATACTTCCGAATCTGTGCCTCATCGGTCCAATCTGTCAGCGTATTCTTCATATCCTCAAACATCTGTGTAACTTTGATGTTCGCGCCGCCGTGCTTGGGTCCTTTCAAAGAAGACATGGCCGCCGCGATGGTAGAATATGTATCCGTTCCGGAAGATGTGACAACATGAGTCGTAAACGTAGAATTGTTACCGCCGCCGTGATCCATATGGAGCACCAGCGCCATATCGAGGATCTTCGCTTCCAGCTTGGTATATTTGCGGTCCTCCCGAAGCATCATGAGAATGTTCTCCGCTGTAGAAAGAGCCGGATTCGGTGCGTAGATAAATAAATCCTCGCCTCTGCGGTAATTATAGGCATGATATCCATAAACCATTAGCATAGGGAACTGGCTGATCAGATTCAGGCACTGCCGCAACACATTCGGTATCGTAGTGTCGTCGGCTTTCGCATCATAAGAATATAACTGTAAGATACACCGTGAAATATTATTCATCATGTCACGGCTGGGAGCCTTCATCATGACATCTCTGAAAAAGTTCGGCGGAAGCATCCTGCGCTCCGCAAGCATCACCTGAAAGTCTTTCAGCTCCTGCGCATTCGGCAGTTCCCCGAACAGGAGGAGATAGGCAGTCTCCTCAAATCCAAAATGCTTGGCATCCAAAAAACCTTTTACAATGTCCTTAATATTATATCCGCGATAGTAAAGGCTCCCTGCACAAGGCACTTCTTCCCCGTTGACGATCTTCTTGGCACATACATCAGAAATATTCGTCAACCCGGCCAGTACACCCTTCCCATTTAAATCACGCAGTCCACGCTTCACCTCATATTTCGTGTAAAGCTCTTTGTCGATGGCATTATTTTCTTCGCATTTACGCGCCAGTTCCTGAATCTTTGGGCTGTTTTCGAAAAAAATGTTGTCAGTATCCTTTTGCATGAAACCCCTCCTTCTTCTTGAATTTGTTAAGATATACTTCTCTATTATACTAAAAACTACAGATTTATACAATGAAATGTGTATAAAAAATTTATGAAGTACTTTCCGGGTTTTCTCCCGCATACAGGACTTCTTTATCCATGATTCCCAAAGCCTGCTGTTCCAGCTTATATGCTTCATATCTCTTTTCATTAGCCCCGAGTGCAAGAGCATTTATTTTTTCCTGCATCTTCTTATCTTTTAAAAGCGGAACCGGGATCCGCCGTACATGGCTGTCGTCAATTTCATCTACAACTGAACCATATGTACAATGTTTGATTAACTGGTATCCGTAATCTGATGCCAAAAATATATTCAGATACCCTGCGATACCCTCATTTGCCGGAACCACCCGGATAATATGGTCAGATGGTATCCAATGTTCCCAGTGTTTTGGGACAAGTGCAACCTTACCGACGGTTCCACTGCGCGTTATCAAAGAAGTATTTTCGTGGACTTCTAATTTGCTTAAAATTTCCTTATGTTTTGTATGGGACAAATATTTCTTACCTGATGGGTCAAGTTCATGAATCTGTTTGCCGCCTATTAGAACCCTGCCGTAACCTTCTTCTACATAAACCCTCGCAAATCTTGGCGGAAGCACTACCTCTTTGCTGATCCTACTATGACCGACCTCAGTGATTTCTTCTGCATATTTAGACATATGTCCGACAATGGCGTCCACGATGGGCAAATGATAGGATGCATCCATTCTTCCATCCAAATTACTGAGTTTCACATGAAATGTTCTAAGTTCATCCTTTTTTTTGCATGGCAATTTATCAAAACCCCTTATTTCCGGTAAAGATAATTCCCGTTTCAATAAATCTGTCGCCTGATCTATCATCCTGTTTGATTCATCCCTCAATTCATAGGACTGAACAACCAAATCATGGATTTTCTTTTTTATTTCATACGGAGCATTTGGAACCGGTACCGCAGCCAAATGTTCTGGTTCAATATGTGTGACCACTGCGCCGTAACGATTGGTCAGCAATATTTTATTCCCTGTTTTGCCCTTTAAATATGTATAAATGTACCCCTGGTCAACAGGATCCTTACAATCTATCCTAAGCAAATCATGGCTGAATATTTTATTATCCAATGTGTCCGAAACATAGGATACTTTGCCGATCGTTCCTGAACAGGTCATCAGCACCTGGCCTTTTTTTACCCGCAATGACTCTATATTGGTTTTTGTCAAATAAGAGATATAGCCGTCAGGCTTTGGCTTAATATCCAGGATTGAAGACGGCTGGTATATCGGATAGTCTGACTCTTCTACCCATATCCGCTTAAAACGCGCTCCTGTATATGAGGATGCCAGGCCATTCTCTCCGCCAAGCATGATCAGCGGATATTTTCCCGATTTAATAAACTGCCGCGCTTGTTTAGCTTCTATATCATACACGCTTGCTTCCAGCCTTTTTCCATGAGAAATAATCTCCCCCAAAGAGACGGAACACCATTTTAAAGAAGGTTCTATGCTGCTTTCATTCTTTCTGGAAACAGTACAGGTATCTACCATGCTATCCCCTCCTGTTTCTTCCATTTTTCAAAAATCCCGGGAACAAACGGCGTTTGGTCATCTTCTACTTTTTTCTTTTGCTTATGAGAAATCATTTTATCACTTCCTCCCGTTTCATTTCTGACCAGAACACCCGTAGTATCCGATACCAGAATCTCATTCCCCTCTTCATCCCGCTTAAATGTCGGATTTCCTCTTTTATCATGGCCAATCTTATCAACCATAGCCATAAAAACATTATAGTCTGCCATTGTCCCGCTCTTTTCTTCTGCATCTTTTTGTTCCTGCGTTTTCTTTTGCAAAAACAAGACAGAGGTTTGCGTACCATTACGCGGCTGGAATGTGTCGGCATGTAAATCGATACTTGCGACGATTCGATGATTCTTAATAAGCCACTCTCGAATATATCCCAGCCCCGGCGCCCCTAAAATCGAGTCAGGTAAAACGATTCCCATTCTGCCGCCCGGCACAAGCAACTGGGTACAACGCTCAATGAACAAAATTTCCGGCGGAACAGAAGACTGTAATTTTTCGGTTTTCGTCCATATACCTGATTTCTTATCATTTAACCATATATGCGCAAGCTCATATTGCTCTAAAACATTTTTATCCTTAACAGGAATCTTACTGCCAAATGGCGGATTCGTTACAATTACATCAAAACATCCTATCGTGTTATGATTGCGCAATTCTGATGTATCAATCCCTAAAGCTTCTGCGAATTTAGAGCGGAATTCCTCTGTCCACTCATGAGGCGGAAGTAATGAATTTGTCTGAAAAATATTCCCACTGCCGTCATTATTCATTACCATATTCATTTTCGTAGCTTTAACAAGGTCAGGATTAATATCAAATCCGAAATAATTTGAGGATGCCATTTCAGATATTTCGTCCTGAAATACCCGTACTGTATCGCCATCCCATTCCGTTTTCTTTATACCTATTGAATCCGCAAATTCTTTTTCAAGCTTCATAATCACATATGACATAGCCGTTACCAAAAATCCGCCGGTTCCACATGAACTATCTAATACTTTTTCGTCAAGCGCCGGGTTAATCATTTCCACCACCATCTTCATCACATTTCTTGGCGTAAAAAACTCGCCTCTGTCCCCACGAAGATTCGCACCTACGATCTCTTCATATGCCTTCCCCTTGATATCAATATTCGTGTTTAGAAGACTGTACTTCTGAATCTCGCTTACTATATAAGCAAGACTGCGTGGTGAAAGTTTAATTTCATCGTTTCCATCAAAGATTTTCCCGTGTTTCTTTTTAACTTTTTCAAATATCTTTGAGATTCGTTTACGTACAGTCAACTGCCCATCGGGATTAGAACGTTCTTCTGACGTCGTATAGAATTCTAATGGTGCAGGTATATTACGCTCATCCTCAATCTTGCAAAAAATCACCTTCAACAATTCAAAAAAGGCGGACTGTTTTTGCAAACCATCGTTAATGTGGATATGATTATGACATGTTTTAAAAACAAACAGCAAATTATCATCATAAGCATTTTTCAATGAAGCCCTTTTAGGTCGGTTAATATCATCCAGATTACCGTCTGCCGAAGGAATATCGTTGTAATCCATAAAATCAACCCGTCCCTTTTCATTGATATATTTACGGAAAACTTCTTTTTGTTTTCCATTCGTCCACATACCCCATTCACAATTTGGGCATGCCGACATATAGGATTTTAATTGTTCGACGCCGTCTTTTGCGTTCCTGGCGTCTATAGTTTCTTTTTTGCACTCAATAATCAGTTTTATATTTTGCTGTACATAATCCGTGCACTCCTTATCAAAAATAACGATATCAGCACGTGGCTTTCTCGAACCGAGCTGCAATATGTATTCAACTGAAATTTGCGTTGGCAAATATTTATGTTCATTGACCAGACGTTTTTCAACGGTTTGCCGTACATATTCCTCGGGAGTATCGTTACGGAACTTTCCGTCAATATAGTCACATATTTTTCCTTCTGGGATGATAATTACTTTGGGTTCGCTCATACTCTCTCCTTTGGCTTTTAATATTCTATATTTTAACTGCTTTAGGCTTTTTAGCCAATCGCACTATGTCCGCTCTTTACCCATGCGTCTAATTCAACCCTTTTGAATTTCCACAGTTTACCAATTTTATGTGCCGGAATATCTGTTTTCTTAATCCAATTTCTAATTGTATCTTTGGTTACGTCCAAATAATTGGCCGCCGCCTCTATCCCAATCCAATCTTCCATATAATTATCAATCATGCCCGTTCTCCTAACCTCTAAAGTTTTATCGCCATTTTAGCACATATGTTCTGTGTTTTCAATAGTATTTTTATATAGTTTGATAGTATTTAATAGTGACTGATAATTTTCTGGGCAATTAGTCTTTTCAAATAACAAAAATCTGTTATAATAGAAACGTAGCTGTACGGTAGTTTTTTCTTACTTATAGCTATCACATAAAATACAAAGGAGGAAGGCAGCATGCAGTATCAGCCTAAAGGCGTCTGTTCACAGATGATTCAATTTGACATTGAAGACAATAAAGTAAAGAATGTCGGATTTGTCGGCGGATGTAACGGCAACACACAGGGAATCTCCCGCCTGATCGAAGGCATGGATGTGGACGAGGCAATTTCCCGGATGGAAGGAATCCGCTGCGGCCACAAGCAGACATCTTGCCCAGACCAGCTCGCAAAAGCATTAAAAGAAGCAACCGGAAAATAATTTCCGGTTGCTTGTGTTGGATTATATGAGGATTTTATTTATCTTTTTGTCATATACTTTCATCTTGTCGGACAAATTCTGCCCGCCTTTATTCAATAACTTCTTTGAGTGATGAGAGCAGCCGCCGTATGTATCGTATTAAAAAGTAATAGTGGCGCTTCCATGGTACAGGCAACCTATTTTATATCTTATTTATGCTAAGTTAATCGGTTACTCTGTAGTACGAAACACGACGGCTGCTCTCATCACTCAAAGAGACTCTATAGCTAATATCTATTATGGAATCCAT
This sequence comes from uncultured Lachnospiraceae bacterium, assembly GCA_949840465.1. GTDB lineage: Bacteria > Bacillota > Clostridia > Lachnospirales > Lachnospiraceae > Schaedlerella. The sequence continues at coordinate 575 of CATKXE010000068.1, read as the reverse complement.
ATTCCATTTGTTGCTGACACAGCTGTATCATAAGGTCTGTCGTCTTCATTTCCTGCAATATGTTCACAATGTACACGATAATAATATCCTTTATCTACTGCTAAAGTATCATCTACAATCACATAGTATTTATCTCGAGCATCTACTGTATAATCAGCATACGCGCCCCATAACCCATCCGATTCATCAAGTTTTTCTACATACATTAGAACCGCGACAAAATCCACAATATGATCGGCTGTAGTCTGTCCATATACATAAATTCGTCCACTTCCAACTTTCGAAATACCACTTTCACCCTCCATCAGATGCTTTCCTCTTGTCATTGAATTAAACGATGTACCGGTCGAGCAATCATCATATGTCAGCAAGGAACCATCCACCATGATATCGGCACTATCTGTTCTTTCCGCATTCACATTCACAGATATGCTCAAAACCATACAACATAAAACAAGTAAAGAACATATTACAGATAACACTCTTTTATTCATATTTATGATAGCCACTCACTTTCCTTTATTAAGTAAACAATCTTCCCTTCAAAATCTTACGCATATTTTAGAAAAAATACA
>CATKXE010000067.1 GCA_949840465.1 uncultured Lachnospiraceae bacterium | reverse complement strand
AGAAAAGAAAGGGGTCAGCCCGGAGAGGGTTTATTTCTGCCATATGGACCGGGCGTGCGGGAGCTGGGAAATCTTCCGGCAGGTTCTGGACAGCGGAATATCGCTGGAGTTTGACACGATCGGACGTTTTTTGTACCACAGCGACGAGGAAGAACTGGATCTGATAAAAAAAGTGCTTGCAGAGGGCGAAGACCGGCTTTTACTGTCTTTGGACACTACGCGGGCGCGTTTGAAAAGCTATTGTGAAAACGCAGTAGGGCTTACTTATATTCTGGAACACTTTTGGCCCATGATGCGGCGGGAAGGAATTACCTCCATACAGTTCAGAAAAATTTTTGTGGATAATCCGGGACGGATACTCGCGTGGTAAAACAGGATGGAACAGTTCGTCAGCAAAATATACAGGAAAACCTCTCTTTTTTTCGCACTCTCTTTCTTTTAAGGGAGTGCGGTTCTTTCTATAAAAAGAGAAGTTTGGTTACAGACGAGGAGAAAAGAATATGAAATTTGTGATCATCGGATGCGGACTGATTGCAGGAAGCCATGCCAATGCAATCCAAAACTGCAAGGATGCGCAGTTGACGGCAGTCTGCGGCAGGCGTAAGGAACCTGTCGAAAAATTTGCAGGGGAGCATGGGTGCAGGGCATATACGGATGTGGAGGCCATGCTGGACGAAATCAGGCCTGATGCGGCCGTAATCTGTACTCCCACATTTTTACATGAGCAGCATGTGTCCAGGTGCGCAGACAGGAAAATCCATGTGCTCTGTGAAAAACCGTTGGAGAAAACCCCGGCGGCATGCCGAAGGCTTCTGGATAAGGTGGAAAGTCAGGGCATTGTTTTTATGACCGCCCAGGTCGTACGGTTCTGGGCAGGATATGTAGAATTGAAGGAGATGTTTGAAAACGGGGAGATGGGGAAAATTTATATGGCTCATCTGCGCAGGGTTTCCCACAGGTCAAAACAGTACAGCCCGTGGATTTTTGACCCCGCTCTGGGAGGCGGCGCGATGGGGGATATGCTGGTACACGACGTGGATTATCTGCGTTATGCAATCGGGCCTTTTCAGAGTGTATTTGCCCATGCGGTGAAAGATGAGACGGGATGCTACAATAATGTGATGGCCAATATTGTGCATAAAAACGGCGTCCATTCGCTGGCGGAGGCGTCCTTTACCCAGCAGACAGGATATCCCTTCGGGTTTTCCGTCGATATTGCCGGGAGCGAGGCGACGGTGGAATATCAATATTCATCCGGGGCGTCTACTTTGATCAAACGTTCGGGGAATGCGCCTTCAAAGAGTCTATGCGAGATGCGTATCTGGAAAAAGGGCACAGGTCAGGAAATGATCCCGGTCCGGCAGTATGATGCATACCAGCGGCAAATGGAGTATTTCGTGGAATGTGTGAAACAGGGACGAAGGCCCAGGATCGTCACCCCGGAACAAAGCTATGAGGTCATCTGTATGATGGACGCCGTCAAACGCTCGGCGGACAGTAACGAGGTGGTGTACCTGTAAGAGGCAGGGACAGGCGCCGTCCCCTTTTTGCAGGCAAGACAATTTGGAACCTTTTTAACGCACAGCCATATAATGAAGACAGAGGAAATATAGGAGAGATTTTAAATTTATGGCGAGTGGATATTTAATGATACAGGCGCGTACGGCAGGGGACGCCCTCCCGCTTGGCGGCGTGGAAGTCAGCATTCTGGATGGACAGGGCAATCAGCTCTACGGATTGACGACAGATGAAAGCGGGGAGACAGAGGCGGTCTCTCTGGAGACGGTGGACAAAAGCCTTTCGCTGGAGGAGGACTACGCCGGTACGCCCTATACGGCATATGATGTGCTTGCCCAGGCCTCCGGTTTTAATTCGCTTTATATTTCGGGCGTCCCGATTTTTGAGGGGGAGACGGCCATTCAGCCGGTTATGCTTGAACCCATGGAGCAGCTGCAGAGAAATCCGGTGGTGACAGAGATTGTGATTGAAAAGCCCGCCGTTTCGTCGGCAGCCGAGCGCGCCCAGGAAGGCCCCGCCACAGAACCGCGGGTTCTCCGCCAGGTTGTGATTCCCAATCCGATCACGGTACATCTGGGCAGCCCTTCGTCTTCCGCGTCCAATGTGCAGGTGTCCTTTCCCGATTATGTAAAAAATGCAGCCAGCAGCGAGATCTACCCTACCTGGCCTGATTCGGCGCTGCGGGCAAATATCTATGCCATCATTACCTTTGCTCTGAACCGTGTTTTCACGGAATGGTACAGGAGCCGGGGGTACAATTTTGATATTACCAACAGCACGGCCTATGATCAGGCATTTGTGCCGGGACGGACCATTTATGAATCCATCAGCAGGATCGTGGATGAGATATTTAACCAGTATGTCCGCAGGCAGGGACAGAACGCGCCGTATTTCACCTCTTTTTGCAACGGTACTACCGTGACCTGCTCCGGGCTCTCCCAGTGGGGGACGGTGAGTCTTGCGAATCAGGGGCGGGATCCCCTGCAGATCCTCCGTGCCTACTATCCCAATAATATTGAGATTGCAGAGACGCAGGCAATCACCGGCGTCGTGACCTCCTATCCGGGTTCGCCGCTAAGAACGGGCAGCAGGGGCCTGGATGTGCAGACCATCCAGAATTATCTGAACCGGATACGGAGGAACTATCCGGCCATCCCTGCGGTCACGGATGAGGCGGGGGTGTTTGGGAACACCACCAATGCCGCGGTGACCAAATTCCAGAGTGTTTTCGGCCTTTTGGCGGACGGAGTGGTGGGAAAATCTACATGGAATAAGATTTCCAGCCTGTATACAGCGGTGACAAGGCTTGCAGAGCTGAACAGCGAGGGGACTTCCCTGGGGATTGGGACGGTTCCGCCCGGATCGGTGCTGCAGCAGGGGGCGAGAGGACAGGACGTGGTTACGCTTCAGTACCTTTTGAATATGATTTCGGAGTTTTATCCTGAGATTCCGGCTATTTCCCAGGACGGTATTTTCGGCGGAGGTACCCGGCAGGCTGTGGTCGAATTCCAACAGCGAAAAGATCTGGCGCCGGATGGAATCGTGGGGCCGGATACGTGGAGGGCGCTCTACAATGTGTATCTGGGCATTGAGGGCAATGTACCCATGCCGGGGCCGGACGTAAATCTGATAGAATATGTGGTTCAGCCCGGCGACAGCCTGTGGCTGATCGCCCAGAGATACGGCACGACCGTGGACGACATTAAGAATCTGAACGGCCTTACAGGGAATTTGCTGAACATCGGGCAGGTGCTGAAAATCCCTGCCAGCGGAGCCGTACCGCCGCCCTATATCGAATATACAGTCCGTTTGGGGGATACTTTGTGGCTGATCTCCAGGCGATACGGAACGACTGTGGAAGCCATACGGAGTTTAAACGGCCTGACCAGCGATGTGCTGCATGTGGGACAGATATTGAAAATCCCTACGGCAGCGGATGTATCCCCTTCCTATTTTGAGTACACGGTCCAGCCCGGGGATACCCTGTGGCAGATCTCCCGCAGATACGGAACGACTGTGGACGCAATCAAGAGCCTGAACGGGCTTACCGGTGATATGCTGAGTATCGGGCAGGTATTGCGGATTCCTGAAAGTTCTTTCTGAATTTTCAGGGTACAAACCGATGTTACTATTCACGGGGCTGTGCGCTACGCTGCACAGCATCCGGGTCAGTAAAGCGCTTGAGTCGGCATCCGGCTCCTCGCCGCCAGGCGACTTTCCAATGGGCTGGATGGGTTACAGTTCGCGGCCGGTTAGGCTGTGAACTGTAACAAACTGATAAAACAGCCCCCCGAATTGCATCTGCGGCTCTTGTATTATAAGGCGAAATCCGTTATACTTAGGAGGTATCAGATCTTCAGCGGCAGGGGACGCGGCAGATCCGGCACAATACAGCAGATCGGACGGAGTCTTAGGAAAGGAGAAAGGATGAATGGGAAAAAGATATGATGTGATTGCAATGGGGGAGCTTTTGATTGATTTTACGATGAGCGGTGAGAGCGAGCAGGGGAACGGCATGTTCGAGGCATGCCCGGGCGGCGCGCCCTGCAACGTGCTGGCTCTTTTAAATAAGATGGGGAAGAAGACGGCGTTTTTGGGAAAAGTGGGAAAGGATCAGTTCGGGGTATTGCTTAGGGGAACTCTGGATGAGGTAGGTATTGACACCTCGAATCTCCTGATTGATGAGCAGGTGAATACGACGCTGGCGTTTGTACACACGTTCCCGGACGGAGACAGGGAATTTTCATTCTACCGCAACCCGGGGGCGGATATGATGCTCACGGCAGAAGAGGTGGATCCTGCGTTCCTGGCTCAGTCCAGATTATTCCATTTCGGAACCCTTTCCATGACCCACGATGGTGTGCGCGAGGCAACCAAAAAAGCACTGAAAACAGCGAAGGATGCGGGGCTTATGATTTCCTTTGACCCGAATCTGCGCCCGCCGCTCTGGAGTTCCCTGGAGCTGGCAAAAGAACAGATGGAGTATGGTTTTCAGTTTTGCGATATCCTGAAAATTTCGGACAATGAGATCCAGTTCGTATCCGGCAAAGAGGATTATGATGAAGGGATCCGCTATCTTCAGGATCAATATCACATTCCGCTGATCCTTCTGACCATGGGGAAGGACGGAAGCAGGGCGTACTATAAGGGGATGCGCGTGGAACGTAAAGGTTTCCGGTGTGAGACGATTGAGACAACCGGCGCGGGGGATACGTTCTGCGGGAGTTCTCTGAACTATTTACTGGATCATGATTTTGACAATCTTACGGAGGAACAGTTAGCTCAGATGCTGACCTTTGCCAATGCGGCGGCGGCCATCGTTACAACAAGAAAGGGCGCTATCCGCGCCATGCCGGATCGGGAGGAAGTGGAGGAGCTGATCCGCCGGTAGACAGGGGATTACATAGCCAAAATTCCTATGAAATATGGGAATTTTGGCTATTGACAATTTGCTTTATAAGGTATAACGTAAAGATGATATAGAAGATAGTTTTGCACGGCCTGGTGCAGGACTGTTTCGTGAACGGAGGGATGGATAAGTGCTTTGCATATGTCTGGTGCGAAGCTTTTATGCATAAGTGTTTTTTGTTTTATCCGGCATTGGGGGTAGTGTATATGTCGAATCAGGGATTGCCGGTTGCTTTTTTACTTCTTTTTACATTGCTGATATGGGGATTGTATCTGATGGTCTTGCTTTCCAGCAGGAAGAACAAGGTCAACCAGTGGTGCTGCATCACGGGATTTTTGCTGAGTATTGGCGTACTGAAGGAGTACATTTACTATAGCGGTTTTTTCAACGGGATGCAGATACAGTTTCTGGGAGTAGGATATCAGATGGATGACCTGGTCAATTCTATTCTGACGGCGGTTGTCTATTATCTGTCGATACCCTGCGGGGTAGTGTGCGGTTTATATTTTTGCCATTTAGACAGAGACAGGCCGCGTATATTCCATATTTTGAAGTATCTTGTATTTTTACCGGCAGTTTTTTTCAGCATTCTGTATCCATGGGGAGAGACAAGAACTGTTGTCAATGCCAATCCGCAGGCATTTATTATTGTGGCGGTTTATAACCTTCTGTACGGTTTGGCTATCACCATTTTGGTCGTGGCGGAACTGGTGAGGACAAGGAACAGCGTTTTGTTTTACCAGCGCAAGCAGATCGCGTTATTTTTCCTTTTGCCTCTCTGGTATTGGCTGATTATGATATTTCCTGTACATTTGCTGAAAATCGAAAAGTTCTACAAACTCTGGCAGGGAAACGCATTAATTATTCTGTGTCTCTTCGTTTACTATTTGTATCTTCTTTTCAATAAAGGAATCTGGGGGCTGCGGCTTGACAGGCAGTATTTTGACTGGTCAGAGGAAGAAGTCAGATTCCCGGAGGATGTCCGCTACATTATCCATATGTTGAAAAACGAAACTGCGAAACTTCGTTTGGGCACCAGCCTGATCCGTGAACTGGATATTACGGAAGCGACGGACGAGCTGGACATTATGGAACGGTCTATCACACATATAGAGGATTTCGTCCAGCGAAGCAACTTGTGTTCCAGAGAACTTCATATTGAGCCGGAATACGTTGAGATCCAGCCTCTTTTTGAAGCGGTTGCAAAAGAAGCTGCGGTAGGATGGAAGGGGATGGTAAAATATGAAGTGGATAAAGGGAGTTCCGGTTTATATTGCGACCTCTATCATATGAAGGAGGTGTTATGTAACCTGACGGAAAATGCACTGGATGCGATGGGGGAGAGCGGGACCCTTACATATACCTTCCAGGTGCTTAGAAGAGAGCTTGCCCTGATCCGTGTAACAGATACCGGTCATGGCATATCGGAAAATAATTTGGAACATATATTTGATTTATATTATACCGGACATTCGGACTATTCTCACTTTGGTCTGGGGCTTGTATACTGCCGGGCTGTCATCAAGCAGCACCACGGTTACATGGAAGTGAAGAGTTCTACGGATTCCGAGAGGCATGGAACACAGTTTACGTTATGTTTGCCCCGGAGATGCAGGGGGGCGGGTAGGTCATGAGAGAAACAATAAAAATAATTATAGTGGAGGATGACGCGGATTTTGCATATTTGATTCAGAAGCTTTTAAAAAGGCATAAGGATATAGAGGTTGTGTGCCATTGTTCGGATAAGAAGGACGCGCTGCAGAAGGTGATCGAGGAGGAGCCGGATATTGTGCTCATGGATCTCAATCTTGGGACGTCCTCTATGGATGGGGTTCTGCTTTCGAGAAAGATCAGGGTAATGACGGATTCGAAGGTCTTGATCCTTACGGCGTCGAATACGCCGGATATGATTTTAAAAGCGGCAAAGGAGGCCTTTGCGTCGGGGTATATATTCAAAAATCAGTTGTCATTGCTGGTGGAGGATATCCGTACCACCGCAGCGGGATACACGCCGCAGGAATATCTGATCGCTTCGTCGGCATTGTCCTGCCTGTCAGAGGCAGAATACGCCGTGTTCGAGATTATGATGGGAAAAGAGAATCATCTGCAGTCCTCGCCGAAGACGATTGCAAATCAAAAAGGCCGGATTGTAAAAAAGCTGGGGCTGGAGAACCAAAAGGAATTGCTTCATGTATTTCGGATGCTTCAGGAAGATGTGAAAAAGGGCGTTGGAAGATTAAAAAACTGAAAAAGAGGTTTCTTCCTTGACATATGCCGCAAGAAGTGATAAAACTTTATTGTATGAATAATGGACTTGATAGAGGTGCGGGATTCATCAGTACCCATGCAGTGATACAAGGGGACGGGCAGGGACGTTCAGTCACAGGATGAACGGGATGCCGCTGCATACGGGAAAAGGGAAAGCCGCCGAAGGAACAGTATCTTCCCCCTGTGATACGGTTGCTGGGCTGCAGCAGAATATGCTGCAGACTGTCACATCAGTGGAGCGCTATCACGGGATATGGAAGAGACAGGATAAGAGAAACTATGCCATGAATGCGTTGATAAGGACGTTATTCATGGCATTTTCTATTTAGTGAATTTATCAGGAAAGAGAGGAACTGAGATGAAAAGAGCAAAAAGTAAAATAGTATGGGCATTTTCTATGGCTATGCTGTTGGTAATGTGCTGCCCTATGCTGGCTTTTGCGGCGGATGAGGCAGAAGAGTATGTACCGGCTATGTATGCGTCTTTCTGGTCATTGATTCCGCCGGTGGTTGCGATCGTGCTGGCGCTGATCACAAAAGAGGTTTACAGTTCGCTGTTTATCGGAATTTTGATCGGCGGGGTTTTCTATTCCGGGTTTACCTTTGAGAGGACCATCACCCATGTGTTTCAGGACGGGATCATCGGCTCTTTGTCCGATGCGTACAACGTAGGGATTCTGGTGTTTTTGGTAATCCTGGGAATTCTGGTCTGTATGATGAACAAGGCGGGCGGCAGCGCCGCGTTCGGACGATGGGCAGGAGAGCATATCAAGAACCGGGCGGGAGCGCAGCTTGCCACGATTTTTCTTGGTGTGCTGATCTTTATTGACGATTATTTTAACTGCCTGACCGTGGGGAGCGTGATGCGCCCGGTCACGGACAAACACAACATTTCCCGTGCAAAACTGGCTTACCTGATTGATGCGACGGCGGCGCCGGTCTGTATCATTGCCCCGGTTTCTTCCTGGGCGGCAGCGGTCACAGGCTTTGTGGAAGGGGAAGACGGATTGTCTATTTTTATCCGCGCCATTCCGTATAATTTCTACGCTTTGCTCACAATCGTCATGATGATTGCGCTGGTGATGCTCAACGCGGACTACGGCCTGATGAAAAAACATGAAGAAAACGCATTGAAGGGCGATCTGTACACCACGCCGGACAGGCCTTTTGCAGATGTGAGGGAAGAGGTTGAGAAGACAAGGGGAGCGGTCATCGATCTGGTTCTGCCGGTGGTGATCCTGATCATCTGCTGTGTGATCGGCATGATCTATACAGGCGGATTTTTCGGAGGCGAGAGCTTTGTGTCCGCGTTCTCCAACAGTGATGCCTCTGTGGGACTGATGCTGGGAAGCTTCTTTGCTTTCATCATTACCATCATTTTCTATGGGGTGAGGAAAGTATTAAAATTCAGCGAATCTATGGCATGCATCCCAGAAGGGTTCAAGGCAATGGTTTCTCCGATCCTGATATTGACTTTGGCCTGGACGCTGAAATCCATGACAGACAGCCTTGGGGCGGATGTCTTTGTGGCAGGCGTGGTAAAAAGCAGCGCGGGCGGACTGATGAACCTGCTTCCGGCAATCATCTTCCTGGTAGGATGTTTTCTGGCATTCGCTACAGGAACGTCCTGGGGAACATTCGGAATCCTGATTCCCATCGTGGTCAACGTGTTTGCGGGAACCAATGAGACGATGATGATCATCTCCATCTCTGCCTGTATGGCGGGCGCGGTATGCGGGGATCATTGTTCTCCGATTTCCGATACCACCATCATGGCGTCGGCGGGCGCTCAGTGCAACCATGTGAACCATGTTTCCACCCAGCTGCCTTATGCGGTGACGGTGGCGGCTGTCTCATTCGTAACATATATTATCGCGGGCTTTGTCCAGAATGCCGTGATCGCGCTTCCGATCGGAATTGTGCTGATGATTGCAGTACTGGTTGTCATGCGAAACAGAAAAGCAGATGCTTAATCATCCGTTTCAAAAAACGCGGCTTCTATAATCATATTATTATAGAAGCCGCGCTTTTGCGTCCGCCCAAAATGCTATTGCAAAAAATAGATTGTTATACTAATAATTTGTTCTGGTTCCTCCATTCCCTTGGGGATAACCCATAGATATTCTTGAATGCCCGCGAAAAATGGAGCTGGTTGACATATCCAACTGCATTGGAGACGTCCCCGATGGAAAGCCGGGTCAGCTTCAGCAGTTCCGCGGCCTTGATCATCCGGTAGCTCAACAGAAATTCCTGAGGGGATTTCCCCAGTTCTTCCTTGAATATCTTCCCGAAATAGCTGCGGTTCAGACCGCAGGTGGCGGCGATATCCTCCACCGAGATATCGTTCTGGAAGTTCTGTTCCATAAATGCCAGCGCTTCTTTGATATAGAAGTCGCGCAGGCTCCCGCTTTTGGGCGCAGCCATGTGGACCGTAGAGCGTGTGAGAAAGTCGATGAACAGATATACGTGTCCGATCAAGTGGAGGGCCGGCATATCTTTATGCTCCACAAGGTACATCATCTCTTTCATCATCTCTTCGCGCAGATCCTTGGAACGCGCATGATAGATGGGCTGGTCCCTGGAAAGCCCGGCGGTGTCAACAGCGCCTTTTGCCCTCAGTCCGTCAAATTCAATCCAGGTGTATTCCCATGGCAGGTCCTGATCGGCAATATATGTATTGATCTGTCCGGGGAATATCATGAATCCCTGACCGCTTTTGATATGGTAAGTATGCGTATTGCCTCTGGCGTCGTCAGACATCAGAGTACCAGTCCCGGAAATGACATAGTGGAATAGATAGTGGTTCCTTACAGCAGGGCCGAAGGAATAGGAGGGCTTGCACTGTTCCCATCCGAACTGGTACAGTCCAAGGTCAACAAAATTTTCATTCGGAAATACAGAAAAAATCAGCTCTTGCATAATAACCTCCCTAATAAGACGGCAAAAATTGCCGTAAAAAAATTGCCATTATGCGCAAAATTCATCTGTAAGCGCCTGAGAGTATTTTGCGTTTTAAAATAAATCGTAACTATCATACACTTGTGATTTCAATTATGCAAGGGGAAAGTCTTTGGAAAAGAGTAAATTTTATCATTTTGTATCTATTTTCTGCTATATAGCAAAATGCTAGACGATATTTATAAAATATTCATAAAATCGCATAAAGGTATAAAACCTCTAAAATAGTGCTATTTATTAGTCGCATAATGGGATGTTATAATATTTCCATCATAGAAACCAAAGAAGTTTCTGTAAAGGAAAGGAGAAAGTGAAGCAATGAGAAAAAGGAAAGCAGTATTAAGCGTACTTCTGGCAGGCATCATGCTGATCGCAATGGGGCTCAGTGCATGCGGCACAGATGAAAACGCAGGCAAGACCGTGGTCGAGCTGGTACAGTACAAGCCGGAAGCCGTGGGTGTGTTCGAGAAGCTGGAAGAGCAGTTCAATGCGACTCATGACGACATCGTACTCAAGATCGACTCACCGAATGATGCAATGACAATTTTGAAGACACGGTTTATCCGTGAGAATTATCCGGATATCATCGGGATCGGAGGAGATATCAACTATTCCTACTTCGTGGATTCGAATATCCTTGCAGACGTCTCTGACTACGAAGGGTTGAGTACCATCAAGCAGTCCTACGTTGATATCCTGGAGAATCTGGAATTTGTTCCTACGGAAGGGACTTTCGGTGTTCCTTATGTGGCGAATGCGGCCGGCGTACTCTACAACAGAGACATGTTTGAAGAACACGGCTGGGAGATTCCGGAGACTTGGGGTGAATTCATGGATCTGTGTGCTGAGATCGAGTCAGAAGGCATCCAGCCGCTGTACTTTGGATTCAAGGATACGTGGACCTGTCTGGCGCCATGGAATGCCCTGGCAGTAGATTTGGCGCCGGCGGATGTATGCAAGCAGGTAAACCGCGGCGAGACGAATTTTACAGACGAGTACCGCGAGATTGCGGAGAAAATGCTGGAGCTTGTGGAATACGGTGAAGACGGCCCCTTTGCTTATGGTTACAATGACGCATGTACCGCGTTTGCGAACGGCGAATGCGCAATGTATACCATCGGAAGCTATGCAGTACCGCAGATTAAATCCGTAAACCCGGATATGAACATTGACTCCTTTGTAATGCCGGGAAGCGATGAAAAGGGCGGCAATGTACTGAACTCAGGTGTAGACCTTCAGTTCTGCCTGACCTCTGAGTGCAAGAACAAAGAGGCGGCTTATGAGGTCATTGATTTCCTTCTGGAGCATGACAATATCCAGATGTATCTGGACGACCAGAATGCAGTACCCTGTAAGGATGAAACCTTTGATCTGGCAAGCGAAGTGGACGGCATGACAGAGTATATCGAAGAAGGGATTATGTCCGATTATCAGGATCACTACTATCCGTCAGAAATGGCAGTGGATGCACAGATCCAGACCTTCCTGATCAATCAGGATGTGGATGCATTCCTTGCAAAATTTGATAAAGACTGGCTGCGTTACAACCGCGACATTATCCGTCTGGTAGAGGAATATGAAGCGGCACACGGAAATGAGTAATCGGAAAGGAGTGGGAAGAAAATGAAAAAAATGAATGACAGAGAACGGACATTTTTACTGATGACGATACCGATCCTCATTTTGTTCTTCTTGTTTAATACCCTGCCTCTGATCAAGGGTGCGATCTACAGCTTTACAAACTTCAAAGGATACGGGACTTATAACTGGGTTGGGTTTAGGAACTATATCGACCTGTTCCAGGACGGACGTGTAGGAAGATCCTACTGGTTCACATTTAAACTGGCTCTGCTGTCTACCATCGTAGTAAATGTGATCAGCCTGATCCTGGCGCTGGGGCTGAACAGCAAGATCAAATTCAAGAGCGCGCTGCGCGGGCTGTACTTTATCCCGAACATTCTGGGCGCATTGGTAGTGGGCTACATTTTCAACTATTTCTTTACATACATCCTTCCTGCTGTTATACAGATGATGGGAGGAGAAGGAACCAGTATGCTGGCAAGTACAAAATGGGCGTGGGTCGCAATCATGATCGTCTGTGCATGGCAGTCTATCGCAATGAATACGATCATCTACATTTCCGGCCTGCAGACCGTGCCGGAGGATGTATATGAGGCGGGTTCCATTGACGGCGCTACCGGATGGGCTCAGTTTAAGCACCTGACCTTCCCGCTGATTCTTCCGTTTTTCAGCATCAACATGGTTCTGTGTATGAAGAACTTCCTGATGGTATTCGATCAGATCATGGCCTTGACAAAGGGTGGTCCTGCACAGAGCACAGAGTCCATTTCCTACCTGATCTACAACAATGGTATGTCAGGCGGACAGTTTGGATTCCAGAGTGCCAACGCAGTTGTCTTCTTTATCATGATTGTAGTGATCTCCGTAGCGCAGATGACATTTACAAGTAAGAGGGAGGAGCAGTTATAATGAAAGAAAAAGTAAACGAGAGAGTAAACTGGCCTATTACGATACTGCTGATCATTGGATTGATCACCGTAGCTTTTCCGCTCTATATGACGATTGTGATCGCATTCAAGCAGCCCAGTGAGATGACCAACAGCATCTCCGGAATCTTGTCCCTGCCGAAGAGCTGGAGCCTTGCAAACTTTGCGGAGGCTATGCGCGTGACTGATTTCTGGCGTTCACTGTTTAACAGCTTTTTGATCACCGTCATTACCGTGGTGATTTCCATACTGATCCATTCCATGATCGGATATGCGGTGGGAAGAAATAAAGCAAAAAATAAATTTTACAATTTTTCATACCTGTACATTGTAAGCGGTATGTTCGTACCGTTTGCAATCCTGATGATGCCTCTGGTAAAACAGACGGCACAGATGGGAATTGACAACCTGGTAGGTGTAATTCTCTGTTATGTAGTATTCTACATGCCCATGAACGTGCTTTTGTATTCCGGTTATCTGGTCAATATCCCGGTAGCCCTTGAGGAAGCAGCCCGTGTGGACGGGGCAAGCACTTTCAGGACATACTGGAGCATTATTTTCCCGATCATGAAGCCTATGCATGCGACTGTTGCCGTCCTGACAGCGCTGGGAACCTGGAATGACGTTATGACTCCGCTTGTAATTATGTCCGGCAGCGGAATGAATACACTGCCTCTGGCACAGCTGACTTTCCAGACACAGTTCGGTACAAATTACAATCTGGCATTTGCATCTTATCTGCTGGCATTGCTGCCAATCCTGATTTTCTATATTATCTGTCAGAAGCAGATTCTGAACGGTGTTGTAAATGGCGCGGTAAAATAGTTCTACATGGATACCTCTATACAGTGGCAAAGTGGCAAAGCGGGCTTTCAATAGTCCGCTTTGCCTTTTATACGATTCAAACGGTTACGATACACGGCGCCCTGCCCTGCTTTGAACGTAAATATTTTTGGCAAAAACAGGAAAAGCGATTGCGCAGGGGATGCTTGTGCGTTATACTGAAACTGACTGTGCTGCAGGCAGGATATTTGCAGCGGCCGGAACCATCGGAGCGGGGGTTGACTGTAGACCGGATGGCCACATGAAAGATTTTCAGAATTTAGAGACTTGATGAACGCTGTATCAGGTGCAATGTGAGAAAAGGAGAATAAGAGTATGGGTATTATTTTTGACAAAGGAAGAAGGACTTTTACACTGCACACGAAAGATTCAACGTATCAGATGCAGGTTGACCCTTTTGGTTTTCTTCTGCATTTGTATTATGGCCGGAAGGCGAAAGGCTGTATGGATTATCTGCTGACTTATGCGGACAGGGGGTTTTCCGGCAATCCTTATGATGTGGGCAGTGACAGGACGTACTCAATGGACGTCCTTCCCCAGGAATTCCCATGCCTTGGAAACGGGGACTACAGAAGCCACGCATTCGCCGTGAAGAATGCGGACGGTTCTGTAAGCTGTGACCTTCGCTTTCAGGGATATGAGATTCAGGAAGGGAAATATAACATTCCGGGGCTGCCGGCCGTGTATGCCGATGAAGATGAGGCGCAGACGCTGAAAATCCATATGCAGGATCCGGTGACGAAAATTTCGGTATATCTTCTGTACGGCGTGCTTCCGGAGTACGACGTGATTACGCGGAGCGCGCAGGTTGTAAACCATGGCAGTCAAAACGTGCATCTGGAGAAGATACAGTCCGCCTCTCTGGATTTTCTGCACGGAGATTTTGATTTTATCAGTTTTTATGGAAGACATGCCATGGAAAGGAATTTCCAGAGGATGCCCGTGATGCACGGCACACAGGCTATTGGCAGCAGGCGGGGGACTTCCAGC
Source organism: uncultured Lachnospiraceae bacterium (assembly GCA_949840465.1). Lineage (GTDB taxonomy): Bacteria > Bacillota > Clostridia > Lachnospirales > Lachnospiraceae > Schaedlerella. Next base: position 4,982 of record CATKXE010000067.1, on the reverse strand, counting down.
CATCAGTATAATCCGCTGATGATACTGGCGGACAGGGAAGCGTCGGAGGACGCAGGAAGCTGTTATGCCCTGTCCTTCTTGTACAGCGGAGGTTTTAAGGGGGAGGTCGAGCAGGATCAGTTTGACCAGATCCGGATTCAGCTTGGACTGCAGGAAGAAGGTTTTTCTTATCTATTAGAGCCGGGAGAAGAGTTCTATGCCCCGGAGGTGACCATGACTTATAGCCAGAAGGGCCTGGCGAGGCTGTCCCAGAACCTGCACACATGCTTCAGGACGCATTTGTGCCGCGGGAAATACAGAGACGCGGTCCGCCCCATATTGATCAATAGCTGGGAAGCTTCTTATTTTGACTTTGATGGAGAGGCCATCTATGAGCTTGCAAAACAGGCGTCGGAATTGGGCATTGAGATGCTGGTGCTGGACGACGGATGGTTTGGAAAGCGGGATGATGACAACAGCGGCCTGGGAGACTGGTACGTGAATGAGAAAAAGCTGGGAGAATCGCTGGAGAGCCTGATTGAGAGGATCAACGGGCTGGGCGTGAAGTTCGGGATCTGGATTGAGCCGGAGTCGGTCAATGAAGACAGCGGGCTGTTTCAGCGCCATCCGGATTGGGCAATGCGGATTCCGGGGCGTAATCCGGTACGGGCGAGGAATCAGCTTGTCCTTGACTTTTCCAGAAAGGAAGTGGTGGATTCTATTTTTGAGCAGATCTGCCTGATTCTGGACAAGGGAAATATAGAATATGTGAAATGGGATATGAACAGAGGGCTTTCAGATATCTACTCCTGCGGGACGCAGGAGCAGGGGAAGGTGATGTATGATTATGTGCTGGGGCTCTATGATTTTCTGGAACGTCTGGTGCAGCGATACCCGGACATCCTGATTGAAGGATGCAGCGGCGGCGGCGGGCGGTTTGACGCGGGAATGCTCTATTATACCCCGCAGATCTGGTGCAGTGACAACACGGATGCGGTGGATCGTGTGCGGATCCAGTACGGTACATCCTTTGGATACCCGGTTTCTTCCGTGGGTTCTCATGTGTCGGCCTCTCCCAACCATCAGACCGGCAGGAGCACTTCGCTGAAGACAAGAAGCGTCACCGCGTTGGCCGGAACTTTTGGATACGAGCTGAATTTAGGGAAGCTTTCCGTGGAGGAAAAAAATGAGATCCGGCGTCAGGTGGCCAACTACCATAAATATGCGCCGCTGATCCAGGGCGGTTTGTATTACCGGCTTACCAACCCCTTCAAGCAGGAGGTGGGGGCATGGGAGTTTATCTCTGAAGACAGGACGGAGGTACTGGTCCATGCGGTGATGCTGGAGATCCATGGAAATATGGCAGTGCGCTATGTAAAATTAAAGGGGCTTAAAAGCGGATGTATGTACCGGGAGGCGTCAAGCGGCAGGCTGTATGCGTCGGATGTGCTGATGGAGACCGGAATTCCGCTTCCGGCGGCGTTCGGGGAATATGAAGCATACCAGCTCCATTTTGTGCTTACGGACGACGGGCTGTGTGAGCAACCGTGAATTAGTGAAAACACGGTAAAAGTAAATAGAAAGTCTTGCCATATTTTATGCGGTGTGTTAAAATAATTTTGGTTTATCCGCAGGAGGTGTGAACAGATGGATATTTTGAAAATTATTTTGACGATTATATTTGTGATAGACTGTATTGCGCTGTCAGCAATCATTCTTCTTCAGGAAGGAAAGTCGGCCGGGCTGGGAACGATCAGCGGTGCGGCGGACAGCTATTGGGGACAGAACAAAGGACGTTCCATGGAAGGGGCGCTCGTCAGGTCAACGAAGTTTCTTGCAGTTTTATTCATGGTGTTGGCAGTCGTATTGAATCTGGGCGTGTTTAACTAAGAGAAAAAGAAAAAGGCACTCTATAAGAAGCTATAGGGTGTTTTTTTCATATAAGGTGGAAATACGAAAAGACTCTGAGCGGAAAGGAGGGCATAAGAATATGGACCATACATTTGAGAAGCGTAAAAAGGTGATCTATGATTTTATCTGTGACGACTTATATGTACCGATGAAGATCAAAGAGATTGCGGTCATCCTTCAGGTTCCCAGAGAGCAGAGGGAGGAATTGAAGGAAGTCTTAGATGCTCTTGAGGCAGAGGGCAGGATATTTGTGTCCGGGAAGGGAAAATATGCCAAAGGGCATGCAAAGCATCTGATCGGGATGTTCCAGGCCAATGCCAGAGGATTTGGATTTGTGATCCGGGACGGGGAAGATGAGGATGTCTATATTGCGGAAGAGAATACAGGCGGAGCGCTTCATGGAGATCAGGTGGAGTTTGTCATCACCCGGCAGAAGGACGAGGAGGAAGGGAAGAGGACCGAAGGGAAGATTGTCCGGGTCATCTCCCATGGGACGACCCGCGTTGTGGGTCTGTATGAAAGCAGTAAAAATTATGGCTTTGTCCTTCCGGACGACCAAAAGCTCTGGAAGGATATCTATATCCCGGCAGGGAAAGAAAAGGGCGCTATGGACGGGCATAAAGTGGTCGTGGAGCTGACTTCTTACGGCTCACAGGACAAGAATCCCGAGGGCGTTGTGGTGGAGATCATCGGACATGTCAATGATCCAGGGACAGATATCCTTTCCATCGCGAAGGGATTTGACCTCCCCATAGAATTTCCGGAGAAGGTGATGAATCAGGCGGAACGGGTAGGCAAGGACGTCAGCGAGGCCGATAGGGCAGGCCGCATGGATCTGCGGGGGCTTTTGATGGTGACCATTGACGGCGAGGATGCGAAGGATCTGGATGATGCAGTGTCGCTTACCAGGGAAGGGAAGAATTACCGTCTGGGCGTGCATATTGCGGATGTGACGAATTATGTGCAGGAGAACAGTGCATTGGATAAGGAAGCGTTAAAGCGTGGAACCAGCGTATATCTGGCGGACCGCGTGATCCCGATGCTTCCCCACAAGCTGTCCAACGGAATCTGCTCCCTCAATGCAGGGGAGGATCGTCTGGCTTTGAGCTGTCTGATGACAGTGAATAGCAAAGGGGAGGTTATTGATTCTGAGATTGCGGAGACGGTCATCTGCGTGGACAGGCGGATGAGTTATACGAGTGTGGCGAAGATCGTAACAGACCATGACCCGGATGAGATGGAAAAATATCAGGAACTGGTGCCCATGTTTGAGCAGATGGCAGAACTATCCGGTATTTTGCGGGAAAGAAGGCGTCAGAGGGGTTCCATAGATTTTGACTTCCCGGAGACAAAGCTTTTGCTGGATGCAAGCGGGAAGCCGGTGGATATCAGGCCTTACGACCGAAACGCAGCCACGAAGATTATCGAAGATTTCATGCTTCTGGCAAATGAAACCGTGGCGGAGGAGTATTACTGGCGGGAACTTCCATTTTTATACCGGACGCATGACACGCCGGATGAAGGAAAGATGAAAAAGCTGAGTACGTTTATTCATAATTTCGGCTTTCATATGCATATAGGAAACGAGGTGCGCCCAAAAGAGGTGCAAAAACTCCTCGGGAAAGTAGAGGGGACGCCGCAGGAGACCCTGGTCGGCCGTCTGGCGCTGCGCTCCATGAAGCAGGCAAAGTATACGTGGGAGAATACCGGGCATTTTGGCCTGGCCGCGAAGTATTATACCCACTTTACGTCCCCGATCCGAAGATACCCGGATCTGCAGATCCATCGGATCATCAAAGAAAATATCCGGGGACGCATGACAGACGAGCGGATTGCACACTATGAGAAACTCCTGCCCGAAGTGGCAATGCAGTCTTCCACTATGGAACGCAGGGCGGAAGAGGCCGAACGGGAGACGGTGAAGCTGAAAAAAGTGGAATATATGGAAGAGCGGATCGGGGAAGAATTTGAAGGCGTGATCTCAGGTATTACAAAATGGGGCGCCTATGTGGAGCTTGAGAACACCATTGAAGGGCTTGTCCATGTGGCAAATATGTCGGACGATCATTATGAATATATAGAGGATCAGTATGAACTGGTGGGAGAGCATACGCGGAATGTTTATAAGCTCGGGCAGAAGGTGAAGGTACGTGTCCTGGATACAGACAGGATCCAGCGGACGATAGATTTCGCGTTCTGTGAAGCCACAGAGGCAGTATAAAAGCCGGGCGGTGCATAAGTCAGTGCCTGGCAGGAAAGGCATAGATTATGAGTAAGACAGAAGGAAAGATGATCGCGAATAATAAAAAAGCGTATCATGACTATTTTATATTGGAAAAGTATGAGGCAGGAATCGTCCTGCATGGCACGGAAGTGAAATCCCTGCGGATGGGTAAATGCAGTATTAAGGAAGCATTCATCCGCATTGAGGATGGAGAGGTGTTTCTCTATGGGATGCATGTCTCGCCTTATGAAAAAGGGAATATCTTTAATAAGGATCCTCTCCGTGTGAAGAAGCTGCTTCTCCACAAGAAGGAGATTGACAAGATTTTCGGGAAAATGAAAGAAAGGGGGAATACGGTAGTCCCGTTGAAGGTCTACTTTAGAGGAAGCCTGGTGAAAGTGGAGATTGGGCTGGCTAAAGGGAAGAAGCTGTATGACAAGCGCAATGATATTGCAAAGAAGGATCAGAAGCGGGAAGCACAGAGAGAATTTAAGGTGCGGAATCTGTAAATGGAGTTCTGCGGAAAAGAAAAATAAACGACGGGAGGAACGTAAGAATGAGCAAAAAGAAATCAGTAAGGAAAAACCGTGTGAAAAACCAGATGGAAAAAACGGCAAAGGATGTATTGGAAAATGTGACGGACGCTCCAATGGAAGAAATTCCGGAAAGTCCGGCTGAAATAATAGAAGAATCTGGAAGGAAAGAGTCGATGGAACAAGGAGACGCGGCGGCTGTACAGGAGGAAGTTTCCTTCGAGGAGGCGGCGAAGCAGGAAGAGGAAGCGGCGGAAGAAGTACCTGTTGGAGAAGAGACGGTTTCAGAAGCAGAGACGGAAGAGGAAGCTGCGGAACAAGTACCACGTGCTGAA
>CATKXE010000066.1 GCA_949840465.1 uncultured Lachnospiraceae bacterium | reverse complement strand
GAAGTACCGCAAACCCGCATAAACACTGGCTTTATTTGTCTAATGACTTCATCGTCGGGAATAACAGCACATCCCGTATCGCCGCAGAATCTGTCAGCAGCATGCACATCCTGTCAATTCCATACCCGATTCCGCCTGTAGGCGGCATCCCGATCTCCAAAGCATTCATAAAATCTTCATCCGTCGTGTTGGCCTCTTCATCGCCCTGCGCCAGAAGTTCTTCCTGCGCGCGGAAACGTTCTCTCTGATCGATCGGGTCATTCAGCTCAGAGTAGGCATTTGCCATCTCCCACCCATTCATGAAAAACTCAAAACGCTCCACATAATCCGGGTTATCCGGTTTCTTCTTGGTCAACGGCGAAATCTCAATCGGATGATCCATCACAAATGTAGGCTGAATCAGATGCTCTTCCGCGTACTCTTCAAAGAACAGGCTGAGGATATCGCCCTTTTTATGCCTGTCCTCATATTCAATATGGTGCTCGTCCGCCAATGCTTTCGCTTCTGCATCCGTTTTCACATTGGTAAAATCCACGCCTGCATATTTCTTCACTGCTTCTACCATTGTAATACGCTCGAACGGTTTCTCCAGATCCATTTCCACACCGTTATATACAATCTTCATGGTTCCCAATACTTCCTGAGCCACATAGCGGTACAGGTTCTCAGTCAAATCCATCATGCCATAATAATCCGTGTACGCCTGATACAATTCCATAAGCGTAAATTCCGGGTTATGCCGGGTATCCAGACCTTCGTTGCGGAATACACGGCCAATCTCATAGACTCTCTCCATTCCGCCGACAATCAACCGCTTCAGATATAATTCCAGAGAGATCCGAAGTTTCAAATCTTCATCCAATGCATTGAAATGCGTCTCAAACGGCCTTGCAGCCGCGCCGCCGGCATTCTGCACCAGCATGGGGGTCTCCACCTCCATAAATCCCTGTCCGTCCAGATACTTGCGGATTGCGCTCAATATCTTAGATCGCTTAATGAACGTATCCTTTACCTCCGGATTCATAATCAAATCCACATATCTCTGGCGGTAACGCAGATCGGTATTGGTGAGACCATGAAATTTTTCAGGCAGAATCTGAAGGCTTTTCGAAAGCAGCGTGACATTCGATGCATGAATCGAAATCTCTCCTGTCTTTGTGGTAAAGACTTCCCCTTCAATTCCGATAACATCACCGACATCCAGCTTCTTGAAATCCCTGTAAACCTCTTCGCCCACGCTGTCCCTTGCCACATAAGACTGGATGTTCCCCTGAAGATCCTGTACATTGCAGAAAGAAGCTTTTCCCATGACACGCTTTGACATCATGCGCCCTGCAATGGATACCTGTTTTCCTTCCAGTTCCCCGTAATTCCTTTTAATTTCCTGACTGTGATACTGCTGGTCGTATTTCGTAATGATAAATGGGTCTTTCCCATTCTCCTGCAAATCTGCTAACTTCTCACGGCGAACCTTCCTCAACTGGTTCAAATCCGGTTCCTGCGCCTGCTTCTGCTGCTGGGACATTTGTGTTCTCTCCTTTCTTTTCCTGCGTCCTGTTCTGTCATGTACAAATTACGGTCATATCGTTATCCGCACATTGGAGTACCAGAGGATCCATATCTGCCAAAAAAGCAGCCCGACAACATTCCCTGAAGAATAGTTCACAAGCATCGAAATCGGCCTGAAAATGAAGTATTCCCTTTTATGGCAACGATTTCAATCCAATCTTCTGGCAAATCTTACAGCTTATAAGTATAATTTACAAAGAACGGTTAATATCCAATACCCTGTACTGAATCACCCCTGCCTGCGTCTCTACGTCTACTACATCCCCGATTTTCCTGCCCATCAATGCCTGTCCTACCGGCGACTCATTGGAAATCTTTCCTTCTAAGCTGTTCGCCTCCGTAGAACCTACAATCTTAAATTCCATCTCTTCGTCATAAGTAATGTCAAATACTTTGATTGTACAGCCTACATTAATCTTATCAAAATCTACTTCGTCTTCTACAACAACTTCTGCATTCTTCAAAATGGCTTCGAGTTCTTCAATCCTCGCCTCAATGTCGCGCTGCTCGTCCTTTGCCGCGTCATATTCAGCGTTCTCGGAGAGATCCCCCTGCTCTCTTGCCTCCTTAATCTTAGCGGCAACTTCCTTACGTTTCACTACTTTCAGATTTTCCAGCTCATCCTCCAATGCTTTCAAGCCTGCATAAGTAAGTAATCTTTTCTTTGATTCTGCCATGGTTACTTTTGCTCCCTTTCTTTTATTAATATCTTTCTATTTTTAAAAATATTTTCTATATCTTATTTTGCAATTCAAATATTATAACCAAAACCTACAATACTGTCAAGATTTTTTCCAGTTCTTCGTAGCTCGCGGCCTGATTTATTTTCTCCCTCAGGCGTGCAGCGCCATGCAGGCCTTTTGTATACCACGCCACATGCTTCCGCATCTCACGGATTCCCAGATAATCCCCTTTGTAATGAATCTGCAGCCGTGCATGGCGCAACATAGTCCGGCGGATTTCATCTACAGACGGCCGGGACGGCAGCATCCTGCTTTCTTCATAAGATAGAAGCTCCGAAAAAATCCACGGATTCCCCTGCGTTCCCCGCGCAACCATAATCCCGTCGCATCCGGTCTGCTCCTGCATGGCAACTGCGCGCTCGGCCGAAGTAACGTCCCCATTGCCGATGACCGGAATCCTTACAGCCTCTTTGACCTGCCGGATAATGTCCCAATCTGCTTTCCCCGAATAATATTGCTCTCTCGTCCTCCCATGGACGGCGATTGCCGCAGCGCCTGCTTCCTCTGCAATTCGGGCAATTTCCACCGCATTCACATGCCCGTCATCAAAACCCTTGCGGATTTTCACTGTCACCGGCTTTTTTATGGCATGCACCACTGCGCTGACAATATCGTATACCAGCTTCGGCTCTTTCATCAGCGCCGAGCCTTCTCCGTTGCGGACTACCTTCGGAACCGGACAGCCCATATTGATATCTAATATGGCGAACGGACGGTCTTCAATCCGCTTTGCCATCTCACTGATAATCTTCGGGTCTGAGCCAAATAACTGCAGAGATACCGGTGTTTCCTCCGGATGGATCTGCAGAAGGCTTTCCGTATTTTTATTATGATATAAAAGAGCCTTGGCGCTGACCATTTCCATACAAAGCAGGCCCGCTCCCTGCTCCTTGCAGAGCAAACGGAATGGCAGATCCGTAACGCCTGCCATGGGACCTAAAATATATGCATTCTCGAGCAGTACATTTCCTATTTTAAGCTGTTTCATCTTCTCTATACCACTACTGTAAAAGTAAGATTTCCATCCAGATCATACTTTCCTATCTCCACGCTATCGTTTTACATTCTTGTCATAAATCAGCCGAAGGCCATTCAGCGTCAATTCCGGGTCATACTCGTCAATACAATCTGTTTCCCGGGCGATAATTTTTCCTAATCCGCCTGTGGCCACCACCTTTGCATCCACATAACCGGATGTTTCTTTCATCTTCCTGACAATGTATTCCGTCTGGCCGATTGCGCCGTATACCAATCCGGCCTGCATACTGGAGACAGTCTCCTTTGCAAGGATCGAATCTGGTTTCCGGATCTCGATCGCTGGAAGCATGGCCGCCCCTCCCCAGAGCGAACGCGCAGCTGTCTCAATGCCGGGAGCCGTAACCCCTGCTTCGAAGGTTCCGTTCTTCCCAATCAGGTCATACGTAGTGGCTGTTCCGAAATCTATTACAATAACCGGCCCGCCAAACAGTTCATATCCGGCCACCGCATCCACAATCCGATCCGGGCCGATCTGTTTTGGATTTTCCGTCACAATTTGAATCCCGGTCTTAATTCCCGCTGAAACAATCAACGGCCGCACATCCAGATACTTGATAATACCACTGGTCAGGGAATGCATGATATCCGGCACCACTGATGCAATGATGACTGAATCCACATCCTTTGCACAGATATTTCTGTGCTCCAGGATTCCGCAGATTGTAAAACCATATTCATCAGAAGTCCGTGGGCGTTTTGTCGTCATACGAAACGTCCCAAGCAATTCTTCTTCATCGAATACTCCCATTGTGATATTGGTATTTCCCACATCAACTGTCAGCAACATTGTAATCCTTCTCCTTTATAAATGCATACGGGCCATTTCCCAAAAACTCCCGCAAAATCTTCCGCACGCTAATCTTCCAATTCCTCTCCAGGATAGAACACTTTAAAAAACAGCTCCAGCGATTCAAACAGTTCTCTCCGGGACTGCTGCATTTCTTTGATCTTCAGGACACTTCCTATCTCGTCAAATGTAAAATCATCCTCTTCGTGTTCCACCTTTAATTCCAGATTCCCGTCTTCATCATATACCACCATCAGAATGCCGCCCACATCCTCCGTATACATAACGCACATAATCTGCAGTTCCTGCCGGATGCGCTCCGGCAGGGCGTGAAATTCAGGATTCAGATAAAATTTGCGCTCATAAGAGCTGGCGGCACATAATACAACCTCATCACACATATCCATATACGCCTCTGACCGAAACTTCTCCGGCATAAACGGCTTCCTCACTTCCGTCCTCTTTCCTGACCAGCAGTTCCCCGCTGTCGTTGATTCCCAATGCCAACGCCTGAAAAGGCTTTTGTACGCCGAGTATGCGCACCTCTCTCCCGCAATTAACCATAAGGCGGTTATATGCATCCCGGATTCCTGAAAGATTTTCTGTCCTTTCATACATCTCATAATCCTGCTCAAACCGTTTCATGATCTCCGCAATCAAATTGCTGCGTTTCATGTCCTTTCCAGACTCAATCCTGAGGGATGTAGCGGTTCTGGCAATTTCACCGGAAAAGGAATCCATATTCACATTGATCCCCACGCCGATCACCACATGGTTAATATAATCGACCTCCGTACTCATCTCCGTCAGGATGCCTACCAGCTTTTTCCCATGCAGTACCACATCATTGGGCCACTTAATTTGTACATCCAGCCCTGTGTACGCCCTGAGGGCTTCCGTCACGCTGTATGCCATAACCAGAGTCATCATGGGCGCCTTTGACGGCAGGAACGACGGCTTTAACAGGACAGACATATAAATGCTGCACCCGGAAGGCGATACCCAGCCCCGGCCCCGCCGGCCCCTTCCGGCGCTCTGCTGATCCGCCACCACAAGCGTCCCATGGGATGCCCCGCTTTCTGCAAGCTGCTTTGCACGGATATTGGTAGAGTCTGTCTCCGGGAAATAATAGATTTCCCGGCCTGCCCATTTTGTTTTTCCTGCAAGCAGGCTTTCCAGTTCTTCTTTGGATATCACATCAGGAATCTCTACGATCCGGTACCCCCGGTTTTTTACCGCTTCCACATGATACCCTTCCTCTTTTAACTGGTTGATCACCTTCCACACGGCTGTCCTTGATACCTCAAATTCTTCGCAAAGCCTCTGCCCGGATATATATTCTTTGCTCTCGCGCAGCAGCTTTAAAATCTCCGCCTTCAAATTCTCCACCTCAGTCTCGAAAAAGGACAGGCCCGTATCTGTCCGTGCCTGCCCTCTTTGCAAAATAAGATCTATTTTTTGCAAAGTACCCCTTTGCTTTCTCCGTTCTTTTATTTTAAACGAAAGCCCCGGTCACTCTTCATATTCGCCCAATGTAGCCGCCATCACCGCTTTGATGGTATGCATCCGGTTCTCTGCCTCGTCAAATACCTTTGACTGCGCGGATTCAAATACCTCGTCCGTCACTTCCATGTCTTCAATCCCAAAACGTTCCCCCATCTCTTTTCCGATGGTGGTCTTTAAATCATGGAATGCCGGCAGGCAGTGCAGGAAAATCGCCTGTTCCCCCGCGTTTTCCATAACTTTCTTTGTCACCTTGTAGGGCGTCAGCTCACGGATTCTCTTCTCCCATACGTGATCCGGCTCTCCCATGGATACCCACACGTCCGTGTAAATCACATCCGCATCCTTGCTTGCAGCCTCCACGTCTTCCGTAAGGGTGATCGTTGCCCCTGACTCTGCGGCATATCCTCTGCACTGCTCCACCAGTTCCGCATTCGGAAAATACTCTTTCACAGTGCATGCCACAAAATGCATTCCCAGCTTCGAACATGCAACCATCAGGGAATTGCCCATATTAAACCTTGCGTCTCCCATGTATACCAGCCTGATTCCCTCCAGTCTTCCGAACTGCTCACGGATCGTCAGCATATCCGCCAGCATCTGGGTAGGATGGAATTCATTGGTCAGCCCATTCCACACCGGAACGCCTGCATATTTGGCAAGCTCTTCCACAATATTCTGACCAAAACCCCGGTATTCGATTCCGTCATACATTCTCCCCAGCACGCGTGCCGTATCCTCGATACTTTCCTTTTTTCCCATCTGGGATCCTGTCGGTCCAAGATAAGTAGCTCCCATCCCCATATCACAGGCGGCTACTTCAAATGCACAGCGGGTTCGGGTGCTGTCTTTCTCAAAAATCAGCGCCACATTTTTACCTCTATAGTGATCAACCGGAATGCCTTTTTTCTTCTTCTCTTTCAATTTTGCGGCAAGATCCAGCAAATACAGGATCTCCTCTTTCGTAAAATCTTTCAGCGTCAAAAAATTTCTTCCCTTTAAATTCATTGGTTTTTCCTCTTCTCCTCATACTTGGCGCTGCTTCTGTTGCAGCCTCCGCTTTCAAACTCATTCTGGAAAATACAATACCATATCACCCCGGCAAATTCAAGTGTCTTTCCTAAACTTACCGGGGAACCTCCTCTGCCTGCTTACCTCAAACATCAGTATCGCCGCGGCGACGGCGGCATTTAATGACTCCGCCTGTCCTGCCATGGGAATCTGGATCCATGTGTCTGCGCATTGAGCAACTTCCCTGCGCAGGCCGTTTCCTTCATTCCCTATCAAAAATGCGGTTCCTTCCCGATAGTCTTCCTGGTCATAAGCCCGATTTCCTTCGAGATGCGCCGCATATACATGGTTTCCTGCTTTTTTCAGATTTTCGATTGTCCTAAGCAGGCTGTCCGCATATGCAAAAGGCATACGGAATACAGCTCCCATGGTAGAGCGTATGGCTTTGGGATTGTAGATATCCACACAATCCCTGCTCATTATGATGCCCGTAGCTCCTGCGGCTTCTGCCGTACGAAACATAGTACCCAAATTCCCCGGATCCTGCAGGTTATCCAGGACAAGAATATGCGCCGGACGCTTCTTTGCCTGCGCGAGCGGCATCCCCTTCCCTCCGATTACTTCCTCCTCCGAAAATGCATACTGCCGCACAGCCGCTAAAATCCCCTGGGGCGTTTTCGTATCCGAAATATATTCAAATACCTGCGCTGACACGAACTCCTTCCCGGCGGCAAAAATCGGCTCCTGTTTATGCTTTTCGTAAAATTCCTCCGTCACATAGAGCTGTGCCAAACGTTCTGGCGGCACTTCCCGAACCATGCGGAGTCCTTCCACAATAAAAAGCCCTGCCTGATTCCGCGCCCTGCCTCTTTTCTGCATCTGCACGATTTCTTTCATTCTGGGATTCGATATACTGGTGATCATCCTCTCTCCCCCTATGATTACAACTTCAGGTTCTGCCGGAAATACCCCTGACAGGATTCACGGATTTTTCCCATACGCTTACATCTTAAATCGGTATCCCACTCCCCAGATCGTCTCAATATACTGCGGGTGGGAGGTATCGTATTCAATCTTTTCACGGATCTTTTTAATATGCACTGTCACTGTCGCGATATCCCCGATCGACTCCATATCCCAAATTTCACGGAACAGTTCTTCCTTGGTATACACATGGTTGGGATGCCCTGCCAAAAACGTCAGCAAATCAAACTCTTTGGTGGTAAAAGAGCGTTCTTCTCCATTGACCCACACCCGCCTTGCAGTAGTATCGATTTTCAGCCCGCGTATCTCAATAATCTCGTTTTCCTCCACATTGCTTCCAATGAGGCGTTCATATCTTGCCAGATGTGCTTTTACCCGCGCAACCAATTCGCTGGGGCTGAACGGCTTGGTCATATAGTCATCTGCCCCGAGCCCTAAACCCCTGATCTTGTCTATATCGTCTTTTTTGGCCGAAACCATAATAATCGGTGTGTTCTTGCTGTCCCGTACTTTCCGGCAGATTTCGAATCCATCCACGCCCGGCAGCATCAGATCCAGAATGATCAGGTCGAAATCCGCTTCCATCGCCTGTTTTAGCCCAACCTCCCCGTCATTGGCAACCTCCACCTCAAAGTCGCTCAGCTCCAGATAATCCTTTTCCAGATCCGCAATACTTTCTTCATCCTCAATGATCAAAATCCGCTTACTCATCCATTGGTACCTCCTGATATTTTCTGATTACAAAATACATAATGGTTCCGCTGCCTTCCACACTGGTCGCCCATATGTTCCCCCCATGCTCTTCCACGATCTTCTTTACAATGGACAGCCCGATGCCGCTTCCCCCTTTGGAAGAATTGCGTGAAGCATCGGTTCGGTAGAATCTGTCAAAAATATAGGGCAGGTCTTTGGAGGAAATGCCTTTTCCGTTGTCCCCAAGCTCCACTTGGATAAAATCTCCCACGTCCTTTAAATCCATCGTGATCTTCCCCCTTGGCTTGTCCATATATTTTAAAGAATTCGATATCACATTATTGATCACACGCCGAAGCTGCTCAGGGTCTAAGATGACTTTTGAGTCCTCCTCCAGATAGCAGTGGTATTCAAATTCCACTCCTTTTGATTCCAATTCCAAATACAGATCCTCCGCACAGTCCAGGAAATAATTCTTAGCCGATATGGTTGTAAAATTATAGGGAATCCTGTTGGTATCGATCTTAGAATACAGTGTAAGCTCATTGATCAGCAAATCCATCTCATTCGCTTTATTGTATATCGTTTTGATGTATTTGTCCATCTTTTCCGGGGTATCCGCCACACCGTCCATGATCCCCTCCACATATCCCTTAATTGCTGTGATAGGTGTTTTCAGATCATGTGAAATATTACTGATCAGTTCTTTATTTTCCCGGTCATATTCCACCTTTTCCTCCGCGTTGGCTTTCAGGCGCAGGCGCATCTCCTCAAAATCCCGGCACAGCTCTCCGAACTCGTCGTCCGCCTCTGCAGTGATCTCAAAATCCAGATTGCCGTCCTTGATATTCTGCGCTGCTTCCTGAAGCTTTGCCAATGGGACGGAAACTGTCCGGTACACCCAATAGACCAGAAATGCTGCCGTAAAAAATACGATGACCAGGAACATCTGCTGAATCTCCCCAATCTCCCTCGGCTCAAACATGCGCCTCGCCACAATCAGGAATATCACAGGCAGGATCATCATTGCCATAAACGCGATGATCAGCTTTGTTTTCAGCTTCATAACTTCCGCCATCCCTTCTGTCAGGGAATTGCACATAAGTAATTTATTCACAGCCCCCTGTTTTTTCATTCCTTACAGTAACACAAAACGGGCTGTCCCCGCAAGGTTTCAGCCCGTTGTTTTATTGAATTTTTATATCCGGCAGCGACCGTGGAATAAAAACTTTCTGACTTCTACAGGTACGCTTTTAACGCCTCCACTTTATCCAGCCTCTCCCATGACAGATCCAGGTCGTTTCTTCCGAAATGTCCGTAAGCAGCCGTCTGCTTGTAGATCGGCCGGCGCAAATCAAGCATCTTGATAATGCCTGCCGGACGGAAATCAAAGTTCTCACGTACAATCTCAACGAGACGCTCGTTAGATACCCTGCCTGTGCCAAACGTATCAATCATGATAGATGTGGGCTGTGCCACGCCGATTGCGTAGGACAGCTGGATCTCACATTTTTTCGCAAGACCGGCTGCCACAATGTTCTTTGCCGCATAACGCGCCGCATATGCCGCGGAGCGGTCTACCTTTGTGCAGTCCTTCCCGGAAAACGCTCCGCCGCCGTGGCGTGCCATTCCGCCGTAAGTATCTACAATAATCTTTCTTCCGGTCAGACCGCTGTCTCCATGAGGCCCGCCGATCACGAAACGTCCTGTCGGGTTTACGAAAAACTTGGTTTTTTCATCCACCATATCTGCAGGGATGATTGCATCAAATACATGTTTCTTTATGTCTGCAAAAATCTGTTCCTGAGAAACATCCGGGTCGTGCTGTGTGGAAAGAACCACTGCGTCCAGACGTACCGGTGTTCCTTCATCGTCATACTCTACCGTCACCTGTGTCTTGCCGTCCGGACGCAGATAAGCCAGTGTCCCGTCCTTTCTGATCCTGGTAAGCTGCAGAGCCAGCTTGTGCGCTAATGCGATCGGATACGGCATATATTCCTCTGTCTCATCCGATGCATAGCCGAACATCATTCCCTGATCTCCTGCACCGATGGCGTCGATATCTTCCTCCGCCGCTTCCGCTGCCTTAGCTTCCAATGCCTTATCCACCCCAAGCGCGATGTCTGCGGACTGCTCGTCGATTGCGGTAAGAACGCCGCAGGTTTCTGCGTCAAATCCATATTCTGCGTTGGTATAGCCGATCTCGCGCACTGTATCACGCACAATCTTCTGCATATCTACATATGCCTTTGTAGAAATCTCTCCCATCACCATGACGATCCCCGTGGTGGTGCATGTCTCACAAGCCACACGGCTCATCGGATCCTGCTCCATCAGCGCATCCAGTATGGCGTCAGATATCTGGTCGCACATTTTGTCAGGATGTCCTTCGGTTACTGATTCTGATGTAAATAAGTGTCTTTCCATTTCAATCCTCTCCTTTTTTGGAACTTTCTCTTTTGTAGCCTATGCTTGCTTTAAAATTCCCAGCAAAAAAACAGTCTACAAAAAGCGGACTGTTTTATATTTTCACAATCCTCTTATTGTTCGATTGCTCGCTCAGGTTGGCACCTTCCGTTCTCACAGGGTTGCCGCAGCTTCACAGATCCTTTGTATCTCCACTGCTCTGAATAAGAGAAAGTCTTTACTATTTAATTGTATTGCCCTGCCTCATACTTCTCTTTCGCTGTATTCCGTCAGGCATATTAAAACTTTACACCGTATCGCCTTGTTTGTCAATACAAAGATGTAAAAATATTTGCCAATTTTATCCTACTTTCAAAATAAATTTCTGAATCTCCTTCTCACTGGCGACCCTCTCGATCACCCCGCCAAGACTCCTTAACTTCTCCTCAAACTTTTCATATCCCCTCTGGATATATTCAATATCATCAATAATCGTAACCCCGTCTGTTGCAAGCCCGGCGATACAAAGTGCCGCCCCTGCCCTCAGGTCAGGCGCGCTAATCCTTGTGCCCGAAAACTTCTCCACACCCTCTATGGTTGCAGAATTGCCTTCTACCTTGATGACGGCCCCCATTCTTGCCAGCTCATCCAAATATTTAAAGCGGTTCTCAAAAATACTCTCTGTAATCGTACTGGTGCCCTTTGCCAAAGCCAGCGCCACGCCGATCTGCGGCTGCATATCAGTAGGATACCCCGGGTAGGGCAGCGTTTTCACCTGAGTACAGCGAAGCCTTCCCTTCGCGACCACGCGTACCGCATCGTCAAATTCCTCAATCTCACAGCCAATATCATGTAGCTTGGAAATCGTAGCATCCAAATGCTTGGGGATCACATTCAGCACCGTCACATCCCCTTTTGTCACTGCCGCCGCAAACATAAAAGTCCCGGCCTCTATCTGATCAGGAATAATGGAATATTCCGACTTATGCAGCGACTTTACCCCGCGGATTTTAATCACATCTGTTCCGGCTCCCCGGATATTCGCCCCAATGCTGTTCAGGAAATTAGCCACGTCTACCACATGGGGTTCCTTGGCCACGTTCTCCATGATCGTAAGGCCGTCCGCCATTGCCGCCGCCATCATTACATTGATCGTAGCGCCTACGCTGACCACATCAAAATATAGATGGGTTCCCCGCAAATGGTCTGATTCTGCCACAATCTTGCCATGCTCAATATCTACCTCCGCACCCAGGGCGCGAAAGCCCTTTAAATGCTGGTCAATCGGCCTGCTTCCGATGTTGCACCCGCCGGGAAGCGCGACCTCTGCCCTTCCGTATTTTCCAAGCAGTGCACCTAAAAGATAATAGGACGCCCGGATTTTCTTGATAAAATCATATTCAATATTAAAATCTGTGATCGTACTTCCATTAATCTTCACCCTGTGCCGGTCAACCCGTTGGACTGTCGCACCGATTCCCCCGATTGCTTCCAACATAACGTTGATATCATTGACATCCGGAAGGTTTTCAATCAATACCGTTTCATCTGTCATAATTGCTGCAGCGAGAATTGCGAGCGCAGCATTCTTAGCCCCGCTGATCTCAACCTCTCCTACCAATGGATTTCCACCCTTAATAACATATTGCTCCATATCGCACCTCGATTATCCGATATTGTTATATGACTTTAAAAAAATCTAGTATAGTATACCACAAAATTTGGATTTGTAAAATCCTTTTCTCATTTTTACACTGCTTTTTACATTTTCTTACAGTTCACCTTGAAAATCGTAATATATTTTTAACATTCTGCCTCTAATGCAGACTCCAGAATTTCTAAAACAGCCTCAATCGTCCGCTCCAGAGAAAGGCCGTCCTCGCTGACCACAATGTCCGCATAGGCCTCAAAAAGCGCCGTCCTTTCTTCATAAAGATCCCGCAGGCTCTGTCCCGGACGCAATACGACTCCCCTTTTTTGTGGGCTTTTGATTCTCTTTTCTATTGTCTCATAGGATGCTTTTAAATATACGACTATTCCGCTTTTCTTGAAATGCTGCATAGCCTCCTTACAGTATACCACGCTCCCGCCCGGAGAGATTACCGTATTCTGCACATGAACGTTTTGGTTCACCTGATTCTCAATTTTCAGGAATCCATCCTCACCGGCCTCTTCGATAATCTTCCGCAAGAGCTTCCCTTCCTGCTCCTGTATCAAAAGATCTGTGTCCAGGAACTGCATCCCAAGCCTTTTTGCCGCCACCACGCCAACGGTGCTTTTCCCGACAGCAGGCATCCCGATAAAAATAATATTTTTCTTTTTCATTTGTCTTCCTATCTCTTTGTACAGTTGATACAGCATCTTATATTGCTTTAAAACAGCATTGCAGCCTTATCAAAAAAATGTCAATAGTATTTCTGCCGCATCCGCCGATTCTCGCTCCGGCGTCTATATAACTCCTGATACAGCATCACATCAATCAAATCTCTCAGCCAGTTTTGGGGTTCCTTTCGGCGGTGCTGCCCTTCCACGCCTGCCGCCTCTTCATTGCCCTCATTCTCCAGAAATCTTCTCTCGTTATCCATCACCTTGCCATAAATCCGGTTTCCCATTAGACGGAGCTGCAGACGATCCGGATATTCATCATACATCATGCTGCATGGACCCTCGCTCCGGTCGCATTCTTCCTCCACATAAGGAAGTATCCGCTTCGCCGCGTCTGGATACAAGCTTCTCATATACTCATAGTCCCTTTGTTCCAGACGTTCATCGTCATAAATGAACGGCATCGGATATACCATGTAATAAGGCAGTTTTGCTTCCATGATCCCACTTCCACTTCAGACATTATATCATTATTGTATGCAGCAGCATTCCATTTGGGTACATCCGAAATCCTATCCCCCAGGGGCATCCCACAACTCGCATCCCTCCGGGACGGGCGGACTTTGTCCGAGCATATATATCCAAAGGGCATCCCGTAACTCATGTATGAAATCCGGCAAAGTCAAATACCCTGCAGCAAGCTGACGGGGCAGCAAATTTCCAGCGCGGCAAACCGCGGGGTATTTGACCCGCCTAGTACAAGTACAGCGTTGCCTGGCGGGAATAAACGGCAGAGATTGTTATGGCCTGTTTTCGATATCCATAATCAGATCCACCCTGTGCTGGTGGCGGCCGCCCCGAAATTCTGCCTTCAGCCATGCATCCACAATCATCTTCGCCAATTCTGCCCCTACCACTCTGGCTCCAAAGGCTAAGATATTGCAATTATTATGTTCCTTTGCCATCTTTGCTGTAAATGGCTCGCTGCATACTGCCGCGCGGATTCCCTTCACTTTATTGGCTGCCAGAGAAATACCCAAACCGGTTCCACAGATCAGAATACCGCAGTCCACTTCTTTGCCTGCCACCGCACGGGCCACTTTTTCTCCATAGATCGGATAATCACAGCTTTCGGAGGAATTTGTCCCGAAGTCTATGATCTCATGCCCCATCCTTTCCACATACTCGATTATCTCTGCTTTCAATTCTAATGCAGAGTGATCATTTCCTATTCCTATTTTCATGTCCCGACCCCCAAAAAATAACCGCAGCCTCTGCAGAATACAAAGGCTGCGGTATATCATAGCTTTTATCGGCTCGAATTACTCAATAATCTTAGCTACTGTACCAGATCCTACTGTACGTCCGCCTTCACGGATAGCGAAACGAAGACCTTCCTCCATAGCTACCGGATGAATCAATTCAACAGTCATCTCTACGTTATCACCAGGCATGCACATCTCTACGCCATCCGGCAGATCGCAGACACCTGTTACGTCTGTTGTTCTGAAATAGAACTGTGGTCTGTAGTTGTTGAAAAACGGTGTATGACGTCCACCTTCATCCTTTGTCAGTACGTATACCTGGCATGTAAACTTTGTATGGCACTTTACAGTACCTGGTTTGATCAGAACCTGTCCTCTTTCGATCTCTGTTCTCTGCACGCCACGGAGCAGTGCGCCGATGTTATCACCTGCACGAGCCTCGTCAAGCAGCTTGCGGAACATCTCGATACCGGTTACAACTGTCTTGCGGATATCCTCATGGATACCGATAATCTCTACTTCGTCAGATACGTGAAGCGTTCCACGCTCTACACGGCCTGTAGCAACAGTTCCACGTCCTGTGATAGAGAATACGTCCTCTACAGGCATCAGGAACGGCTTATCTGTGTCACGCTCCGGTGTCGGAATCCACTCGTCAACAGCGTCCATCAGCTCCATAACCTTGTCGCCCCACTCGCTGTCCGGATCTTCCAGAGCCTTCAGGGCGGAACCCTGAATAACCGGTGTGTCGTCTCCCGGGAACTCATATTCATCCAGAAGCTCACGGATCTCCATCTCTACCAGTTCAAGCAGTTCTTCGTCGTCTACCATATCGCACTTGTTCATGAATACTACGATATAAGGTACGTTTACCTGACGGGACAGAAGAATATGCTCTCTTGTCTGAGCCATAACTCCGTCTGTAGCAGCAACAACCAGAATCGCGCCGTCCATCTGAGCTGCTCCTGTGATCATGTTCTTTACATAGTCAGCATGTCCCGGGCAGTCAACGTGCGCATAGTGACGGTTCGCAGTCTCATACTCAACGTGAGCGGTAGAGATTGTGATTCCACGCTCTCTCTCTTCCGGAGCCTTATCGATATTATCGAAAGCTACCTCTGCGTTCCCCTCTACTCTTTTGGACAGAACCTTTGTAATTGCTGCTGTCAGAGTGGTCTTACCATGGTCAACGTGGCCGATGGTACCAATATTAGCATGTGGTTTGTTTCTTTCAAATTTAGCTTTAGCCATTTTGAATATCCTCCTTATTAATAGCGCCTGTTTTACAGGATTTTTAGATTGTTTCGATTTTTTACCCGGCTATCCTTGATTATATTTCAAAGTCATAGGATTTTCAAGCCTTTTCTTATATTTAATCGTTTTTATTCGATAATACTTTTTCCATTACAGACTTCGGCACCGGTTCATAACTCTCAAAGAACATAGAGTAGTTGCCGCGCCCCTGTGTTCTGGAACGCAGGTCTGTGGAATATCCGAACATCTCGGACAATGGTACAAATGCACGAACGATCTTACCGCCGCCCAGGTCATCCATACCTTCAATCCGTCCACGGCGGGAGTTGATATCCCCAATGATATCTCCCATATATTCTTCTGGCATGGTGACTTCCACTTTCATGATAGGCTCTAACAGGATAGGGGAACCTTTCTTCATCGCATCCTTAAATGCAAGGGAACCTGCGATATGGAACGCCATCTCACTGGAATCGACTTCGTGGTAGGAACCGTCATACACATTCGCATGGATTCCCACTACCGGGAATCCGCCAAGGATACCGGACTTCATTGCTTCTTCGATACCTTCTCCTACGGCCGGGATATATTCCTTCGGAATCGCACCGCCGACTACGCTGGATTCAAACTTGTAAGTCTCTTCTCCATTGACATCCATGGGTTCAAATTTCACCTTACAATGACCATACTGGCCACGTCCGCCGGACTGCTTCGCATACTTGCTGTCTACCTCTACCGGCTTTGTGATGGACTCCTTATAAGCTACCTGCGGAGCCCCTACATTGGCCTCCACCTTAAATTCGCGCAAAAGCCTGTCTACGATAATCTCCAGATGGAGTTCGCCCATACCCGCGATAATCGTCTGCCCTGTCTCCGGGTTGGTATGTGCGCGGAAAGTCGGGTCTTCCTCTGCAAGCTTTGCGAGGGATTCGCCAAGTTTTCCCTGGGACGCTTTGGTCTTCGGCTCGATTGCAAGTTCGATCACCGGCTCCGGGAATTCCATGGACTCCAGAATAACCGGATGCTGGTCGTCACAGATGGTATCGCCTGTAGTGGTAAGCTTGAATCCGATTGCCGCCGCAATATCGCCGGAATATACCTTATCTAATTCCTGCCGTTTGTTGGCATGCATCTGCAGGATACGTCCGACACGTTCTTTTTTGCCTTTTGTTGCATTGAGTACATAAGAACCTGAGTTCATGGTTCCTGAATATACCCGGAAGTAAGCCAGTTTCCCTACAAACGGGTCTGTCATGATCTTGAATGCCAGTGCGGAAAATGGTTCATCATCAGATGAATGTCTTACAACTTCATTTCCATCTGCATCCACGCCCTGAATCGGCGGAATATCCGTCGGTGCCGGCATGAATTCAAGGATTGCATCCAAAAGCTTCTGAACACCTTTATTTCTATATGCAGTACCACAGCATACCGGTACTGCCGTACATTCGCAGGTCGCCTTGCGAAGCACTCTCTTCAAATCCTCAACGGACGGCTCATTACCCTCTAAATATTCCATCATGAGGTCGTCATCGAGATCGCAAATTTTTTCTACTAATTCAGAACGGTACAATTCCGCTTCGTCCTGCATTTCTTCCGGAATCTCTACAACAGAAATGTCCTCGCCCTTTTCATCATTATAGATGTAAGCCTGCATTTCCATCAAGTCGATAATTCCTCTAAAGTCGTCTTCCTTGCCGATTGGCAGCTGAAGACAAATTGCGTTCTTGCCAAGTCTGGTTCTGATCTGTTCCACTGCATTATAGAAATCTGCTCCCAGAATATCCATCTTGTTAATGAACGCCATTCTTGGTACGTTGTACGTGTCTGCCTGACGCCATACATTTTCCGACTGCGGTTCTACGCCACCCTTTGCACAAAACACACCGACAGCGCCGTCCAAAACACGAAGCGAACGTTCCACCTCTACGGTAAAGTCAACGTGTCCCGGAGTATCAATAATATTGATACGGTGCTCCAGCGCGCCTTCTTTTGGTTTTGTTTTTTCCTCTAATGTCCAGTGGCAGGTTGTAGCAGCCGAAGTAATCGTGATACCTCTCTCCTGTTCCTGCTCCATCCAGTCCATCGTGGCAGTTCCTTCATGAGTATCACCGATCTTATAATTCACACCGGTATAGTAGAGGATGCGCTCTGTCAGTGTTGTCTTACCCGCATCAATATGAGCCATGATACCGATGTTCCTGGTTCTCTCTAATGGGTATTCTCTTCCAGCCAAAATCTTTTCCTCCTAAACTGCTGCAACATTAAAATCTATAATGTGCAAATGCTTTATTTGCCTCTGCCATCTTGTGCATATCTTCTTTTCTTTTTACAGATGCTCCTGTGTTGTTGGATGCATCCAAAATCTCGTTCGCCAATCTCTCCTCCATGGTCTTCTCGCCTCTCTTGCGTGAAAACATGGTAAGCCAGCGAAGTGCCAGAGCCTGCCTTCTGTCAGCCCTTACTTCGATGGGCACCTGATAGGTGGCGCCGCCGATACGTCTTGCCTTTACTTCCAGTACAGGCATGATGTTGTTCATTGCTTCTTCAAATACATCAATAGCCGGTTTGTCTGCCTTCGCCTCTACTCTTGCAAATGCACCGTATACGATCTTCTGTGCTACACCTTTCTTACCATCCAACATGATGTTGTTGATAAGCTTGGTCACAACTTTATTGTTGTATATTGGATCCGCTAATACATCTCTCTTTTGAGTATGTCCTTTACGTGGCACGGTCCTTCCCTCCTTAATCATGGTTTTCCGGGATAACCGGAGATTAAATCATCGGTACTCACATGTGTCTCTCTATGGAAATCGCGTTGCATGTGCTCGTGGCGCGGAGGACCAATCTATCCCCGATCCATAAGATCAGGTTCGTGCCAGACACTGCCCGCAGGATGCTTCTTCTGCCCTGCAGGATCCCCAGAATCCTTCCCGGGACCGTCAGGCACTTTGTTTAATCCGCAACCTACGATTAATCATAGTTCTGTTTGTGATACGATTTAACTTTGTAGTTACATTCGCCAATTCAAAATCTGTGTGTATGTGGATTCTCAGGCAGAAACCTGAAAATACATTCAAACCACAATCCACAATCTACTTCTTAGCGTCTTTTGGTCTCTTAGCGCCATACTTGGAACGTGCCTGCCTTCTCTTGGCAACTCCTGCCGTGTCGAGCGTACCCCTGATGATATGGTATCTTGTACCTGGCAGGTCCTTCACTCTTCCTCCACGGATCATAACAACGCTATGCTCCTGCAGGTTGTGTCCCTCACCCGGAATGTAGCTTGTTACCTCGATCCCATTAGACAGACGTACTCTGGCAATCTTCCTCAGAGCGGAATTCGGCTTCTTCGGCGTAGCGGTCTTCACTGCAGTGCACACACCTCTTTTCTGCGGTGCGGATGCATCTGTCGCACGTTTCTTCAGGGAGTTATATCCTTTCTGAAGTGCCGGTGCTGTAGATTTCTTTTCAGAAGTCTGACGTCCTTTTCTAACTAACTGGTTAAATGTTGGCATTCTTTTTCACCTCCTACGATTCTTTCGTTGTCTCCGCATCCGGCACAAAATCAAGCGCCCCGCGGAGAGGGTTGCGGATAATCATCGTTATCCAGATATCGGCGCACAAAAATATAATGCATTTCCATGCACGCTAGATTAGTTTATTACGTTTTTTTCAGAAAGTCAAGGGATTTTTTTCAAGTTTACCGCTAAAAATTTACAATACTTTCTTCCCTTTTTCTACGATTTGTGCTATAATATGTCAGGTGGCAGCAAAAAGCTGTTCGGACTGGGGTATTAGCGCAGTTGGGAGCGCGCAACATTCGCATTGTTGAGGCCACGGGTTCGAATCCCGTATACTCCACCAGAAAGTCCTTACTCCAACCTTTACCAAAAAAATTTGATAAACGGTTGGGTATTGAAGATAGGAAGCTCGTGAGCAAATGCTCACGAG
>CATKXE010000065.1 GCA_949840465.1 uncultured Lachnospiraceae bacterium | reverse complement strand
AATCAATGGCATAGTCGTAACTCACCTTACTCTTGTTCCACACGTCCACCAGTTCGTCCATCACATACATCCCCAGCCTGTCGCAGGCATTTAGCAACGCCTGGGACGCCGGATTGTGGGCGGAACGGACTGCATTGAAGCCAGCCGCTTTCAGGCGCTTCACGCGGCGGTACTCATAATCGTCATAGGTGGCCGCCCCCAGGATTCCCTGGTCGTGGTGGATGCATGCGCCCCTGAGCTTCACGGTTTTCCCGTTGACGCGCAGGCCATGACGGGTATCAATGGAAAGCTTACGGATACCGGACGTGACGGCAGCGGCATCCAAAACGTCCTCCCCGTCTTTGACCGTCAATGTAATCTGATAAAGATTGGGTTCAAACTCATCCCACAGCTTTGCATGGTCTATATAAATATTTTTCCGAAAATCCAGAGTACAGCGGCTGTTGATCCGAACCGGATAAGTATTCTCCGCCGCCCGGGTTCCTTCCCCGTCCTGCACGGTGACAGTCACATCCAGCGTCTTTGCGGACAAGGTGTCATTCTGGATTTTTGCAGAGACACAGGTAAGCGCTCCGTCCTCATCCACATCCAGAGTGGTAAACCGAAGAGCATGAGGCGTTACATAAATCCCGCCCCCATGGAGCAGCCATACATCCCGGTAGATTCCCGCACCGCTGTACCAGCGGCTGCTCCTGGTTCCGCATTTTACGGTTACAAGCACTTCATTTTCCTCACCGTATTTCAGATAATCCCCTGCTTCCACAGTGAAATCCGTATATCCATAGGCGCTTCCGCCCACTTTTGACTGGTTTACAAAGACGCCGGCGTTGCGGTAAATGCCCTCGAACTGCAGCAGGACATGCCCGCCCTCGTACTCCTTTGGCACAAAAAACTTTTTATAATACTTATACTCGCCTGCGTCGATATTTCCCGTGTAGCCGCCGTTTTGCGCCCCCTGCTTCTGCTCCTCGTGAAACATGGCGTCATAGGGCAGGTCCACTTCTGCCGCGTCGTCGGGCACGCGGAAAACCAGCTCAAACGGATCTAAATCCTTCCAAACCTTCCATCCCTGATTGAATTTGATTTTTTCCATCTCTCTCCTCCTTAATTCTGACTGTCTTCTATTTTACACGATTTGGAAAGATTTTCCACAATGCCGGGCAATTCTTCCAATGTCTGAATTTTATAATCCGCCTTATCATACCCGGAAGCATCTCCGATTCCCACGGCCTCCATTCCGGCCGCCTTCGCCGCGTCAATCCCTGCATAGGCGTCCTCCACGACCACGCATTTTGATGCTTCTATGCCCAATAACTCCCCGGCCTTTACGAACACTTCCGGGTCTGGCTTGGAACGGGTAATATTGGTGCCGTCTGAAATAGCGTCAAAGGCATCTAAGAGCCCTACCCGTTCCAGAATGAATTTTGCATTTTTACTGGAAGAACCGATTGCCAGTTTGTATCCTGCCTCACGAAGTTTTTTCAGTGTATTCCGCACCGCGTCCGTGACGTCCTCCGGAGCCATTGTTTTTAACAGCTCCCGGTAGGTGTTGTTCTTCTCCTCCATCAATTCCGCTTTTTTTTCATCGGAAAGCGTCCCGTCATATTTCTCCAGAATAATTTCCAGGCTCTCTGCACGGCTCACACCCCGCAGCCGGTTATTGATGGTCTCGTCAAAATAAATCCCCATATTGTCCGCCATCTTTTTCCACGCCTGATAATGGAATTTATCCGTAAATACAATAACACCGTCTAAATCAAAAATAAAAGCCTTCATTCTCAAACCCTCCGTTTTTATTATGTAATAGTAAGAACCGCCCATTGATCCCTTTTTTGTTTTTGTAATCCTCCATGTGAGCCGCCGTCACTGGATCTCAAATTCCGCAAAATCCACATTTCCTTCTTTTACCCGGAAATACAGCGCATGCGTTCCTGCCTCCACATGAAGATCAGCCGCCGCATTTTCCCATATATCCGAATCCACCGAAACTGCCGCAGCCACAATCCCGGCATCCAAATCAGGGCTGTCAAGCTGCATTTCCACCTGACCGCAGCCGCGCAGTTCCAACCTGACCTGTGTTTCTGTCCCGTCAAACTGAAAATATTTAAAACCTGCCACCGCGCCTTTCTGCAGATTATGGATATATGGTTTCAGACCTTTCTCGCCCGCCCCGTCCGGCTCTTCCGTAATATAGGGCATTTCTTTCGGCAGTTTTGGCACTGCCTCGCCCGGACCGCCCATCACCACCTGGCCCACGTTTTCCCTGTGGTTTTCCGTAATATGGCAGGCTATGTAAGTCTGGTATGCCCCTTTTCCCGGAAGAGGGCCGCCGTTCAGCCCGCAGCTTGTTATCTCAATCTGAGGGATCGTCCCGTCTTCCAAAATCCGGACTTCGTCCGCGCATCCCTGTCTGGAAAACGCGGTTCCATGGGTATGCCTGTGCCAGAAAATGTAAACCTTGTCCCCGACCACTTCCAGCCCGCCATGGTTATTTCCCGTATAATTCACCGCAAGGGTGTTCCCCTGATATCCCAGATCCCCATTGGATACGATCACGCCTTTGTAGGGAAACGGCCCCTCCGGCGTCTCCGCCATCCCGTAGCAAAGTTCGTTTCCCTGCAGGCTGGAATACACAAAATAATACCATTTCCCGATTTTACGGATACTGGACGCCTCAAAAAACGGATGCCCTTCATAGAAGGTTCCTTTTGCCGTATCCACGCCGTTGGCCACACATTTCGGCTCACTGATCATGGTATGCATATCATCCGCCAGTTTCACCATCATGGAACCTGGAAATATCACTTCCTCCATTCCGGGGAATTTGAATTCCGGGGCAAATCCATAGTAGAGATAATTTCCGCTCTCTTCGGAAAGGATTGCCGGGTCGAACCAGCGTCCCTCATCCGGGATTGTGCCGTCCTCCCTGCGGACAAAATCCAGAAATTCATATTTCCCTGCCGGGGTATCGCAGACCGCCACAGAAATCACATTTACAAAGTCCAGGGCATAATACAGATAATATCTGCCGTCCGGCCCCTGCGCCACATCCGGCGCATACAAAAGATGAGGATTTTCCCCGGTTCCCAGGGGCATTTCCATCTCCGGCAGTTCCTTTTCACAGGGCGCCCCGTTCAGAGGATCCTGCATCTTTTTATAGATCACACCCTCATATCTCCAGTTTCCCGGATCCTCCACCGGAGCGCTCCAGCAGACATAATCATCCTCACAGAACGAAGTCCCTTTTAATTTGTCATGGCTTCCATAAATATAAATCCTTCCGCCGAATACATGGGGCTCGCCATCCGGAACCGTCTCCCAGAAAGGAAGGTATGGATTCAGGCCTAATGCTTTCATAAAAATTCCTCCTTAGATTTCGATTTTTCGATCTGGTATTTTCCTGTGTTTTTATGATAGCAATGCCGCCTCCTGCAGTCCATGTAGTAATTTATTTACAATCCGACCTTTTTTCAGAATCCACTCCCAACAGCTTGTGTCCATGCACAGGCGATTTCGGTCGGCATTCATACCATCTCTGAAAAAAGCGCAAAAAAAACAGGCACTTCTTAAGTACCTGTCCTTTTCCTGACTTACAAAGCCTTTTCGGCTATTGGATTGTCAATGCTGCACATCTCCCATATTTTCACGCATCATCTGTTCAAATAGGGGACCCATATGCTTTGCCAGCAATGGGATCAGCTCCGTATCGTGATTGCGCCTTACCCGTGTATCCCCACAGAATACCATGGTCTGTTCGTCTCCCGGAGAGCTGGCCGGCCAATCCGGGATTCCTGCGTGATTGGGATTTGCGGTTCCGGCAAATGCAATGACGCTGTCAAAAATCTGCGCTTCTAATTTTTCTGTCACTCCCTCCTCCTGAGCCGAGGGTACCAAATCGGTATTGTGGAACACGTACGGGACATCCGCACAGTGCCATGGCACATTCCCGCCGTTGATGGGCAGATCCTGATTGAACAGATAGGAATAGGTGCACTGGTTCCCGGCGCTGCGCTGCCGGATAAACTGCTGGGTGGGCAAACGGAACACAAAGTCCAAAGTCAGTATTTCCGCCGGATTCCGCTCAGGGTACGCTTTGGCAAATAAGGGAAGGAGTTCTGCCGCAGCCTCTTCTCCCACCGTCCGCTTTACGATCTGAGCGCCCTCTTCCGATGTCAGCTTATGCTTCTCATAGGGAGACGGCATAAATCCTGAAAATTCTCCGTACACGGTTCCCACAAGCAGGGGAATATGAGACGTCTCCTCACGGAACCCGTTTTCATCGGGAGTCCCTTTGTAAAATGCGTTCGGATGAGGCGTACAACCCACATATTTGCCTGCTTTTGCAAACTCCGGCTTCACACGCCGGTATGCCTCCGCCAGCCTTTCATAGGGCACGGTTTCCAATTCCCTGATATCACCGTCAATCCCCAGTTCTGCCATTAAAGCAATGGCCAGTTCTTCTCCATCCCCTTTACTGTCCGCCAGAAGCGGCCCAATCACGCCGCTCATATTGATTCCCTTTGCAAATAATCCATCTGCCGCCGGAGTCTGCAAAAGCGTGGTAATTTTCGCCCCGCCGCCGGATTGGCCGAAAAGGGTTACGTTATCCGGATCGCCGCCGAAATTTGCAATATTCTCCTGAATCCACTTTAAAGCCGCAATCATATCGTCGGTTCCTGCATTTCCGGAATTCGCATATTCTTCCCCATATGCAGATAAATCACAATATCCCAGTATATTCAGCCGGTGATTGACAGACACCACAACCACCTGCCCGAGACGGCACATATTTTCTCCCTCATATGCAATCTGCTCGATTGCCGAACCCGACTCGAACCCGCCGCCATGCAGCCATACCAGAACCGGGCGCTTTCCTCCGTCACAGGCCGGGGTCCATACATTCAGATTCTGGCAGTCCTCATTCATAACCCAGTAACGGTGCGGCACGTTCAGCTCGCCGTTTGGTTTCGGCAGTTCCAAAAGCGGGCAGACACAGCCATAATTTGTCGCTTCAAAGACTCCTTCCCACGGCTCCACCGGTTCTGGCGCATGAAAGCGCCTTGCCTTCGCATAGGGAATGCCTTTGAAAATGGTAATGCCGTCATAGATGTAACCCCTGATTTTTCCCTGTTTTGTGTCCGTAACTGCTGTGCCCGGAGCACAGGCAAAATAATGTGCCATATTTTTTTCCTCCTGAATCTGTAACCAATCTGCGCAGCAAATTGATTGTCTGTCCTCTTTATCTGCAGCCCGCTTCCGCCGTTTACGGACAGGAACCGCACCCTGGGAATTTCCTTTCATCCCTTAAAATTCTGCACCCCAGATCCCGCAGAATGGATCTACGGGGTTTACGCCCTTAAACTCTGATCTTCCCATGATTTTATCCACCACCTGATCGAGTACTTCTTCCGTCGGCGTATACGCGTTGATAAATGTCTTAACCATCGGCGCGTCCACCAGATGGTAAGGATTTGCAAGGGAAATAAACATTGCCGGAACATCATTCAAGAACCACGGCGCGTCTGCCGCCATCAAATGTACCCAGTCAATCCTCCTCACGGACTGGTTGCTCGCCGTATCCATGCAAGCCACGTAGACTGCCAGATCAAATTTGCTCTTGATATCCTGCACGCCGCCCTGGAACATCTCATAGAAATCCGGCCTGGAATAATCAAACAACGTGACCTCAAATCCCTCTTTTTCCAGTTTTTCTTTTACCTTTCCGGTGGCGCCTTCCCCGTCCCTGAATCCGCCTCCGATACGGTCCTCCAGAAGATACAGCCGGATCCTCTTATATGTTTGGGGTGAAACCGGGAGCAGGTTTTGCGTATCCTTTACCAATGTCACGCTTTCGTCGGCACACTGTCTCGTCCATTCCTGATGTTCTTCACAGGCAACCACGGACAATGCGTCTTCTCCGGGCACAATGGTTCCTTTTGCCTTTTGCTCCGGCAGCCCCATGGCTGCTTTCATGGCAAGGATCCTGATGACAGCCTCGTCCACACGCTCCATGCTCAGCCGGCCGTCCGCGATGGCATCCCGCACAAACTGATAATCCTCGCGGATATCCTTATTGAACAAGATCATGTCGCACCCGGCTGCCAACGCGGCCGGAATCGCTTCGGAACGCTTCATGGGCGTATTGAAGCCGATCATCGGCGTGGCATCTGTTACGATCATGCCGTTGTAGCCCAGTTTCCCGCGCAGCAGTCCCTGCAGGAGCTCTTTGGACAAGGTGGCCGGAAGAATCTCTTCGTCTTTCAGTTCCGGGTTAAAGTGTTTGCTGTAGGCCGGCTGCAGGATATGCCCTACCATGATGGACAGGGTCCCCGCATCCACCACTTCCTGCCAGATTGCACCATATGTCCTGTCATACTCTTCCACCGAAAGGCTGTTCACAGAAGCCACCAGATGCTGATCCCTTTCATCCACGCCGTCTCCCGGAAAATGCTTTACTGCGGCCGCAACCCCCTGGTCTTTCAGGCCTTTCAGCTGCTGCTTCACAAATGCGGCCACCCGCTCCTGATCGCTGCCAAAGGTCCGTACATTCGTGATCGGATTCCTGAAATTCATATCCAGATCACAGATGGGCGAAAATGCCCAGTTGCATCCCACAGCCATCGCCTCTTTGCCGGCAACCGCGCCCAGACGGTAGGCCTGAACCGGATGATCGGTGGCGGCAACCTGCATAGGCCTTGCAAAATAAGTTCCGTCCGAGCAGATCCCATTGCCCCCGGACTCCAGATTTGCGCCAAACAGCAAGGGCACTTTCGAATTCTCCTGAAGGAACCGGTGGGTCTTCTGCACCTCCGCAGCCGGCATGGGGCGGTACAGCATGGCGCCCGGTTTGAATTCCTCCAGAAAGCTTTTTAAAAACCCTTCCTCCGTATTGCCTCCGATGGGACAGAACATCTGGCCGACCTTTTCCTCTGTACTCAGCCCCGCCAATGTCTCATTCACCCATTTTTCCTTCGCATCATCCAGAAAAAACGGATTTGCTTTCAAATCTACCATTTCCTTTTCCTCCTAGTCTTTCTGATCCGGCCTGCATCCGAAACTACAGGAGACGAACCGCATCCCCATACGGCCTGTTTGCCCGATCTCCTTGATTTTGGGGCAGGCCTTTTATCTGATACAAGCATACTCTGGCAGAAAACCGGTTACAATGTAGATTTTTTTTAGGTTTCCGACATTTTTTCGTATCCTGTCCCATCATCCTTAAGCCGCTCCGGCATTTTCCGACAGACTTCTCTCAAACTCTTCCTCCGGCACCGGTTTTGCATAGCGGTAGCCCTGTGCTACGCGTGCCCCGATTTCTCTCATCAACTCCACATCTTCTTCTGTCTCCACGCCTTCGCAGACAATCTGCGCGCCCAGATTGTCCGCCAGATCCACAATGCTTTTCATGATCACCACCTGGCGTACCCTGTCTTCCTGATTGAGCAGGAAGGAGCGGTCCAGCTTTATGACAGAAGCCGGTATCTTCTCGATAACACCCAGCGAAGAATAACCAGAACCGAAATCATCAATGGAGAGCCGCACGCCTTTTGCATGAAGGTCATCCAGCGTCTGTTCCGCGATCTTCTCTTCCATTTCTTCCATAACAAGCGTCTCTGTGATCTCCACCTCAATCAGTTCTTTGGGTACATGATACTTTTCAAGCACCGTCTCAAACTTCTGTGCAAAATCAGGCTTGGTAAAATGCATTCTGGAAAAATTACAGGAAACCGTCACCACTGCGTCCCCATGATCCAGACGTCTCCGAAGCATCCTGCAGACACACCGCAGCACGAAGAAATCGATCTCCGTCACTTTTCCGGTCTGCTCATAATAGGGCACAAAAAAACCGGGAGACCTGACTGCGCCTGACGCCGTAGGATCCAGAAAACGCACCAGCGCCTCCGCTCCTACGATCTTATTCGTGGAAACATCCACCTTCGCCTGATAATATGTCACAAAATTTTCTTCAATATCCACGGAATCAAGCAGTTTTTCCTTATCATGGCGCTCCCTTAAGGCTTTCTCAAGAGAATCGTCATAAACCTTGATCTTCTCATTGCTGTTATCCCTGATAAAGTCGATCGCCTGGCTCGCACAGTCCACTGCCCCCCGCAGGTCATTGCTGCTTGCCGGGATAAAATAGACGCCCGTCTGAATCTCAATATGGATTCCGAAATCCCGGAAAATACGCTTTTCCACAAACTCCTCGATCTGCTTTAACCTGTCCACAATCTCTCCATACTCCTCGGACAGGAGAAGCGCAAAATGGTCTCCGTCTGCCTTTGCGCAGACTTCGCCTTTCTTTACGCTTTTAGACAGAGATTCCGCAATAGACGCCAAAAGCTTCTGGCCGTTGCGCCATCCATACACGACCTTATAACGCTGGAACTGGGCAATATTAATGTAGGCAATGGCATACTGCTGTTTCATCCTCTCAGGCAGCAGAGCCCGTTTTCCCCAGTAGATCAGATAATTCAGATTTCCGATATCTATCTCCACATCCTTATACATCAGCTTCTGTATTTTCATGGAATCCCGGACAATATGCAGGGCAACCAGCAAAACCGTCACAATTATCAAGATCAGAACCAAGATGATGCCAATGCTGTGGTCGTGTACAAACTGGCTGATGCTGGCCAGGGAATATACATTGCCTTCCAGCATATAATCGCTGACAGCCCTTGCGTCAATCGTAAGGACCGACTTATCCAGAATGCTGATGAGATGGGTATCTTCACTCCGTGCTGTCAGGGAAATCGAATGGCCGCCGCTTAATACGTTCTTGACTTCCAGATCATAATAACTCATCTCTGCACTCAGAAGATATTCTGCCAGATATCCGTCGCACAGAACGGCGTCCGCTTTCCCATTCTTCACTGTCTCCATACATTCCTGCTGCGTATCGCAGATTAAGAAAGTCGAAGACTCCAGATCCACAACACTGCCTGCTTCCGGCATCAGATAAGACACGGTCGACAGCGTGTCAATGGACGTAATGTCGCTGTTTTTCTTCATAACCAGAACCAGCGGAATCTGGGCGTAATCCTTGATCTTGACCAGCTGGCGTTCCAGCAGCTCATCCTCCCCGTGTATACAGTAAGACATCACATCAATTGTCCCGTTTTTAAGCAGCTCCCCGGCCGCATCCGGACCTTCCACCTCCTGCCAGGTAAGCGTCAGCCCTGCCATCGCGGCCGCTCCGTCCAGCAGATCCCGGGTGAGCCCCCTGCATTCTCCTTCTTCTTCATAGAGAAACGGGTAATATCCGTCAAAATATCCCACAGTAACCCGCTGTGTATCCGCGATATATTTCTTTTCTTCTGTGGTAAACACAACGGTCTTATCCAGCCGGCTCTGGTAAAACTTGTTCATCAGTTTTGTCTCAAGCTCCGGCTGGCTCATTTTCAGGTCGGCAATGGCATAGTTCAGCTCCCGCATGATATCATCATTGCCTTCGTATGTAATATAATAGAAGGGTCTTGGCGCAAACCGCCCAATCAGGCGCTGGCCTTCTTTAATCTCCATAAACGTATGAACCATCGCGTCCACTTCACCGTCATCTAAAGCATCCTGAAGTTCTGCTGTGGAATCATACTCCCTGATTTTCGGGGATTTGATGCCGTTGTCATCCAGGTAACTCATAAACTCAGCCCTGCGCACATAGGTCTTCACCATTCCAAATGTGATATCCTTCATGGCTTCAAAATCTTCATACGCCAGCTTGCTGTCCGGATTCGTTGCTATAATCCCGAAGGTATAACCGCTTGCAAGATCCGCATATTGGAAGGTCTTTGCCCGCTCCGCTGAATATTGGGCTGTTCCCACCAGATCCACCTTTTTATTCTTCAAAAACTTCAGCGCCTCATCCCAATCTTCACATTCTACGTACTCGATCTCCCAGTCTGCATATCGGCATAGTTCATGCAAGTACTCTACATCCATGCCGGTATAGCTTCCGTCCTCCTGCTTTTCATGGTACCCGCTCATGGGGAAAAACGCGACCTTCACTTTTTTCCTGCCCTGAGCATGGGCGGTGCCGGAGATAAATCCGCCGAACAGGCATAACACAAAAATAAAACATAAAACGGCCGCAGCACCCTTTTTCAGCCCTCTGTTCCTCATACGTATAAACACCCCTTCCCTGTCATCAGTTACCCGGAAAACATAATTCTATGTATTATTGTACCAAATTCAAGCCGTGATAGCCACATTTTTTTCACATTTCTTACAAAAAACTTTGATAGCTATCCTTTGGCGCGGCGGACGGCAAAAAATATCCTGGTATGGAAAACAGGGATCCTATGGAAAATTCCATACCATCCCTGTCTTTTTACCTCTTTCTAAGAAACTGTGTATTCCTGTTTTTACTTTTTACCGAAGGGGCTCCCCCTGTCCCCCGGCCATCCTGCGCACCGGAATCTCCAGGCTCTGTTTTTCACATCCTTCTGCCAGGACCGATACCTTAACCGTTCCTTCCTCTTCTCCCGCGCGCACCACGGCCATCACATATCCGTCATAGGTCTCCCATTTCGTATCATGAAAGCTCCCAAGGGAATCCGGTTTCGCGCTTCCAAAGCCTTCCAGCCGTCCTGCCCCTTCCACGGAAACAGAAACCTCTTTGGATGCAAACAGGTTTTCCATGCCTTTTTCATCCGTCAGCTTGACGGTGATAAAGGCCAGATCTTCCCCATCTGCAGACAATACCGTCCGGTCTGCTTCCATACAGAGCCGAATCTGGCTCCCGGCTGTCGCAAGGGAAAATCTTCCGGTTTCCTTTCCGCCCTGGTAGCTGACTGCCGTCAGTTCCCCCGGCTCATACGCCAGCTCATAGGTTGCCGTGAAATCATATTCTTCCCCCGCCGGCTTTCTCCCAAGAGAACGCCCGTTCAGGAAAAGCTCTACTTCCTCCGCATCCGCGTAAATATCTACAAGCGCGGGTTTTCCTTCATATCCGGGCCAGGTCCAGCTTGCAATGTTGTCTTTATACATCCAGGCCGTTTTTGAACAGGGCATTTTGTACCGGTTCACGCGCTCCACCGCCAGATAAGGCTCTTTTCGCAGCCCGTATACGATTTCCCTCAGATAGCTGATGGGACGGCGGTAGCCGATAAGATCCAGATCTCCGATATAAGCGGTACGCTCCGGGAAGATGCTGGTAAAGTTGGCATTTCCGTCATAGTGGAAAATACCGCAGCCTGCCTCTCCCAGATAATCATATCCGGCCCACGTAAAATCGCCCAGTACATGGGGATACCGCTTTACAATCCCCCAGAGCCTTACAATATCCGCAGGATAGGTTTCGGTTCCCAGAACCGTCTTATTGGGATGTATTTCACGCTCCGCGGCATGCCGTGCGGTCAGATAGTTCAGTCCGATAATATCGCAGGCGGAAGAGCAGCCCTCCAAAGCCTCCGTCAAAAGCGGATGGGTGGCAAAATACTCTCCTCTCTCTCCTGCCATCAGGCTCATAAAACTGTTCATGCCGCTAACGCCTTCACCGCCTTCGGCCTTCAGCGGCCCGAATTTCTCCATCACATCCTGCATGATTGTCCGAAGCCGCACTCCTGCGCTCATGAGCCCGTTCTGCCCCATGGTGGTGAACCGGGTATGATCCAGTTCATGGAGCCGATTGCACATTTTCCGTCCGATTGCCGCACCGGCGTCCGATCCGGCTTCTGAGATTTCATTTCCGATGGAATACAGGATCACGCTGGGATGGTTGTAATCCTTTGCCACCATCCGCTCTGCAACCTCTTCCCAGCATTCTGCAAAATGCAGCGCAAAATCATGCGGATTCTTATGTACCGTCCACATATCGCTGACCTCATCCATAACCAGGATCCCATAACGGTCACAGGCCTCCAACATAGACTTGCTCAGCGGATGATGGGAACTTCGGATGCTGTTGAACCCCGCTTCTTTAAGCTGCCTGCAGCGGCGCTCCTGGGCCCGTATTGGCGTGACAGCCCCCAGAATTCCGTTGTCATCGTGGATACATGCCCCCCGCAGCTTTACTTCCTTCCCATTGAGCCGAAGCCCGTGGGCGGCATCCAGAAGGAGGGTGCGGATTCCGAAGTTTTCATTTGCCTCGTCAAGGACTTCCCCGCCGCTTTCGATCTCTACCCTGCACTGGTACAGGCTGGGCGTGTCGCAGTCCCAAAGTTCCGGTTTTTCAATACAGAACCTGTGTCTGGACGTTTCAAAGGCTTCCGGGTACATGACCACCGTCTGCCGGTCACGGGCAGCGGTCTTTCCGTCCTTTTCCAGGAACACGTTCACCGTAATGTTTTCTTTCACCCGGCTTGTACTGTGCAGACGCACCTCTGCTTCCACCACTGCGGCGTCCGGCTCCGCCGACAGGGTGGTGATACGCACTCCGTCCGCGGGGACATAGATCCTGCCCCCGGTTAAAAGTTTTACGTTTCTGTAGATCCCGCTTCCGGTATACCAACGGCTGTTGGGTACCAGACTGTTGTCCGCGATTACCTTAATCCTGTTCTCTTCCCCGAACCGAAGCCACGGGTTCAGTTCCACATAAAAGCCGGAATATCCGTACAGATTCGTGGCCGCCAGCGCCCCGTTGACATAGACCATGGCCGTCTGGTAAACGCCTTCAAATTCCAGGCAGACCTTTTTCTCTTTCCAGTCCCCTGGCGCTTCCAACGTCTTCTGGTAAATATATTCTCCTCCCGGATAAAAGCCGGTCTGTGCGCCGCTTTTTGCATCCGGCGTCCTCTCCTCATGAATCATCGCGTCATGAGGAAGATGCACCATATGTATCTCGTCTGTTCCCAAAAATGCCGCTGTTGCCGCATTGTTCCCGCCTTTTAAGAACTGCCAGCCCTGATTAAAATTTTCCCTGATCATGCATTTTCTCCTTTCAAATGCTGTTCATCCCACTCTTTATTGGCCTTCTCAACTTTCAGCAGATAAACCAGGATCGCCATCACCACGCCCATGATAATCGGCAGTATTGCATACATAAAGAAGATCATATTTACCGCGCCTGCTGACTGCACCTCCGCCGTACCGTTAAATCCGCCCAGTGCCAGAAGCCATCCGACCACTGCGCTTCCGACGCCGCCTCCCAGCTTCACGCCGATGGAGGAACAACTGAACATCACGCCGTCAATCCTCACGCCCTGCGTCCTCCATGTATAATCACTGGTCTCTGCAACGAGGGCGTTCAATGTACCGGTCAGGGGACCCCCTGCCATATTTCTGATGAATGTCGCAAACAGCATAACCGGAAGATTTTTATTGATAGCTCCAAAGATAAAGACTGCTCCCATCAAAAGCGTGATCACACGGGCATACAGATTCATTTTCCACATGCTCCCGAACTTTTTTACCAGCATCGGCGTCAGGGTCAGGATGATCATGACCGGAATCAGCTGGAACAGGGAAAATGTCCCAAGAAGCGCCGGATCTCCCATGTAGTAAGTCATAAAGTAGATTGCGGACCCTTGCGTGATCCCGCTGTAAATATAGTTTACCAGATACAGGCAGAGAATGATCATATAATACGGATTTTTCAGAAGAAGTTTTAACGAAGTCCCGAAGCTGACTTTCGTTCCCCCGGATGTTTTCTCTCCTCCGGCCGTTTCCTCTGCGCTTTCTTTCTTCTGTGCGCCGGCCGTGATGTCCTCATCCGGCACTTCCCTGACCATGAGCACGCAGAATGTATTTACTACAAGGGCGATGACTGCAAAGATCAAGGCAACTGTACGCCATCCTTTTGCGCCGCCGCCGAATGTTTCCACAAGGCTCATCGCATTGTAGGAGATGATCAGTGTGGTAAATGTCGCAAAAATAAAGCGGATGGAACCAAGCTGCACTCTTTCCTGCCCGTTCTTCGTAATCTTCGCTGCCAGCGCGGCATAGGCAATGCTGTTTGCCGTATAAAAAATAGCGTTGAACGCCGTATAGAATACAAAGAAATATGCATACTGCATGGACTGGCTCATGCTCGGGATACTGAACACCAGAAACAGGCATGCAGAAACCCCGATCTGGCCGAACAGCATCCACGGCCTTGCCTGCCCCATCTTGCTCTTTGTACGGTCCATCAGCCCCCCAAAGAAAATATCTGACACACCGTCCAACAGTTTTGACACCATCATCAAAGTTCCGATGACTGCGCTGTTCAATCCCACCGCATTGGTCAGATAGAGCATGACAAAGCTGGAAATCAGCGCATATCCGCAGTTTGAAGCCAAATCGCCGGAACCATAGGCAACCTTCTGATACCACTTTAGATACTTTTTCTCATTCATAATTCCATTTTTTCTCCTTTACTTTTTTGTAGATAATGTATATACTTTATCTTGGAATATATAAATTTTAGCAAAATTCACCAAAATCAACAATGTCACCGACATTGGTATCATCTGATTTTTGGTGTCATATCCGTGAAAGGAATATACCATGAAAGGAAAAATCATCCGCTCCGGGAAAGAGAGTAATATTTTAGAAATCCATGATGCGAACAGTACCGTCAATTCTTACTATGATATGTCCGCCCCCATCCAGTTTACCCTGATGTATTGCAGCGGGTTGTCTGACGAAGACTATTATAACGTGCTGTCTTTATCGCCCAACAAGGATTATTTCTACTCTTCTTATATCGGCTCCCATTTTCACGCCTACAATTCCCGCGCCCAGCATCAGCATGCATTTTTTGAGCTGGTGGTCGTTCTGGAAGGAAGCATCACGCAGAGGCTGGAGAATAAAGACTACCTCTATCCTGCCGGCACCTGCTGCCTCATCAACCAGAATGTATTTCATGTGGAAAAATATATTGGAAAAGCCAGGCTCCTCTTCATCGGCCTGTCCGTGGATTTCATCAAAAACCTGCTGGAATACCACCGCACGGCTTACTTTCAGGAGGAAACTGCCGTGGAAAATTCCATCCTTCAGTTCATGGCTGACAATATCGGACTGGAAAAAGGGAAAAACTATCTGGATTTCCTTCCTGTCTATCATAACAGAAAGAACCTCTCCGACCTGCACAGATTTGCAGACCGGCTCATTCAAACCATGATGTTTCCCACATACGGATCCACGTTTGTGCTAAAGGGGCTGATCTGCCATCTGTTCTACTATCTGGATACCAGAGAATTCTACCATATCAGCAGCGTAAAGCTCCATTCCAGCTCTGACCTGCTGCTCTTTTCACGCATCGGGCATCTCATGGAAGATACCGACGGCCGCATGTCCCGGGCCGATCTGGAGAAAGCCTTATGCTACAGCGGCAATTATATGAATACCATTGTCAACAAATACACCGGCATGTGCCTCTATGATTATGGCCTGACATTTACCATGAAAAAAGCTGCGCAGCTCCTGACAAAGACAAGCCTTCCCATCTCTGCCATCGAAGCGCAGCTCGGCCTTACCAACCGGACACATTTTTATAGATTATTTCGGAAAAAATACGGGGTTACGCCAGGGGAATACCGGAAATCAGAGCGCAATCCGTGACTGTCCCATTGTACAGACCCTGCCATTTTTTATTCCAACCCGTTTTCAATCCAGGGGAAACCATTAGAAAACAAGCCCTCCTGCCACCCATTGGTAGGAAATGGTTCCCCCGAACAGATCCAGAGCGCTCCCTATCGTAAAATCCAGCTTTCCGCCGCAAAGCTTACGGAAATTCTCCAGATCTTCTTTACTTCCAATCCCTCCGGCATATGTCATGCGGGTTCCGTTCCACTCTGCCAGAAGCCGCACCAGTTCCTCTTCCACACCGGACGCCTTGCCCTCCACATCCACGCCATGGATAAGAAACTCATCACATTCCCCGGCTAACTGCTCCAATGTACCGGCTTCCAACCGGACTTTTGTAAATGTCTGCCAGCGGTTTGTGACGATATAATAATTGCCGTCACGCTTCCTGCAGCTTAAATCAAGGACAATATGCTCTTTTCCGACGGCTGCTTTTAATGTTTCTAAATTTTCTTTCTGGAACCTTCCGTCCTGAAATACATACGATGTGACGATCACATGGCTTGCCCCGGCATCTAAATATTCTTCTGCGTTCTCCGCCGTGATCCCGCCTCCGATCTGCATCCCTCCCGGATATGCTTTTAAGGCGGACAGAGCCTGAGCCCTGTCCGCGGCATAGTAAGGGGAATCTTTGGAATTGAGCAGGATGATATGGCCGCCTTTCAGCCCGTCCCGCCGGTACATCCGGGCATAATAAGCGGCATCCAGTTCAGAAGCAAAGTTTGTCTCTGCCTGATCCCCCTGGTCTTTGAGGCTTCCGCCCACAATCTGTTTTACTTTTCCGTTATGTATGTCAATACAAGGCCTGAATTTCATCTTTTTCTCCTTTTTTGTCTGCGTTTCCAACTTCGGTCTATTCTATCACAAAAAGCCGGAGAATCCCACTCTCCGGCCCTTGTTCTGTTCAATACTCACGAGCTGTCATTTGCCAATTTACCGGATTATATTCCCGGAGGCACAACAAAGTTTTGACAAGGGTTCCTGTTCATGAGTATCCAATCTGTCTGCTTTACCTTATCGGTTGTTTGTATCACGGTTGTCTGTATCACGGTCCAGCATATCGTCAACGCCGTCCCTCACATCATCTACTGCGTCGTCCACAATGCCGTTTCCTTCATTGGCTGTTCCATTATTGTTGGAAGTACCGTTGTTGTTATTTCCTGTTCCATTGTTCTTATTGGCGCCGTTCGTGGTTCCATTGTTTTTGTTGGTACTGGAACCGGCGTTATTGCTGTTTCCGGTATTGTTGTTATTGGTGCCGGTGTTATTGCCGCCTGTTGCATCATTCATGCTGCTGCCGTTTCCTGTTGTATCCGTCTGGCCTGCGCCGTCGACTGCATCGTTGTTGTTCCCACAGGCAGTCATACTTCCAATCACACCTGTACACATCATTACTAAAAGAAGCTTCTTGTATTTTTTCATAGTTGCTCTCCCTTTCCATAAAAATTTTTATACAAATAATATCTGTTAATCTGGATAAAATATGTATGGAAATCATTGCCAATTTTTGCGCAAAAGAAAAACAACACCTGAACTCCCTAACACTTCTCTTTAATCTCGCCGCTTCTGTACGCCGCAAGCAATACCTCCAGGTCTGCTATCTGCTCCCGCAGCTCCATCCCTGCGTCGGTATCCCCTACCAGACGCCGCTCCATCACCCGCTTAATGATCATGCTCTCCGAATGGATATCGCTCTCCCTCTTAATCGCCGCTTCCGTGGATTCAAAAGGCTCATGCGCTACCAGGCGCAGCCCGTAGGAATTGTAGATCAGCGTATATCCGGCAATCCCCGTCTCCTTCTGGTATGCCTTGGAAAATCCGCCGTCAATGACCATCACTTTCCCGTTGCATTTTACAGGGCTTTCCCCGTTTTTACGTTTCACCGGCACATGCCCGTTGACAATATACGCTTCATCCGGGGACAGGCCGAATTCCCGCATCACATTGTCAATCACCTCTTCATTTTCCAGCAGCTTATAATAAGGATTCTTATTTTCTAAATGAGTCTCCTTCTCCGCAAGAAAATACCGCTCAAAGGTCGCCATCTTATCTTTCCCGAATAGCGGAGAATTGGGGCTGAGCCAGATATACCACATGATATCCTTCCCGTTTTCCCGGTCGTAATAATCCAGGGCAAAAAATCCTTTCCGCACATAGCGATCCAGTGCGTCATACAGGGAACGCCCTTTAAATTGATTGCCAAACAGCTCCACTTCCCTGAGGGTGCCGTCCTCATTGAGCGGAACGCATCCATGGTAGAGCAGGTTGTTGTTATGCACCTTATATAAGTTCCCCTTTGTTAAAAGCAGGCGCATATGCTCCTGAAGCTTCTCACACCCAAGGAATGCCCGTTCCAGACGTTCCATCACTTCCTCTTCTTCCTCGGACAATGCGTAAGGGTTCTGGGGGTCTATCGTCGGGAAATTCATATCCTTCATCTGATACTCTTTTCCGTCCAGGCTGATCGTCCCCTTCTCATAGTCGATCCGGTGCAGAAGCGCCCGGCTTTCCAGCCCGAATCCTTTCTGCCGCTGGACGATCTGCCCCTCCACCTTAAACTGGATGATGGAAATCGCTTTGTGTATCCGCAGGTTCATTTCCATCTCTGCCTTGCTGATGGTGTTGTCCTGCCCTTTCAATGCAAAACAGGTACACGGGTCATTTTCATAGACACGCATCGCGAATGTGGCAAGCGGAAGAAGGTTGATCCCATACCCGTCCTCTAAAATGTCCAGATTCCCGTACCGTGCGCAGATCCGGATCGCGTTGGCGATACAGCCCCTCTGCCCGGCGGCCGCGCCCATCCAGAGTACGTCATGGTTCCCCCACTGGATGTCCAGAGAATGATAGGTCATCAGCTTGTCCATAATAATGTGGGGTCCCGGCCCGCGGTCATAGATATCGCCCACAATATGCAGATGATCCACAACCAGTCTCTGAATCAGCGACGAGATCGCCTCTATAAATCCTTCCGCCCTTCCAATACGGATTATGGTCATGATGATTTCATTATAATAAGATTCCTTGTCATTAACCTCTGCTTTTTCCGTAATCAGTTCTTCAATCACATAGGAAAAATCTTTTGGCAGGGCTTTACGGACTTTCGAACGGGTATACTTGCTTGCCGCCCGTTTGCTCACTTCAATCAGGCGGTACAGGTTCACCTTGTACCAGTCCTCCATGTTGTCCTCTACCTTTTTTACAATGGCCATCTTTTCCTTTGGATAATAGATCAGCGTGGCAAGGGAACGTTTTTCTTTCGTACTCAGCGTATTGCCGAACACCTCGTCAATTTTGCGCCGTACGGAGCCTGATCCGTTCTTCAGCACATGGGCGAATGCCTCGTATTCCCCGTGTACGTCTGTAATAAAATGTTCCGTCCCTTTGGGCAGGTTTAAAATTGCCTGCAAATTAATAATCTCCGTGGATGCGGCCGCAATCGTGGGATACAGATCCGACAGCCTCTCCAGATATCTTGTCTCTAAATTCTTCATGAAATACCTCTCTTTTTTGTAAGGAGTACGCTTTGATTCGTACTCTGTAAACCAACTTGCACAGCAGATGGCTTTGTATTTTCTTATGAATTACGGATTTATTCTCCTGATTTAAAATTGAATCACATCTCCCATGTCATACATCCCCGCCGGCTTTCCCGCAAGGAACTTGGCCGCCTCCACAGCTCCCTTGCCGAATACGCTTCTGGAAAATGCGGTATGTTTGAATTCAATCACTTCGTCTGTGCCTGCAAAAATCACTTCATGCTCTCCCACAATGGTTCCGCCGCGCAGAGCTGAAATCCCGATCTCCTTCCTGTCCCTCTTCCGGCGGGCCTGACTTCTGTCATATACATAATGGTATTCCCCGCCCAATGCGTCATTGATGGAGTCGGCCAATGCCAGGGCCGTGCCGCTGGGCGCGTCCAGCTTCTGGTTGTGGTGGCGTTCTATGAGCTCCATATCATAGCCCGCGTAAGCCAGTACCTTTGCGGCGTCTTTCAAAAGCTTTAAAAGCAGGTTGATTCCCATGGACATATTGGCGGATTTTAAGATTGCCGTCTTTTCGGAAACCTTCCTGATCTTTTCCAGCTGCCCTTCCGAATATCCGGTGGAGCAAAGCACTGCCGGAACCTGCTTTTCCACACAGTAATCCAGCACGCTGTCAAGGGCTGCCGCTGTAGAAAAATCAATGACCACATCCACATCCACGTCACATTCACTGATGGATGCGAAGACAGGATACGTATTCTGGATTCCCTGGTAAGTATCCGCTCCCGCCGCGATTTCAATCTGCGCATCCTCCTTCACCAGCCCGGTAATTACCTGGCCCATCCGTCCGTTACATCCATGCATCAAAACTTTTACCATCTTTATTCTCCTCCTGAATTACAA
Organism: uncultured Lachnospiraceae bacterium; assembly: GCA_949840465.1. GTDB lineage: Bacteria > Bacillota > Clostridia > Lachnospirales > Lachnospiraceae > Schaedlerella. The sequence goes on along the minus strand of CATKXE010000065.1, from coordinate 191 downwards.
TCGTTTCGAATGTCATTTCTTCTATAATAAAATAAGGATATCATATTTGAGCAGATTCCTCAACAAATGATATCCCTTTCACAAACATTTTCGTTCCAATTCATGGCCTGAACGGCGTTCCGGTTTTTCTTAAAGTTCCATATATGGATCTATTCATCCTCCAGACATTCCAGCTTGCTTACGGACACCTC
>CATKXE010000064.1 GCA_949840465.1 uncultured Lachnospiraceae bacterium | reverse complement strand
TTTTTTCTCATATGATTTCCCTCTCTTCTTTTTTTGAAAAGTTCAAACGTGTGAACTTTTTTTGATTGGCTTGTTCTCTTTGTTTCTTTCTAATTACATTATAAACTTCACAAAAAACTTTGCGGATCGCAAAGTTTTTTGTAGATTTTCGACTAAAAATATATTATACTGGTAGGAATGGAGATAAAAGGAGAAGATATTTATGGCTGCATTGGAAGAATTGAGGGGACGGTTGGACGAGATTGACGAGCAGATCGTCAGGCTTTATGAAGAGAGGATGGAGGTCTGCAGGGAAGTAGGAGAATATAAGGTCAATTCATGGGCAAAAGTGCTGGATCGGCAGAGGGAGCGCAATAAGCTGGCGGATGTGGCATCCAGGGCATCCAATGAGTTTAACAAAAAGGGAATTCAGGAACTGTATGAGCAGATGATGTCCATGAGCCGGAAGCTGCAGTATCAGCAGATGGTGGAAGCCGGGGCGCTGGGGCGCCTGCCGTTCATCCAGATAGATTCTTTGGAAAAAGAAACGGCGAGGGTTGTATTTCAGGGAGTGGAAGGCGCCTACGGACAGGCGGCCATGCACCGCTTTTTCGGCGGGAACTGCAACAGTTTCCATGTGCATACATTCCGCGATGCCATGGAAGCTATTGAAGACGGCGCGGCGGATTACGCTGTATTGCCCATTGACAATTCTTCAGCAGGCGCAGTGGCGGAAGTCTATGATCTTCTGGTAGAATTTGAAAATTATATTGTGGGTGAGACCATCCTGCCGGTGAAGCATACATTGGCCGGACTGCCGGGGACAAGCCTCGAGGGGATTAAGCGGGTTTATTCCAAGGCTGAAGCATTGATGCAGACTACACATTTTTTGGATGAGCATGCAGATTGGCAGCAGATCAGCGTGGTCAATACCGCAGTTGCGGCGAAGAAGGTTGTGGAAGACCATGACGTTACCCAGGCTGCAGTATGCAGCGCTTATGCGGCTGAAGCGCATGGACTCTCGGTATTGGTGGAAGATATCAATGACAATGATAACAATTCCACCCGGTTTATCGTGGTGACGAATCAAAAAGTCTTTCTCAGGGATGCCTCGAAAATCAGCATCTGTTTTGAAGTGCCTCATCAGAGCGGTTCTCTGTATCGCCTGCTCTCACATTTTATTTATAATGACTTGAATATGTCAAAGATAGAATCCCGACCGGTAGAAGGGAAGAATTGGGAATATCGGTTTTTCGTGGATTTTGACGGCAACATGGGGGAAGCGGCCGTGAAAAATACCATTCGCGGTCTTCGGGAAGAAGCAATTAATTTAAAGATTTTAGGAAATTATTAGTGGATCATTAAGGAAGGTAACTATGCGTACAAATGAATTGATGCTCTATACTTTATCGGACAGAGTCCGCCCGCCCCACAGGGGCATGAATAATGGAATGCCCTTTGGGGAGAAAAATAACGAATACGGCGATATCCTTCAGGATATGACCTTTTTGATGGATAATTACAATAATGAATATTACAATCAAGAGGATTTAAGAAGCCTTTTATTTGAATGTATCAACGGGCTGTTGGAGATTTCTGTCAGCCATGGATTTGAAGGGAACCTGTGGCACACATATCTGACGTTTCTGTTAGCCAGTGATGAAAATGCATACAGCACATCCTGTGAGATTGTGGGGGAGGTAAAAGGGAGCATCAACCAGATTGTGCTGCATGATTTTGAGGTGTTGAAAGAACTGTTTGACTACGATTTCGGACCGATGGAGGAAACACTGCATGCGGACTGTTTCTCGTTGCTTCTGGATTATCAGAATGTAAATACCGGCAGCAAGATGTTCAACAAGAGGATCCGTGATCGAATCTGTATGCTTAGCCAGTCATTAGGCGCTGCAAAGAGCGTGCAGGAGTTTAAGGACTGCCTGACCCGGTTTTATCAGGAATTCGGGGTTGGCAAGCTGGGACTCCACAAGGCGTTCCGGGTGGAGCATCCAGAAGGGGAGATCGCGCAGATCGTGCCGATTGCGAATATTGCCCATGTACATCTGGATGATCTGGTGGGATATGAGATAGCCAAGAAAAAACTGATCGACAATACAAAGGCATTTGTAGAAGGACGTAAAGCCAATAACTGCCTTCTTTATGGAGACGCCGGGACGGGGAAGTCTTCGTCTATTAAAGCCATCCTGAATATGTACTATGGAAAGGGCCTGCGTATGATCGAAGTGTATAAGCATCAGTTCCGGGATCTGAATGATATTATTACGCAGATCAAGAACCGTAATTATAAATTCATTATATATATGGACGACCTGTCATTTGAGGAGTATGAGATTGAGTATAAATATCTGAAAGCAGTCATTGAAGGCGGCCTGGAGAAAAAACCGGACAACGTGCTGATTTATGCGACGTCCAACCGCCGGCATCTGATACGGGAGACTTTTAAGGACAAGGCGGACCGTGATGAAGAACTGCATACCAATGACACGGTGCAGGAAAAGCTGTCCCTGGTGGCAAGATTCGGGGTGACTATTTATTTTGGTTCCCCCGAAAAAAAGGAATTTGAACACATTGTCAAGGCGCTTGCAAAGGCAAATGGAATTGGCATGCCGGAGGAAAAGCTGCTTTTGGATGCAAATCAATGGGAACTGAACCATGGCGGGCGTTCCGGCAGGACGGCGCAGCAGTTTATTGATTATCTGCTGGGGACTCGTCTGTGAAAAGGGAATATCCCTATAAAAAGTTTATGAAAGGACGCGAAAGAGAATGGCTCGGAGATGCAAAACTGTATGGAGAAATGTCAGATGCCTGGGGGTGCTGATATCCTGTGTGTGCATGCTTACGTCATGCAGCAGAGAACTGACCCCAACAAAACTGATGGAAGCAGTGTCCGATAACATGTCTGATGTCTCATCCTTTGCCAATACGGTAAGGCTGGATATTGAACTGGAAGATGTGCTTTATACAACAGCGGTTTCGATGGACATTGACATGGAGAGTACGATGGATCCGAAAGCAGGGCATGCGAAGGGAACCGCACATCTGAAAATGCGGGGGGCAGAACTGGAAAGTGTCCTGGAGATCTATCAGCTGATCGAGTCAGGGAGAAGCGCCACATACAGCAGTCTGGACGGCAACTGGAGCAAGGAAGTATTAGAAAATACGAAAGGTTCCGGCATCACTTTGGACAACAGCCTGTTTTCCGAGATGACGGACTCTGTGGAGGATTTTCGGATTGCGGAGGGAACCGTTGATGTAGACGGAAAAGAATGCTACCAGATGTATGGCGAAGTGACAGGAGAAAATCTAAAAGGCCTGCTTGGCAGTGAGATGTTGAATGCGTATGGGTTGGTGAAGCTTACGGATGAGAATGCCATCTCAGAATTGCTGATTCCAATCACATTTAACGTGTACAAGGAGGAACTTCTTCCGGCCAGAATTGTGGTGGACATGTCCAATGTGATGAAGAGCTTATATGATGAATTTGATAAAACTACGAATGTGAATTCCTATAGTATTAAGTTGGATTTCAGCAGATATGGAGAGGTTGGGCCGATTACGGTGCCGGAGGAAGTCAAATCGGTGACAGGGCCAAAGACGGCACCGGCGGAAATGGGAGGCACAGCAGATTCGATTCCCGCGCCTTTAGGAACCCAGGGGGTATCCGACCCGTAAAGTTTTGAATTCTGGCATCCGGCCCCTCGCCGCCTGACGGCGAGGGGCCGGATGCATTACAATTCGCGGCCGGCGAGGCCGTGAATTGTAACTTCTGTTGTTATGGTATCTGTTGTATCCCGCTGATGTCACTGTCAATGACCAGAGAATAATTCGTATAATATACGACAAAGCCCGGCTTGCTCCCCTTTGGTTTTTTTACATGTTTTTTTTCGATATAGTCAATCTCTGCTTTTTCTGCTCCACGCATGCTGGAGTAGTATGCAGCCAGCCGTCCGGCTTCCTCGAAGGTGCGATCCGGAAGTTCATCCCCATTTGTCTTGACGATCACATGGGAGCCGGGAGCCTGCTTTACATGGAACCACCAGTCATTTCCTGTGGCAAATGCAAATGTAAGCTGGTCATTTTGAAAATTATTTTTTCCCACATACATGTGGTATCCATCACTGGAAATATAGTGCAGGGGGTCGTTTTTTATCTTCACTTTTTTCCTGGTAAACTTGCGCCGCATATAGCCGGAGGTGATCAGCTCTTCTTTGATTGCTGTAAGGTCGTCTTCGTTCAGGGCAATATCCAGAGAGGTTCGGATAGATTCCAGGTAAGTGATTTCTTCCTGAGTCTCCTGGATAAAATGGGAGAGCGCCTCAAAAGTCCGCTTCTGTTTATTGTATTTTTCAAAATAGCGCTGCGCATTTTCCTGAGGAGTTTTGGCCGCATCCAGAGGGATTGAAACCATCTCGTTATTGTAATAGTTCAGCGCTTCCAGCTTTTTCGCCCCTTCTTCCAGATTGTATCCGTAGGTGTTGATCAATTCTCCGTAGATTTTGAATTTTTCCCGGTTTTCCGTGTCTTTTAACTGCCGGAACTGTAAGTCGTATTTTTTACGATTCCGTTCTAAAGCGGTCTGGATAATATGCCGCAGGTCAGCAGATTTCTGCCGAATGCGGGTCATAGTGTTTTTCAGGGCATAGTAGGTTTCCAACACCTCAGAAATAGATTCAAATTCCGTACACTGATATCTTTTTGCGCCCGATTCGCCGTTGCCGAACAGGTGGGTCAGCGGAAGGGAAGAAAATTCCTTTGGCTCTTTTCCATCATAGTAGATGGCGGGAGAAAATTTTTTTTCTTTTACGGCAGAAAAGTAAATGTCGAACTGGTTATATACATGCCGCAGGATATCCCTGGAAAATGCAGCCGCAGGCAGGGAGGAATCTACCTCAGAGATGGAGCAGATTTCTTCTGCCGTGACCGGGCTTACCCCTGTGAAGCTGGTGTAGATGGCCTTGGCTAAAGGCATGGGCCTGGCTGTAAGTGTCTGAGAAAATGCTTCGAATCCTATGGACAGGGGGTCTTGTTTTTCCATCGTGTCAGGGATAAAATATTCCCGTCCGGGAAGCACTTCACGGACAGAACTCATCTGGGCCGAAACATGTTTGATGCTGTCGATTATAGAGCCTTCCTCTGTACAGAAAATGATGTTACTGTGTTTGCCCATGATCTCTACGATCAGGTCTTTACGGCACAAGTCGCCCATTTCATCCAGATGTTCAATGGTAAAATGGATGATCCGCTCCAGTTTAGGCTGGTAAATATCTATGATCCGTCCGTTTGCAATGTGCTTGCGCAGCAGCATGCAGAAGTTGGGGGCAGTCATGGGACTGGGTTTATTGGATTCGGTCAGGTAGACCAGTGGAAGCGACGCGCTTGCCGAGAGGTAGAGCCGTTTCTGTCCGGCAGGGGTTTTAACCGTCAGGAGAAGTTCGTCTGTTTCTGGCTGCGCGATTTTTGCGATTCTTCCATTCAAAAGCTGTTCCTGTAATTCGTGGACGAGATTCGCCACGACAATTCCGTCAAAAGCCATAATGTATTCCTCACTTTCTATTAAGAAGTGTCAATTCTGTTTTTCCCATTCTGATCTATTATAATATGGATTTATGGGTTTTTCATCTATTATTTTTATAAAAAGGGAAAATGTTGGTATTCAGATTGTAAACTAAAACCAAAAACAAGTTGACAATTTAGACCCGGAGTGTTTATACTTAAGGAAGTGTTTTTTTTGTTTTGCGGATTTGAATACAAATGACGGATATTTGTGGTGGATCTGTAATGCAGGTAGAGAGCATAAAGTATTTTTCAGATTATTTGCAGGGAGAACTTGCCGAGAGTGCTCTGCACAAATAAGGAGGGCGAAATGATGCATCATTCAAAACTTTCAACAAAGGAAATTTGCGGTATTGCGATTATGACGGCGATAACGGCAGTGCTGGCACAGATTTCCATTCCGATGCCGCTGGGGGTGCCTATGACCATGCAGACATTTGCGGTGACTCTGGCAGGGGTAATCCTGGGAGCAAAGAACGGGGCGATTTCCATGGTCGTCTATTTGCTGCTGGGAGCCGCGGGGGTTCCGGTATTTGCAGGATTCAGCGGTGGATTTCAGGATCTGGTCGGGCCCACCGGTGGATTTCTGCTGTCCTTCCCGCTGATGGCATTTTTGATTGGCACGGGGGTGAAGTTGAGGAAACAAAAGGGCATGTTCCTGCTATTCCTTGTCCTGGGCACAGCGTCTAATTATATAGTGGGCGTGGCGATGTTCTGTATTATCATGAAAGCATCTGTATGGACGGGAATCACGGCCTGTATACTGCCATTTATTCCTACGGCCATTATCAAAGCGGCGGCCGCATCCGTATTGGGATTGAAAATTCAGACAAGATTGGGGGCGGCGCTGCAATGGACTTAAGGCCTCATCATCTGCTCTGTACCCAGGGCTACGGCGGAAAGGGGTACAGCGGGGAATTTGTAGAAAATATGAACAGGCTGACCGATAGGCTGAGAAGCGGCGAGCCGGTTTCCATCCGCCTGAAATTTTCCACAGACGACCTTTGTACGTATTGCCCGCACATGCTGGGGGAGGATTTCTGCCGGACCAATGAAAAGGTAAAGCGGTTTGACAGGAAAGTGGTGGAATATTTCCATCTGGAAGAAAAGGAATACATATATCAGGAACTTGTGGAGAAAATACGAAAAGAGATTACGCCGGAGATGCTGGCCGACATCTGCGCCGGATGCAGCTGGTATCCCGTCAGCGCCTGTAAGGAGAAGATTTTAGGAATTTAAACCAAGGAAGCGTTGGATTTCATAAGAAGCCGGCCTGTCGTCAGGGGAGACTGAAACAGGCCGGCTTTGCCATTTTATAAAACTTCAGGTCAAAGAGTTGACCGAAACGGAGTTTGGGGGGTATAATAGGAAAGCTACAGGAAGTTGCAGATTGAGGAATACTATAAACTATAGAGGGCAAAGACCATGATAAAGAGCATGACTGGTTTTGGGAGATGCGAGTATCAGCAGGATTCCCGGAAATTTACAGTGGAATTAAAAAGCGTGAACCACAGGTATCTGGATGTAAATATCCGTATGCCGAAGAAGCTGAATTTTTTTGACAGCGCGATCCGGACACTGCTTAGGAAGTATGCAAGCCGCGGGAAGATTGATATTTTTATTTCCTATGAAAACATCTCCAGGGAGCAGGGGGCGTTAAAGTACAACGCGGCATTGGCAGGAGAGTATGTGAAGTATCTCCGGCAGATGGCGGGGGAATTTGGCCTCTGTGACGATATCGGCTTAGCGACACTGGCGCGCTGCCCGGAAATTCTGACCATGGAAGAGCAGGCCGAGGATGAAGAGGAATTGTGGAAGGGCTTAAAAAGCGCTCTGGAAGGCGCATTCGGGCAGTTTGTCGCGGCGAGGGTGACAGAAGGGGAACATCTGAAAAAGGATATTCTCGCGAAACTGTCCGGGATTGAGGAACTGGCCGCAAAGGTTGAAGAGCATTCTCCGGAGATTGCGGCCCAGTACCGGGAGCGGCTGGAAGAGAAAGTCAGGGAGCTGTTAGGGGACGCGCAGCTTGAAGAGAGCAGGGTGGCGGCGGAAGTCATTTTGTTTGCGGACAAGATTTGTACGGACGAGGAGGTCGTCCGCCTGAAAAGCCATATTTCCCATATGCGGGATACTCTGGAGGAATCCGAAGGGATTGGAAGGAAGCTGGATTTTATCGCCCAGGAGATGAACCGGGAGGCTAATACGATCTTGTCCAAAGCCAATGATCTGGAGATTTCTAATTATGCCATCGGCTTGAAGACAGAGATTGAAAAAATCCGTGAGCAGATCCAGAATATTGAATGACCGATCAGGATTTGCCGAAGCGGCAAGGGACTTTAGTGATAAGAATCGAAAATGAGGATGTGAGGTGTGCTGGATGGAGACAAAAGGGATTTTGACCGTAGTGTCCGGTTTTTCGGGAGCCGGCAAGGGTACATTGATGCATGCGCTGTTACAACGCTATCCGGAACGGTACGCGTTGTCAATCTCAGCAACAACAAGGAAGCCCCGTGACGGGGAAGCCGACGGAAGAGAATATTTTTTCAAAACCAGAGATGAATTTGAAAAAATGATTGCGAAAGGGGAACTGATAGAGTATGCTAGATACGTGGAGAACTACTATGGGACTCCCCGTGCCTATGTAGAGGAGATGCTGGAGTCAGGCAGGGACGTGATTCTGGAGATTGAGATTCAGGGAGCCATGAAGGTAAAGGAAGCATTTCCGGATACCTTGCTTTTGTTCGTCACGCCGCCCACGGCAGGAGAATTGGAAAGGCGGCTTACGCGCAGGGGTACAGAGACGGCGGAAGTGATCGCATCCAGACTTTGCCGCGCCGCGGAGGAAGCGCAAGGGATGGATCGGTACGATTACCTGATCGTTAATGACGACCTGGAGACCTGTGTGGAAGAGATGCACAGCATCATCCAGGGAGAGCACAGCAGGAGTTTCCGCAACACAGAATTTATACAAAAAATAAAAGAAGATTTGCAGGGGTTGAAAGGAGAATAAAAAGCATGTTGCATCCATCTTATACAGATTTGATGAAAGTAGTGAATAAGGATGTGGAAGAGGGCGAGACTAAGATCGTCAACAGCCGGTATTCCATCGTACTTGCTACATCAAAGAGGGCCAGACAGATCATTGACGGGGAGATGCCGATGGTGAGCATCAAAGGGGAAGCAAAGCCTCTTTCTCTGGCAATTCAGGAGCTGAATGAAGGCAAATTAAAAATCATCGCTGAGAATGCGGGTGAAGAGGAATCATAATTGGACGGCAGATCATAGATAAGGCTATCCTTATGCGGCATAGGAGATAGCCCTGTTTATATACGGGTTGTGGCCGAACAGAGAAGCAAGGGGAAGAAAGCCTGTTTATTCCCGCGAAGCAACGAGCCAGGTGGAACATATTTTGTATGTCCATTTGGCGACTGCCGCGAGGGTTGCCAGGTGCCCGCGGCATTTGTTCAGCAACGGCCGAAACGGAGTGCAGACCCAATGACCCGCGGCCTGGCAAGAATGGAGGAAAGTATGAAGATTTTATTGATATCTCTGGGATGCGATAAAAATCTCGTGGACACGGAGGAGATGTTAGGGCTTCTGGCATCCCGGGGGCATGAGATGACGGACGACGAGGAACAGGCCGATGCAGTCATTATCAATACATGTTGTTTTATCCATGATGCCAAGGAGGAGAGCATACAGAATATTCTTGAGATGGCAGAATATAAAAAGAAAGGAAGCTTAAAGGCTCTGATCGTGGCCGGGTGTCTGGCGCAGCGATACCGGCAGGAGATATTGGATGAGATTCCCGAGGTGGATGTGGTGCTGGGCACGACAGCGTATGACCAGATCCTGGATGCTCTGGATAAGGCTCTCTCGGGGCAGAGCGAGATATTGCTTGCGCCGCTGCAGGCGCTTCCTTTGGTGGAAGCCAAACGGCAGGTGACCACGGGCGGCCATTATGCATATCTGAAAATTGCCGAGGGGTGTGATAAGCATTGTACCTATTGCATCATTCCGAAAATCCGGGGGCCTTTCAGAAGTGTTCCCATGGAGCGGCTTTTGAAAGAGGCAGAAGAACTTGCAGGGCAGGGGGTAAAGGAACTGATTCTGGTGGCTCAGGAGACCACATTATATGGAAAGGATATATATGGGGAAAAAAGACTTCCCGCACTTCTGCATGAATTGTGCGGGATCAAAGGTATCCGGTGGATCCGTCTTCTTTACTGCTATCCTGAAGAGATTACGGATGCGCTGATTCAGACAATCAAGGAAGAGCCGAAGGTCTGCCATTATCTGGACATCCCCATTCAGCACGCCAATGATGCAATCCTCAAAAAGATGGGAAGGCGGACCACAAAGAAGGAAATCATAGAGATTGTGAAGAAACTTCGCAGGGAAATCCCGGATATCTGTCTGAGGACTACGTTGATCACCGGATTTCCGGGAGAGACAGGTGAGCAGCATGAAGAACTGATGGAGTTTGTGGATGAGATGGAATTTGACCGCCTGGGGGTATTTACCTATTCTCCGGAGGAGGGGACGCCGGCGGCAGAGATGCCGGATCAGATATCTGAAGAAATCAGGCAGGAGCGTCAGGCAGATCTGATGGAACTGCAGCAGGAAATTGCATTTGCCAACGCAGAATGTATGGTGGGCAAAGAAGTACTGGTCATGGTCGAGGGCAGGGTGGCCGATGAAAATGCATTTGTAGGACGCACCTACCGGGACGCGCCGGGGGTGGACGGACTGATCTTCGTGGATGCGGCGGGGGAGGAACTTTTGTCCGGTGATTTTGCCAGGGTAAAAGTGAGCGGGGCATTGGAATATGATTTGATAGGAGGACTTGTGGAATGAATTTACCAAATAAACTGACTGTGTTAAGAATCATCATGGTGCCGTTTTTCGTGTTTTTCATGCTGACCGATGTGGGCGGGGATGCAAATAAATGGATTTCCCTCATTTTGTTCTGCGTGGCGAGCCTGACGGATCTTTTGGACGGCAAGATTGCCAGAAAATATAATCTGGTGACGAATTTTGGGAAATTTATGGATCCGCTGGCAGATAAGCTTCTCGTCTGCTCTGCCATGATCTGTATGATTGATTCCGGGAAACTTACGGCATGGTTTGTCATCATCATCATTGCCCGTGAATTTATTATCAGCGGATTCCGTCTGGTGGCGTCTGATAACGGAATCGTGATCGCCGCAAGCTACTGGGGGAAATTTAAGACCGTATCCCAGATGGCGATGGTGATCCTGCTGATCGCGGAACCGGGCGGAGTGTTTGATCTGCTTGCGGAAATCCTGATCTGGGTATCTCTGGCGCTGACGGTCATTTCATTGGGGGATTATATTAGGAAGAATAAGCAGGTACTCACACAGGGAGGAATGTAAGATGCAGGGAGAAAAAAAGCAGGAAGCCCCTGAAGAGGCTGTAGTCCGGCTCCTTAAGGAGCAGGGGCTTACTGTAACTACGGCAGAATCCTGCACCGGAGGGCTGATTGCAGGCACACTGGTCAATGTGGCCGGAGCTTCGGACGTACTGGGCGAGGCTTATGTAACTTACTCCAATGAGGCCAAGCAGCGTCTGGTGGGAGTGCTTTCCGGGACTCTGGAACAGTATGGGGCAGTCAGCGCGCAGACAGCCCGCGAGATGGCCTCAGGCGCCGCGAAAGCAGCAGGCGCTGACGTGGGTTTAAGCTCTACGGGGATTGCGGGACCGGGAGGCGGCACAGAGGAAAAACCGGTGGGGCTTGTCTATATCGGATGCTCTGTCAGGGGAGAAGTGCAGGTAAGAGAACTGCATTTTCATGGAACCCGAATGGAAAACCGTCTTCATACGGTGGAAGAGGCGTTTCGCCTGGCGGCGGAGATGCTGTATGGTTCATGCCCTCCCGACTATCTTTAATAGCCAGAAATAAATAGTAATCTTATACAAAGTGACGATTGACGAATGAATCAATTTGTGCGAAAATAACGGTAGTGTGATGTGAAGTATTTCGGCATTATACAAGAGAAAAATCATACATATTTGAAAGGAGTATTAACATGATTTATTCACATGAAGTAGAAATGATGTGTCCGGTAGCCCAGGGTGCCAATCACGGACCAGCTCCAATCCCGGAAGAAGCAAAATGGGTAAAAGCAAAAGAAGTGAAAGATATTTCAGGCTTTACACATGGCGTTGGCTGGTGTGCTCCGCAGCAGGGCGCATGTAAGCTGACACTCAACGTGAAGGACGGTATTATTCAGGAGGCGCTTGTTGAGACGCTGGGATGTTCGGGAATGACACATTCCGCAGCAATGGCGTCCGAGATCCTTCCTGGAAAAACCATTTTGGAGGCATTGAATACTGACCTTGTATGTGATGCGATTAATACGGCAATGAGAGAATTATTCCTTCAGATTGTTTACGGAAGAACACAGAGCGCATTTTCAGAAGACGGCCTTGCAATCGGCGCAGGCTTAGAGGATCTTGGTAAGGGACTCCGCTCTCAGGTTGGCACCATGTATGGAACGCTGGCAAAGGGTCCGCGTTATCTGGAGATGGCAGAAGGCTATGTGACAGGAATCGCACTGGATAAGAACGATGAGATCATCGGCTACCAGTTTGTAAACCTTGGTAAGTTTACAGATTTCATCAAAGCAGGCGATCAGCCCAATGACGCATGGGAGAAAGCAAAAGGACAGTATGGCCGTGTTGCTGACGCTGTGAAGATCATTGACCCACGGAAAGAATAGCCAACCGCTTTGGCATACCTTATCGGACGAAGTCCGTCGGCTCCGCAGGAGCATGAATTACAGTCGCCTTTCGGGTATATTTTGCCAGAGTTTCTAAAATAAATCAGGAGGATAATTAAATGGCTTTATTTGAATCATATGAGAGAAGAATTGATAAAATCAATGAAGTTTTGAATAGCTATGGCATTGCTTCTATTGAAGAGGCAGAAAAGATTACAAAGGATGCCGGACTGGATGTTTACAATCAGGTAAAAGGCATCCAGCCAATCTGTTTTGAAAATGCATGCTGGGCATATACTGTCGGCGCAGCGATCGCGATCAAAAAGGGATGTAAGACAGCGGCAGACGCAGCGGCAGCAATCGGCGAAGGCCTTCAGGCTTTCTGTATTCCGGGTTCTGTTGCAGACCAGCGTAAAGTAGGCCTTGGACACGGCAATCTGGGCAAGATGCTTCTGGAAGACGAAACAGACTGCTTCGCATTTCTGGCAGGCCACGAGTCATTTGCGGCAGCAGAAGGTGCAATTGGTATCGCTGAGAAAGCGAACAAAGTCCGTAAAAAACCACTGCGCGTTATCCTGAACGGACTTGGAAAAGATGCGGCAAAGATTATTTCCAGAATTAACGGTTTTACATATGTAGAGACTGAGTATGATTATTTCACAGGAGAATTGAAGGAAGTACAGAGAACCGCTTATTCTGACGGTCTTCGCTCCAAGGTAAACTGCTACGGTGCGAATGATGTTCGCGAGGGCGTTGCGATCATGCACAAAGAGGGCGTGGATGTTTCCATCACCGGAAATTCTACCAACCCGACCCGCTTCCAGCATCCAGTAGCAGGAACTTATAAGAAGGAATGTGTAGAGCAGGGCAAGAAGTACTTCTCCGTAGCATCCGGCGGCGGTACGGGACGTACACTCCATCCGGACAATATGGCGGCAGGCCCGGCTTCCTATGGTATGACAGATACATTAGGACGTATGCACTCTGACGCACAGTTTGCAGGCTCTTCTTCCGTACCGGCCCATGTTGAGATGATGGGATTGATCGGCGCTGGAAACAACCCCATGGTCGGCATGACTGTTGCAGTAGCGGTTTCCGTGGAGGAAGCGGCGAAAGCAGGGAAGTTCTAACGGATAGATTTAAGTAAATAAAATAAAGGGTTTGTCATGATTCATTGTGGCAGACCCTTTTCTAAAATAATCCGGTAAAAAAATTCTAAAGGGGGTGTTCAACTGTGGTATTATGAATATTGACTAAAATTTAACAATCATTTTTGTATATATTTCCATGAAGAAAAGGATTGTTAATTTATTGTCAATATGCTATTATTATGGAAGACAAAGGCAGGAAAAAAGACTTGCCTTGCTGTCGAAGGTAGCAAAAGAAAAACAACAGTAAAAGGAGAGAAAAACATGAGCAGCAAAGTCACAATCATTGGAGCCGGAAGCGTAGGTTCAACAATTGCGTACACACTGTCTGGAGAGGACATCGCATCTGAGATCGTCATGATCGACATCAACAAGGAAAAAGTACAAGGCGAAGTCATGGACATCGAGCAGGGCACATGCTTTAGGGATCCTGTTTCTATCGTTGCAGGCGAGTATGAAGATGCCAAGGATTCCGATATCGTAATCATTACATCCGGAATCGCCCGCAAGCCGGGACAGACAAGAATTGAGCTCACACAGACTAACGTTAATATCTTAAAGCAGATTACACCGGAGATTGTTAAGGCCGCTCCAAATGCGCTTTACATCATCGTAAGCAATCCGGTTGATATCATGACTTACGTCTTTACAAAAATCTCAGGTATCCCGGAGAACCAGATTATCGGTTCCGGTACGATTCTGGATTCCGCACGTCTTCGCTGCGGGCTTTCCGAGCATTTCAAAGTTGCACAGAGAAATATCCATGCATATGTTTTTGGCGAGCATGGGGATACTTCCTTCATCCCATGGTCGGCGGCAAGGATTGCAGGCGTTAATGTAGATGATTACTATGAGATGATGCCGGGATTCGAAAAACTGGATAAGGACGCTATGCTTACATATGTACAGAAGTCAGGCGGTAAGATCATTGCAAATAAAGGAGCTACCTTCTATGCGGTGACCAGAGGCGTGTGCAAATTATGCAGCATCCTCATGGCGGCTTCCGAATCCGTTTCCACGGTATCTTCTATGATGCATGGCGAATATGGGATTGAAGATGTATGCTTGAGCACACTTGCGCTGGTTGGCCCGAAGGGCGTCCACGGTAAGGTTCCGATGAAGCTTACTGACGAGGAAGTAGAAAAACTGAAAGCAAGTGCAGAGGCACTCAAATCAGTGATCGCTCAGATCGAATTATAAGAAATGAAAGGTCATCAATTTTCCGTAGAAAATTGGTGATAAGCAAAAAAAGGAATTGCGCTGAAGCGCAAGCAGGTCATCAATTTTCCGTAGAAAATTGGCGACAGGCAATAAAATAAAGAAAGGACAGCGAGAACTATGAAGTACAGTTATTATCCAGGATGCACTTTGAGAACAAAGGCAAAAGATCTGGATGCGTATGCAAGGGCTTCGGCAAAAGCACTGGGATTTGAACTGGAAGAGATCGAAGACTGGCAGTGCTGCGGCGGCGTGTACCCGCTGGGCACTGATGAGATTGCAACAAAGCTATCTTCTGTCCGCGCCCTGAATGAGGCGAAGGAAAAAGGGCAGGCTCTCGTGACACTGTGTTCGGCATGTCATCATGTGATTAAGCGGGTGAATGATGATATGAAGAATGTGGAAGATATCAGGACCAGGGCGAATAATTATATGGAGCTTCCAGAACCTTACGCGGGTGAGACAGAAGTCCTTCATTTTTTAGAAGTCCTTCGTGACAAAGTTGGGTTTGACGAACTGAAGAAGAAGGTAACCAATCCTTTGAAGGGAAGGAAGATCGGCGCTTATTACGGGTGCCTGCTACTTCGTCCGGGGAAACTCCTTGGCTTTGACGATCCGGAGAATCCGAAGATCATGGAAGACTTTATCCGTGCGATCGGGGCGGAGCCGGTGGTTTACCCATACCGCAATGAATGCTGCGGCGGCTACATTTCCTTAAAAGAGAAGGAAATGTCCCAAAATATGTGTGAGAAGATTATGGAGAGCGCAGACGGATTCGGCGCGGAGATGCTGATCACGGCCTGTCCGCTCTGCCTCTATAACCTGAATAAGAGCAGCGGGAAGCTTCCGGTCGTTTACTTTACGGAACTGCTCGCAGAGGCTCTCGGAATAAAAGAGGAGGTGCAGAAGTCATGAGTTCTGAAAAGAAACAGGCGGAACTGATCAAAGAAATCAGCGGCGTCAATCCGCTGAAATGCATGAAATGCGGCAAATGCTCTGCATCCTGCCCGTCCTATAACGAGATGGATATCAAGCCGCATCAGTTTGTGTCCTATGTAATTAATGAAGATATTGAAAGCCTTGTGAATTCCAAGTCACTTTGGAAATGCCTTTCCTGCTTCGCATGTGTGGAGAGATGCCCGCGCGACGTAAAACCAGGGAAACTGATCGACGCGGCAAGGCAGGTTGTAGTACGCCAGAAAGACCAGGATTATCTGTCGCCAAATGAGATTCCGGAATTACTAGATCCGGAACTTCCGCAGCAGTTATTAGTCAGTGCATTCAGAAGATATAGGAGGTGAGCCGGGTGCAGAGGATCGGAGTATTTGTCTGCCACTGCGGAAGCAATATTGCCGCAACGGTGGATGTAAAAAAAGTAGCAGAGATGGCACTGATGGAGCCGGGCGTTGTCCATTCCGAAGACTACCAGTATATGTGTTCCGAAGCGGGTCAGGCGAAGATTGCGGCTGCCATCCATGAGAAAGGGCTGACAGGGGTTGTAGTTTGTTCCTGTTCCCCGCGTATGCATGAAACTACATTCAGAAAAGCAGCGGAGCGCGCGGGCTTAAACCCATATATGGTAGAGATCGCCAACATCCGCGAGCATTGTTCCTGGATCCATAAGGACATAGAAGAAGGGACAAAGAAAGCCGTCATATTGATGCGCGCGGCGGTGGCAAAGGTGAATTTGAATGCGCCACTCCAGGCCGGGGAGAGCCGTGTGACCAAGAGGGCGCTGGTGATCGGCGGAGGTATCGCAGGAATCCAGACCGCATTGGATATTGCAGATGCGGGCTATGAAGTAGATATTGTGGAAAAGACGCCCAGTATCGGTGGAAGGATGTCGCAGCTTGACAAGACATTCCCCACGTTGGACTGTTCCGCGTGTATCCTGACGCCGAAGATGGTGGAGGCATCCGCCCATGAGAAAATCAAGATCTACACTTACAGCGAAGTAGAAAAGGTCAGTGGATTCGTGGGCGACTTTATGGTAGATATCCGTAAAAAGGCAAGAAGCGTGGATATGGATAAATGTACGGGCTGCGGCGTCTGTCAGGAAAAGTGCCCGTCTAAGAAAGCGCCCAGTGAATTTAACCGGGGCCTGAATACGAGAAGCGCGATCTATACCCCGTTTGCACAGGCGATCCCCAATGTGCCGGTGATCGACCGTGAGGCCTGCATTAAATTCAAGACCGGCAAGTGCGGGCTTTGTTCCAAGGTCTGCCAGGCAGGAGCCATTGACTATGACCAGCAGGATGAGATTATTACAGAAAAATATGGTGCAATCGTAGTTGCAACCGGATTTGACACCATCAATCTGGACAAATATGACGAGTATGCATACAGCCAGAGCAAGGACGTCATCACCTCCCTGGAATTAGAGCGTGTGATGAACGCGGCAGGACCGACCCACGGACATTTAGAAAGGCTTTCCGACGGAAAAGCGCCCAAGGAAATCGTATTTATCCAGTGTGTGGGAAGCCGTTGTTCCGACGACAGAGGCAAGCCCTACTGTTCCAAAATCTGCTGTATGTATACGGCAAAACATGCTATGCTGATCCGGGATAAATATCCGGATGTGAATGTAACCGTATTTTATATTGACGTCCGTACACCGGGCAAGAACTTCGACGAGTTCTACAGAAGAGCGGTGGAACAGTACGGTGTCAACTACATCAAGGGGCAGGTTGGAAAGGTCATTCCCCAGCCGGACGGCAAGCTGTTAGTGCAGGGTTCAGACCTCCTCGATAACCGCCAGATCCTCAAAGAAGCGGATATGGTAGTCCTTGCCACAGCCATTGAGCCGAACCCCGATGTGCGTAAGATCGCGACCATGCTGACCGCAAGCATTGACACCAACAACTTCCTCACTGAAGCGCATGCAAAGCTTCGCCCGGTAGAGTCGCCGACAGCGGGTATCTTCCTCTCCGGCGTATGCCAGGGTCCCAAAGATATCCCGGAGACGGTTGCACAGGCAGGGGCAGCGGCAGTAAAAGCAATCGGGCTTCTTGCAAAGGATAAGCTGCTGACGAACCCATGTACCGCACAGTCGGATATCCTGCTATGTAACGGATGCTCCACCTGTGAGAATGTATGCCCGTATGGCGCGATTACATACGAGGATAAAGAGGTCAATGACCATGGTATCCGCGAGACACGCCGCGTGGCAGTGGTAAATAACGCGCTTTGCCAGGGCTGCGGCGCCTGCACGGTTGCATGTCCGTCCGGAGCTATGGACTTACAGGGATTCTCAAACAGACAGATTATAGCGGAGGTGGATGCAATATGTCGTTAGAAAATAAAGAATTCAAACCGAAAATTGTAGCGTTCTGCTGTAACTGGTGCAGTTATGCAGGAGCTGATTTAGCAGGGAGCAGCCGTTTGTCCTACCCTGCTGATGTAAAGATCATCCGTGTCCCATGTTCCTGCCGTGTGAATCCGATGTTCATTTTAAGGGCCTTTGAAAAAGGCGCGGACGGCGTGATCATGTGTGGATGCCATCCGGGAGACTGCCATTACAGCACCGGGAACTACTATGCGAGAAGGCGTATGACCCTGTTGTTCTCCATGCTGGATTATATCGGCGTGGAAAACGGACGCACACGGGTAGAGTGGGTATCTGCGGCAGAGGGTGTGAAATTCTCTGAGACAATGAACAGCTTTGTAGAGAAGATTTATTCTCTTGGCGAAAACGTAAGATTGGGGGATTTAAGATGCAAGAACTGATAAACCGTGCAAAAGAACTGCTGGCAGATGGGACTGTGGCACGGGTTCTCGGCTGGAAGGCCGGAGACTTGCCTTATAACCCGGAGCCGGCTTACTTTGAGACTGCAGAAGCGATGGAAGACTTTGTTTACAACGGATTCTGCGGGGCAAATTTAAGTAAATATATGATCGAGGCATCCAGGCTGGAAGGCAAGACGCTTGTCTGCTTAAAGCCATGCGATACATACAGCTTCAACCAGCTCATCAAGGAGCACCGTGTAGACAGGGAAAAGGCTTACATTGTCGGTGTAGGGTGCAAAGGAAAACTGGATATCGAAAAAGTGAAAAAACAAGGGATCAAAGGAATCGAAAGCATCGGAGGCGCTGAAATTGCAGACGAGGCAGAGACGCTTACGATCCAGACAATCTATGGAGAAAAGACCTGTGCTTACGCAGACGTCATGCTGGAGAGATGCCATGTATGCAAGGGCAAGGACCACATGGTCTATGATGAGATTATCGGCGAATCCAAGGAAACAAAGGACGCAGAACGCTTTGACGAAGTGGCGCGTATCGAGGCCATGAGCCCGCAGGAGAAGTTTGCGTTTTTCCAGAAGGAACTGAGCAAATGTATCCGCTGCAATGCCTGCAGGAACGCATGTCCGGCCTGCAGCTGCCGCAAGTGTGTATTTGACAGCAACAAGTTCGACAGTTCCCAGAAAGCAAATGTGGATACCTTTGAAGAAAAGATGTTCCATATTATCCGTGCTTTCCATGTGGCAGGAAGATGTACGGACTGCGGCGAATGCAGCCGTGTCTGCCCGCAGGGAATCCCGCTCCACCTGTTCAACCGGAAATTCATTAAGGATATTGACGAATTATACGGAGAGTATCAGGCAGGAGAAGATACCGATTCAAAAGCACCGCTTACAAACTATACGTTTGAAGACGCGGAACCAAGTATTGTAGGAAAGAGGGGATAATGTATGTATAAGATAGCAAAAGAAAATCTTTCCGCATTATTCCAGTTAATCGCGGACAGCCAGGAACTGTATCTTCCGGTAAAGACAGCCGGACAGACCAATTTTGCGGCGTGGAGCAAAGACGCAGAGGTGGATCTGGACACATTAAAAACCGTAAAATCAGCGAAGGATGCATTTTTCCCGCAGAGTGAAGGCCTTTATACCGTAAAAAAAGAAGGAAAGAAAATGTCCGTTGAGCCGGAGGCTTTAAAGGAACAGGATTTTGTGGTGTTCGGCATGAGAGCCTGTGACGTCAGGGGGCTTGCGGTACTGGATAACGTATTCCTTGCAGATCCCATAGACACGTTCTATGCGGCAAGAAGAGACCACGGGACGGTGGTTGCTCTTGCCTGCCACGAGCCGGAGGAGACCTGCTTCTGTAAGGTATTCGGTGTGGATGCGGCCGAGCCCCTGTCAGACGTGGCTGCATGGATGGTGGGAGAGGAGCTTTACTGGAAACCACTTACTGAAAAGGGAGAGGCTCTTACGGCATCCGTAAAGGAACTGCTGTCAGACGCGGACGAGGCGGCTGTAGACGCAGAAAAAGACGCCATCCATCATATTGTAGAAAAACTTCCTTACATGAACCTTTCACTGGAAGGATGGGACGGGGACGCCCTTTCCGAAAAATTTGATTCCCCGATCTGGGAAGAATTATATAAGCCATGCCTGGCATGCGGTACCTGCACATTTGTGTGCCCCACCTGTCAGTGTTATGACATCAAAGACTATACCGCAGGAAACAGCATTTCCCGTTATAGATGCTGGGATTCCTGTATGTATTCCGATTTTACGATGATGGCTCACGGCAACAACCGTACCAGCCAGATGCAGAGGTTCCGCCAGAGGTTCATGCATAAGCTGGTATATTATCCGGCCAACAACGACGGGATGTATTCCTGCGTAGGCTGCGGGCGCTGTGTGGAAAAATGTCCGTCAGCCCTGAATATCGTGAAGGTCGTGAAAGCATTCCAGAATCAGGGAGGTGAAAAATAATGGGTGAATGTACATGTCATAAAAATTATACATTAGATACTCTGATCCCAAAGATCGGCGTGATTACGGATATCCGCGAGGAGACGCCGGATGTGAAGACATTCCGTGTCAACGCGCCGGAGGGCGGCAAGCTCTTCGAGCATATGCCGGGGCAGTGCGCCATGGTCTGTGCGCCG
>CATKXE010000063.1 GCA_949840465.1 uncultured Lachnospiraceae bacterium | reverse complement strand
CTTCCTATCCCTGCTGTACCTGTCATATTCTTTGTGCCTGGCATAGATGTATACCTGTTTATGGAAGAAGGGAAGATAGAGGCAGCAGACACAGTGCATCACATCATACCGTTGCAGGATGACTGGCAGAAGCGCATAGACATCAATAACCTGATGAGCCTGAGCCATGAAACACATAGCATGATTGAGCGGATGTATAAAAAAGATAAAGATGGAATGGAGAAAAAATTACAGAAAATGATTTCGGAATACAGGAACAGATAGGGGAGGGGCATGCGGAAAAGTTTTGGACGGCCAGGATCGACCGCACGTCCTCCTATCTTTTCATAAAATTCCGAATACGAAAAAGAAGTTGGCAAAAGAGGGAGGAGGAATATCTGGATGGGGAGGCCTAGAAAAATTGTGGACATGCAGAGTGCCCATAATACCAAAAGTGAGAAGCTGAAAAAGAAGCAGGAAGAGCAGTATGTTACGACAGGAAGAAACCAGCTGGAGACTCCTCCGAAGTGGCTGGTTGACAACGTGGCAAAAAAGGAATGGAGAAGGATCATCAAGGAGTTAAATCAGATTGACATTGTTGGGAATCTGGATTATGCAAACCTGGCCGGATACTGCAATGCCTATGCAAATTATATAAAGGTCACAGAGGCTATGAAAGATCAGGATTACTGCATAGAACGTGAGACAAGGACCGGGACGATCACAGTCAAGAACCCCCTGGTTGATATCCAGAAGACCTACGCTTCAGAGATGCGCCGCTTCGCATCCCTGTGCGGGCTGACGATTGATTCCAGATTAAAGGCCGCAGTCAATAAGAGAGACAGAAAAGAAAATGAGCTCGTAGAAAAGTTTGGTGCTATCTGATGGAAGTATATGAAAATATAAAACAATACGCAGAAAAATGTGTGCTTGATGAGATAATAAGCTGTAAAAAGCATAAATGGGCATGCAGGAGATTTCTGGACGATGCAGAAAAATTTGAAACAGACCAGGACTACCCGTATTATTGGAGCGAGGAATCTGCGAAAAGCATCATAGACTGGTTTGCGCTTCTCAGGCATTCCAAAGGGGTGCTTTCCGGGCAGCCGATCCGGCTCACGGACTGGCAGAAATTCAGGATCTGCCAGATTTATGGGTGGAAACGGAAAAAGGATGGGAAAAGGCGTTTTAAAAAGACTTTTACAGAGGTGGCGCGTAAGAACGCAAAATCACAGGAAGAAGCCGGGATCGCATTATACGAGATATCGGTTATGGCCACAAAAAACAATGAAGTATATGAGATGTATACAGCGGGGGTAAAAAGGGACCAATCAAAGATTGTATTCAATGAGGCTGCCCTGATGCTGCGGGGATCTCCGCTATTTGGGAAATTCTATATAACAAGAGATTCTATCGTACATATAAAAACGGGGAGTTTCATAAAACCCCTGAGTAAAGAAGATGGAAAATCAGGAGACGGAACAAACCCGGCAGGGCTGATCCTGGACGAATACCACCAACATCCGACAACAGAGTTTTATGACCTAGGGCTTGGAGCCAATACAAAGGAACCGCTGCTGATGATCATTACGACGGCGGGCAAGGACCTGACGTTTCCATGCTATGTGACGGAGTATGCATATTGTTCTAAGATCTTAGATCCTGATACAGACGTGGAGAATGAAGAATATCTGGTCGACATCTGCGAGATGGATCCAGAGGACTATGAAGATATCAGCAGGCTGGATGATGAAAGACTGTGGGAAAAAGCAAACCCAATCCGGATGACTTATGAAGAGGGGAAAGAAAAAATCCGCGGGGAATATAAGATCGCAAAAGAGATTCCAGAGCATATGACGGCATTCCTGACAAAATGTTTGGACGTCTGGGTGCAGGCAAAGGAAAACGGATATATGGACATGGCAAAGTGGAAAGCATGCGAAGTAAAAGAAATCCCGATAGACACAAAAGGGAGGAGCGTCTACGTGGGTTTTGATATGTCAGCAAAAACAGACCTGACCTCAGTGTCATTCATGATTCCCTACCTGTCGGGAGTGTTTGATGCTGAGGGAAAGGAGATCGTGAAGTATGTCGTATATTCCCACTCTTTCATACCGAACCGTGAGAAACTGGCAGAAAGAAAGAGCAAAGATAAGGTGGATTATGACGCCTGGGAGCGGATGGGATTCCTTTCAGTGACGAATACGCCGATCGTTGACCAGAGCGCCGTCATGAGATATGTCCTGGAAACCTGTGGGAAGAATGAATGGAAGATAGAGTGCATGTGCTTTGATCCTGCGAACGCCGCAAAGCTGATGATGGACCTGTCAGATGAGGGGTACACGGTAGAAGAGGTATTCCAGAGCCATAAGTCACTCAATGAAGCAACGCAGGGATTCCGGGAGCAGGTGTTCTGTAAGAATATACTGTATACCTATAATCCTCTCTTAAACTATTCCATGAGCAATGCAGTGATCCGGACGAATCAAGGGCTTATAAAAATCGACAAGGACGCAACAACGAAAAGGATTGACCCGGTGGATGCCATATTATGTGCATTTAAGCTGGCTTTATACCATGTGTTCGGGCAGGGGCTTCTGGATGCGATTGACGCGTTTTTAGAAAGTGAGTGGTGATCATGGAGATATGGAACAGGATAAAAAATGCCTGGAACGCACTGACCATGCCGACAGTAGACCTGAATGATGAGGAATTACTGGAGTGGTTAGGCATCACGTCGAGGGATAAAAGAAAGATAAGCGAGGTTACCTATTTTACCTGCATGAAAATGCTGTCAGAGACGATGGGAAAGCTGCCGTTGAAGTATTATCGGGAGACCCCAGAGGGAAAAATCCGGGCTGACCCCACGGATATGACCAGGCTTTTGACGGTCCGGCCGAATCCGGTCATGACGCCGACCATGTTATGGTCTTCCGTTGAACTGAACTGTCAGCATTATGGGAACGCATATGTATGGGTCCAGAGGGAGTTTTTGGCGAAAAAATACGGCGGTAAAATCAAAAGCCGCGGATTATGGCTGCTGCCGTCTAAAGATGTTACAGTCCTGATAGACGATACAGGGATTTTTCAGGAGAGAGGGAAACTGTATTATCAATATATTGACGATAAGACAGGTGAAATGTATGTCTTCAAACAGGAGGATATCCTGCATTTTAAGACGGGATACAGCCTGAACGGGATCATGGGGGAGCCAGTCCGTAAAATGATAGGCTCCTCTATAGATGGGGCGCTTGAAAGCCAGAACTTTATGAACAATCTATATGAGACGGGCCTGACGGCGGGGATGGCGATGCAGTATACAGGGGATCTGGATGATGAGAGGATCCGGAAGCTGCAAAATAAATATTCAAAGTATCTGACCGGAAGCAAAAATGCCGGGAAGATCGTCCCTGTCCCGATCGGGCTGCAGCTCACGCCTTTAAAAATGAACCTGACAGACGCCCAGTTTTTTGAACTCCGGAAGCATTCCGCCCTACAGATTGCCGGTGCGTTTGGCATCAAGCCGAACCAGATCAACAATTATGAGAAGTCCAGCTATGCGAACAGTGAGATGCAGCAGTTGGCTTTTCTGGTAGATACCATGTCATACAGGATGAAAGCGTATGAGGAGGAGATCAACTATAAATGCCTGGGAACGAAAGAAATTGAGGAAGGGTATTACTATAAATACAATGAAAAAGTAATCCTGCGGACAGACGCAAAGACGCAGATGGAAAATCTGGCGTCGGCTGTAAATAATGGGATCTATACGCCGAATGAAGCAAGGGAATACCTGGATCTGCCCCAGAAAGAGGGCGGTGACGAGCTGATGGTGAACGGAAACTATATTCCTGTAACAATGGTGGGAAAGCAGTATGAGAAAGAAGGTGAGGGAAATGAAAGAAGCACAGATCAGGGGTGACATCATTGATAATGACACAAAATGGATCTATGACTGGCTGGAATGGGAGTCCACTTGCCCAAATGACATCAAGTCGGTGATCGACTCCCTGGAACCAGGGGAAGAACTGCGTGTGGTCGTGAACAGCGGAGGCGGGGATGTGTATGCAGGCCAGGAGATTTATACGCTTCTGAGAAAATGTAAAAATTCCGTTGCTGAGATTGACAGCCTGGCCGGAAGCGCTGCGGGCGTGGCGGCTATGGGGGCAGCACGGGTGCTGATCAGCCCGGTTGGAATGATCATGATCCACAATGTGACCGGGAGCGGGTATACAAGCGGAGATTACCATCTGTATGAAAAGAGGGCAAAAGCATTGAAGGAACTCAATGCAGCGCTGGCGATGTCATATGCTGAGAAGTCTGGAAAGACCATGGAGGAGATCCTGAAGATCATGGACAGGGAAACCTGGCTGACAGCAAACCAGGCGGTGGAGATGGGGTTTGCTGATGAAACCATGGGGGCCGGGATGCAGGTCACAAATTCTTATGCCGGACTAAGGCTGACCGAAGAGATCCGGCAGAAAGTCATCAGGGAAAAGGCCGAAGCAGATAAAAACGAAGAACTGAAAAATGAAATTCTGGGAGACTTGGAGCTGTATGGCGTCTGAGTCTTTGTTTTTTGAAAGGAGAAGAAAATGAATAAAAAACTGTTGGAATTACTGGATGCGATCAATGAGAAAAAACAGACCATAAAAAGCCTTGTGGATGCCGGGAAACTGGATGAAGCAAAGGCAGAGAAAGAAAAATTGGTGGAGATGCAGAATAAGTTTGATCTCCTGAAAGATCTGGATGATGAAAGCCTGGAGGAGATAAGGGACAAAGCGGCAGCAGGCATGGCGGATAAAGTGGCAGACGGAGGGGATGGATCAGAGGAAGAGCCGCCAAAGGATGCCGTGCATGAATTTGCCAATGCGGCAAGAAAGCGGTTCCGGGTTTCCGACGATATGAGCGAGGGGAGCAACCCGGACGGCGGATATACGGTCCCGGAGGACATCCAGACCAGGATCAATGAAAGGAGGGATGCGAAGGCATCATTGATCCATCTGGTAGACGTGGAGTCTGTCTCGACCAATAAGGGGTCGAGGACATATAAGAAGAGAATGCAGCAGACCGGATTCTCCAAAGTAGGGGAGGGCGGGAAGATTGGAAAGAAAGAAACCCCGCAGTTTGAACGCATGGATTATGAAATCCAGAAGTATGCAGGATATTTCCCGGTCACCAATGAACTGTTTGAAGATTCAGATGCGAACATCACGTCAGTATTGATCACATGGATCGGTGATGAATCCGGGGTTACAAGGAACAGCATCATCCGTGAGGTCATCAACAAGAAAGAAAAGACGGCTCTTTCTGGACTGGATGATATCAAGAAAGCGCTGAATGTGACTTTAGGCGCGGCATTCAAGTCCACTTCCAGGATCGTGACCAATGATGACGGGCTCCAGTATCTGGATACCCTCAAGGACAGCGAGGGGAAGTACCTGTTGCAGCCAAACCCTGCGGATCCGATGCAGATGCGGTTATGCGCCGGAGCAACGATCGTCCCGGTGGAAGTCCTGCCGAACACGGATTTCCCATCAGATGTCTCTACGGCAAAGAAGAGAAAGATCCCTATGGTCATCGGGGATCTGAAAGAGGGAATCAAGTTTTTTGACCGTAAACAGCTCACGATTATTTCATCCAATATTGCTATGGCAGGGGACCTGAATGCATTTGAGGAAGACCTGACATTGTTCCGGGCGATTGAAAGGGAAGACTGCCGGATGAAAGATGACCAGGCATTCGTAAATGGGGAGCTTACCATTGATGATGCCGCGGTAACAGGGACAACAGCATAGCATTGGGGATCAGCACAGCCATAAGGAAGAGGGGAAGATCATGCTGAACATGGTGAAAAACAGATGCGGGATTGCGGAATCCGTCAAAGTATATGATGCCGATATCAGATTGTATATCAAAGACTGCCTGGCGGATATGGCCGCATCCGGCGTCCCGGAGGGCATCATAAAGTCTGAGGACAATGAAGCGGCCATAACAGCGGTTACGCTGTATGTAAAAGCATATTTGGGAAACGACCGTACAGATACAGAGAAATACCTGAAACTCTATAGGGACAAAGTGTTCCGGTTATCACTGGAAGAGGGTGGGATCTGATGTGGAACGGAAGCATTCGACTTGTAAGAAAAGAAAATGCTGTTCAGGACAAGGACGGTTTTCGCAAGGAATCCAGAGCATATTCAGAGAGCATCCCGGCCAACTTTACGGACGTGACGAGAAATGATGAGATTTTAGCTTCCCAGAAAGGATATACGGCAGACCAGAATATTGAGATCATGGAGTGTAATTACAGCGGGGAACGCTGCCTGTTGGATGAGTCCACCGGAATCATTTACGATGTGAAAAGGACATTCCGGAAAGATAAATCCATGGCGATCATCCTCACATGTGAAAGGAGGCAGAATGGCACGGTTTGAGGTTGAGGGGATTGATGACCTGATGAAAGACTTAGACATGTTGAATGCGGAAAGGATTGCGCCCATGATGCTCCAAGAGGCGGCGCCGATCCTGAAAGATTCTGTTGTGAAAGGCGCGTCACGCCATAAGGGCACAGGTGCAATGGTAAGCTCTATCAAGCAGACAGCGGCACTCAGGAACCAGCGGGGATATTATACCGCGGTACGTCCTACCGGAACGGACGGAAAAGGAGTCAGGAACATGGAGAAGATGGCTTATCTGGAGTATGGGGTGAGCGGGCGGCAGGCGGCAACGCCTGTCCTAACGCAAGCCGTCCATGCGGCGGAGGCGGACGTCCTGGAAAAGATGCAGGAAGTGTTTGACAGGGAGACGGGAAAATGACAGAGTTTGAAAAGATTATAGCGGCCATAGAGCCGTTTGGCTTCCCTTATGCACCGGATATCTATGACGGCAGTGAGGAACGTTATTTTGTGTATAATTATGCGGATGAAAGGCCTGTATTCTATGCAGATGACGCACCGGAGGCAGTAAAGGCAAGCATGATGGTGCACCTTTATCTTCCTGCCGGAGAAAATTTTATAGCGCTGAAGAACCAGATCCGGGCAGCGCTGTTCAGTAAAGGATTCACGTATCCGGAAGTAACGGTATTGAGAGAAGATGACAAACGCCACATTGTTTTTGAGTGTGACATTGAAGAAGAGGAGGAATAGGACATGGCATATATTGGTTTGGTAAAACCGACGATCGCAAAATTGGACGAGAGCATGGAGAAGCCGGTATATACGGACGGGTTCACATGTGGAAAGGCGGTAAGCCTGGACCTCAATCCGCAGTATGCAGAGGGCTCCCTTTATGCGGATGATGAAAAAGCGGAATATGACAAGGAGTTTAAATATGCCGACGTGACGTTAAATACAAGCACCATGCCGATCCGGGCCCACAATGTAATGTTTGGGCATACGGTTGAAAATGTGGGGGAAAACGGCACGTCGATCAAGGTGCGGACCACAGACTCACCGAATTATGTCGGATTTGGGATCTATGTAAAAGAAAAAGTGAACAATGTGAAGAAATTTGTTGCAATGTGGATCTATAAAGTGAAGTTCACGGAGGGGCAGGAAAGTTTCAAGACAAAAGGGGACAACATCGAGTACCAGACGCCGTCCATTGCAGGCCAGGCGATCGGGATTGCCGATAATTTATGGAAAGAGATCCAGATTTTTAGCGAGGAAAAGGATGCGCGGGACTGGATCGACGAGATGGCAGGCATCAAGAAGAAGCCAGAGCAAGGCGGCGGGGATGCCGGAACCGGGGGAGGAGAAGAAACCGGATCTGGAAAAGAAGAAAGCCCTGGGACGGATGAAAGCGGGGGCGCCGAAATCGAAAAGGGAGAGAATGGCGGAACCGGGGAAAATGAAAGTTCTGGGAGCGTAAAGGATGAGAGTTCTGGACAGGGGGATGGAAATGTTTGAGGAATTACAGTACATAGAGTTGTCTGGTAAAAAGTACCCTATCAAATGCGACCTTGTAGTCTTGGAAAGGATCCAGGATGAATTTGGGGATCTCAATGAATTTGAAGACGGCCTTGTTACATGGGAGCTGGAATTGGACGAGAATGGGGCAGCAGTCAAAGACGAGCGCGGCCAGAAGATTTATAAGGGAAAGTTCCCGGATATGAAAGCCGTGAACACAGCGCTGTACCTCATGGCCAGGGAGGGGGAAGAGATCACGGCAGAGAAAGAAAAAAGGAAGCCGGTTTTCCTGTCAAGAAATGAGATCGTGCGAAAAGCAGACGTTAACCCGAGGACACTGGCCAGACAGCTTCATGAGGAATATTACAGATGCTTCCACATAAAAAACGCGATGACCACGCAGAGTCAGACGGATCAGAGGAGGGAAGCGGACAGTTAGATTTTGCGTGGCTTGTATTCTTTGGGATGCAGATGGGGTATACGGAAAAAGAAGTGTCGCGGATGTATCTTGGAAAGTGGATGGAGCTGTACGGGCATTTCAAGCGGTTCCACAACTTCAAGGTGAAAAGATGCATATTCCAGGAGAGAAAGAGGATTTCTCTTCTGGACTTATAATATGCCGCATGATATAATAAACGCAAAGGAGGGATGGCAGATGAAGACCAGGAGAAAAGCATGGATACAACTGATCGTTGGGATTGTTTTGCTGCTGCTTATGTTCTGCACCCCCGAATTTGCGGCGCTGGTATTCATCGGGCTGGTTGTTGTCTATATCGGGAAGAGATTATGGCATGTTCCAATCGGGACGATCAAGAGGAAAAGAAAATAATAGGGACAACAAGAGCAAAAGAGGAAACCATCATGGTGAAAGCGCGGTATTTGGGAAAAATCAATCGTTCTATTCTGGAGAAGGAATTTGGAGAGTTACAAACAAATGAAATTATTGTGACAGATGAAAGAATAGATCATATTAAAGAAAAACATTCGATTGATTATGATTTGTTTGAAAAATACAGTGCGGAATGTGTACAAAATCCAGATTACATTGTGAAAGATAATAAGAACAAAGGTACCGTATTTATGATTATGAAGCTACCGGATAAGAGAACGGAATTTAAAAAAGCTGATTGAAAAGAATACATTACTTTACAAAAAAGATTAAAAGTTGTATAATGTGCATACAATGAAAAGGAAGATATTTGAAGTAGAGATTGTGCTGCTACGCACCCATCGGGTCAAAAGAAATGCGGGAAAGGGCACACCCGCCAAATATCTTCTTTTCATGTAAATAGGGATTGATAAAAGCCACCCATTCTTCGGAGTGAGTGGTTTTCTTATGCTTATTTTTAAGATTCTACATGAAATTAATTGAATGGCGGGGAAAAGTCCTGTCAGGGTATGTTCCTGACCTCTCTGAAAAGGAACCGGAAGGTATGGCGAAATGTAGCACCTTATTTTAATTCCATTGGTAGGGTAGAAAATATTTTGAAAAAAACTCTTGACTTTTGGCAGACATAATATATAATACAAATTATGGCAGACAAAAGAAAGGAGGATAGAACAAATGTCACCAAGGACGGGACGTCCAACTGATAATCCCAAAAAAGAACGTATTACCGTAAGATTAGATGGATGTTCTAGTAATATTCTTAACGAGTACTGTAGGCAAGAAGAATGTGAACGTGCAGAAGCAATTAGGCGAGGGATTAAAAAGTTAGAAGACGACATAAAAAAATAGAGCAATCGCCCACCTGCCAAGCAAGTCGATTGCTCCACCAAGAAGTTTCCTTCCATGAAATATCATAACATGATAAGGAACTTCTTTCAAGAATTAAATTTATGAAAGGAGATATGTTATGAAGAATATTGAACAAACATTAGACAGCCGGGAAGTGGCAGAGATGGTTGAAAAAGACCAAATCAAGATTGATGTGGTTAAAAAGTGCTTGACTTTTGAGCGTGCATTTAATATAATTAATGTGTGCTTGAAAGTGAGGTGATGAAATGAGTCCGCGCATGGGAAGGCCAAAAGTAGATAACCCCATTAATATTCGGACAAGTGTGAGGCTCGATAAAAAAACTGATGAAAAGTTGAGTCAATATTGTATACAGCATGGGATTACAAAAGGGGAAGCAATTCGCAAAGGAGTTCATCTTCTTTTGGAACAAGAAAAATAGGGTGTTGTTCAGACTACCAATCAAACACAACACCCTAAAGGTCGAGGTTTCCCTCTATGAAATATTCTATCATAAAGGGGAATCTCTTTCAAGCATATTAAAGGAGATTTTATTATGACAGAACTTGAGCAAACTTTAACTTCGATAGAAGTGGCTGAACTATTAGAAGTAGAGCATTGGCAGTTACTTAGAAAGTTAAGTGGAAGAACTGGGCGAAACGGTAAACATATTAAGGGATATATAGAAATTCTCGGAGACAACCAAGTGGTGGTTTCCGATTTCTTTAAAAAATCAACATATTTCACAGAACAAAATAAAGAAATGCCCTGCTATAAAATTACTAAAAAAGGTTGTGAATTTCTTGCGAATAAATTTACTGGTGAAAAGGGCGTTTTATTCACTGCCAGATACATAAACCGCTTCCACGAGATGGAAGATATCCTGAAAGGGCAGCAGGAACCAGAGATGCCATGGTTTATCCGGGATTTCAAAGAAGAGGGAAAAATAATGCTGTTTAGAGATTTCAAAGCAATTACCGGGATTGAACTGTGTGGTGTCTATACAGCATGGAAAAGGCCGGATAGATTGGTTGGAGGACTGGATTATAACGGTTGTGGATGGAAATGCGATAACGAAAAATTCAAAGCGAAATATGGGTTTGACTTTGGAGAAGGTCCTACTCTGGATTATCTGTATTTGAGGGGGATAAGAAAAGCTATCAGAGCCATAGAAAACGATATGAAAGATAGAAAGAGATTATCAGCAGATGCAAAGAAGCTGATTCTGGATGGCGTGGAGAATGTTGAGGGGAAGAAAAAGACATCTTTAAGTATTCCGAAATCAAATGCTGCAACAGGCCAGAAGCAAATCCAGATTACGCTTATTTTAAATCAGGATGGTATAGAGACAAAGAAAATGGTTATGCAATAAAATATTATTGTTGTTTCAAAAACAAAGAGAGCTTGGAGACAGGCTCTCTTTTATAATGCAGAAAAAAAGGAAGGCGGATATCATTTGGCGGCGAAGAAAATAGGCGCTTTGATCGCATTGGACGGTGAAACGAAATTTAAGAGGGATGTTGAAAGCTGCAATAAGGCATTGTCTTCCATGAAATCCGAAATGAATCTGGTAAAAGCGCAGTGTGAGGGGCAGCAGAATACCCTGGAATCTCTGACAAAAAAGCATGAAGTGCTGACGAAAGTTCTGGATGAACAGAAGAAAAAAGAGGAAGCGGTCAGGAAAGGGCTGAACCATGCGCAGGAGGAATACCAAAAAGTAGCTGACGGGTTAGAAATTCTGAATAAAGAACAGGATATACATACAAAAAGGGTCGGAGAACTCAAAACAGAATATAAAAATGCAACTGACCGACTGGAAGAAATGACAAAGGCAGGGGATGCTTCCGAGGAATCCATAAAGGATCAGGAAAAGGTTGTAAATGCCCTTTCCGAGGAATTGAAGAAAGAAGAGCAGGCTTTAAAAGAAGTTAATTCAGCAATCAGTAAAGGGCAGCAGAACTATCAGATAGCAGGAAATCGGATCCGGGACTGGGAGACGAAATTAAACACTGCGGAGGTTCAGACGATACGTGCATCGGCGGCGTTAAATGAAAATGCGGCCTATATGGATGAGGCACGTAATTCCACAGACCAGTGCGCAGCTTCTATTGACCGGTTTGGCAATGAGGTCAAAGAGGCAGAAGAAGTGACGGTTGGCTTCGGGACAGTGGTGAAAGCGAATCTGGGGAATACAATGGTTGATTTTGCAAAGGACGTCGTATCTTCCACGGCACAGTCCATGCTGAGCCTGGAATCCGCACAGAAGCAGTTCCAGGCAAGCACAGGGGCCACCACAGGGGAAATGAGGAAATATAAGACCGTCATGGATGAACTCCACAGCAGCAACTACGGGGAGGATATCAACGACCTGGCACAGTCCATGGCCCTGGTAAGGCAGTACACCGGGGAACTGGATGCATCTAAGCTGAAAGAGATGACGGAAAACGGGATTGCCATGCGGGATGTCTTTGGGATGGATCTGGGTGAGACGATCCGGGGCGTAGATTCTCTGATGGACAATATGGGCGTCACGTCAGAGGAAGCATTTGACCTGATGGCAAAAGGGGCGCAGAGGGGACTGGATAAATCCGGTGAATTAAGCGACAACATAGCGGAATACGGCTCCCTGTGGGCACAGGCAGGCTTCAGCGCAAAGGAAATGTTTGCCATTCTGGACAATGGATTGGATTCGGGAGCCTACAACCTGGATAAGGTGAATGACTTTGTAAAAGAATTTACCATTTCCCTGTCAGACGGCAGGATTGAAGAGAACATCAATTCTTTTTCTGATGGCACAAAGTCCCTGTTCTATCAGTGGAAATCAGGGAAAGCCACGGCAAAAGATGTCTTCTATTCCGTGATCAATGACTTATCTACCGCAACGAATAAGCAGGAAATGCTCACGCTTGCCAGTAATGTGTGGAGTGCCCTGGGGGAAGACAATGCCATGAAGGTGATCACGTCCCTCAATAAAGTGAACGTCTCATATGATGATGTCAAAGGGACCATGGAGGAAATCAAGCAGATCAAATATGACACTCTGGAGGCGCGGTTTGAGACGTTGGGGAGCAAATTCCAGACGGAGGTGGCGGAACCGATCGCGGAAAAGAGTCTTCCGGCCATAGAAAAAGGCCTGGATCTTGTGACAGACCATATGGATGAACTGATACCGGTTATGGGAGGTATTGCGGCCGGGGCAGTTGCGTTCAAGACTGTGTCAGCAGCCGTCGCACTGTATAGGAAAGAAACAGAGTTGGCAACAGTAGCGACCAAGTTGCTGAATGCAGTAAGCAGCACAAATCCATGGGTGCTTGCCGCTACGGCCACAGCGGCAGCAGGAACCGCCCTTGCATTGTATACGGATTATGCGAGCGAGGCGTCAGAGGAAGCGCAGATGCTGGCGGAATCCAATCATAGGATCTGCGATTCTGCAAATAAGGTATCTGAATCCGCGAGAGGGCTTATTTCAGACTACGGCAATACAACGGCCGAGATGAAAGCCCAGTCGGAATACGCCCACATTCTGGCCGGGAAGATTGAGACACTATCGGAAACAGCCGGAAGGAGCAATGAACAGACTCAGGTTATGCAGGGATATATTGCAGAATTAAATTCCCTGGTCCCAGAGTTGAACCTGGCATATGACGAACAGTCCAAAAGCCTGAACATGGCCAATGAAGCGATTGAGGAATATCTGAATAACAGCCAGAAACAGATTGAGATGCAGGCGGCCCAGGAATACGCCATTGAACTTATCAAAAAGAAGACAGAACTGGAAATTGAGGGCATCAAGATTGAAAATGAAGCCGCAGGCCTGAAAAAGGAGACGAATGCCCTATTAGAAGAGCAGAGCGAGAAAGCAGGAGGGGTGGTCAGCACATACGCCATATTGAATGGTCTGAACTGGGATCAGAGAAAGACGTATAAGGAACTGACGGAGGCCCAGGAAGAGAATACAAAAACCCTGGAAGAGAACAAGGATGCGAAAGAAGAATTGCAGGCGCAGATTGATGCGACTTCCAAGCAGTTGAAGAAGTATGGGATTGAATGGTCTGATGTGACCACGGCCACGGATGCCAATACAGAGTCTACAAATAACAATGTGGCGGCGCAGTCTGCGGCTGCTGACGCGAACAGCATGGCAGTGCAGGCCATTACGGAGACATACCTTGGGATGCAGGAGACTGTGTCAGGGGTGCTTGAAAGCCAGATGAATATGTTCGAGGAATTCAATGCCGGGACCGAAATTTCCA
The DNA here is from genome assembly GCA_949840465.1 of uncultured Lachnospiraceae bacterium. GTDB lineage: Bacteria > Bacillota > Clostridia > Lachnospirales > Lachnospiraceae > Schaedlerella. Next base: position 6,986 of record CATKXE010000063.1, on the reverse strand, counting down.
GTGAAAAGCTCCTTGCAAATATGCAGAGCCAGATTGAGGGAGTCGCGAATTGGGCGGATAACATGGCTATCCTTGCAGACAGGGGCGTAAACCAGGGGATCCTGGATAAACTGGCAGAGATGGGCCCGGAGGGTTCAGCCTATGTGCAGGCTTTTTCCCAGATGACGGATGAACAGCTCAAACAGGCAAATGAGATGTGGTCGCAGTCCCTGGATATGAAAGCCGGAGTCAACGCCAGCGTCCAGGGAATGATTGAAGAATACACGGTATCATTGAATGGTGGCAAAGAGCAGGTTTCCGCGGCGATGGAATCTCTTGGAATGGATGTGAGCGCAGGCCTAGGAAAGGGAATAAGGGCGGCGTTGGATGAGGGGAAGATGGCGGCGGATGAATTGTGCAATGTAACAATCGTGCAGGCAAATGCAAAATTTGAACGCAATTCTCCATCCAAAGTATTTGAGCGGATAGGAAATGATGTGGTGTCAGGTCTTGCGGTAGGGATGGATGGAAACCAGTCACAGGCAGTGGGCTCTGTCACGAAAGTGGCAACTGAGGTCATTAATTCCGCGAAAAAAATACTCAATATCGGTGATTTCACGAACATAGGAAAGGTTGTCACTTCCGGGGTGCAGAGGGGCGTACAGGCAGGACAGCCATCTGTCATCAGCACAGTCCTCACTATGAGTTCAAGCGCAAGAAATAAAGTGCAGGATGAATTGAGGGAAGATCGGTTCCGCACAATAGGCAGTTCTGTTTCACAGGGGCTGTCATCGGGAATAAGGAGCGGGGAATCGTCCGTTAGAAGTGCGGCAAATGCCAATGTGAACGCGGTCATAAGTGAGGGGAGGAGCCTGGGGAGCGGTACATTATATTCCGAGGGGTACAACGTATCGGTCGGGCTTGCCAATGGTATCAGCGCAGGGAGTTCTGTCGTTGCAGGGGCGGTGGCATCCATGTGCGCTTCTGCTGTGGCGGCTGCAAGGGCAAATCTGGATATACACTCCCCATCCAAAGTATTTGAGCAATTAGGAAAATATACGGCGGAAGGGTTTGGTGTTGGATATGAAAAAAAGATAGCGGATGTAAGACAGGTCATACGGGACAGCATGGACTTTTCAGAATACGCGGGCAAGGCAGGGCCGGGAGGGACTGAAATAGCAGGCACATTCAATGGGGCGGACATTGTGCAGATGCTGCAGCAATATCTGCCATATCTGGCCAATGTGGGGGATAAGAATGTATACCTATATCCTGACAGAAGGACATTCCGGAAAGAGATTTCTGAAATCGCAAATGAGGGTATAGGCAGGATCAACTGTAAGGAAAGGATGCGATAAGGATGTATGTCAAGAGCGCCCGGATGAATGAAAAGCATTTATGGGAAGACTGGGGGCTGTATATTGAGAAATGCGATATAGGGCCTCCAGAGGCAAATGATATTTTTGTGGCTGTCCCATGGGGCAAAAATATTGATCTTTCTGAGGTCAATGGGCCGGTAACTTACAAAAAAAGAAACATCCAGATGGAACTGGGCGGAATCATGGAGAAGAAAGAGTGGAGGACTTTTCTTTCAGGATTTATGAATGAATACCATGGAAAAGAGATAAAAATTATATTTGATGATGATTCTGCATTTTATTATAAAGGGCGTTTTTATGTGAAATCAGACATAGAAAGGACGGCAAGGATTGGAAAGTTTGATGTTGAGGTCATTGCAGAGCCATATAAGTATGAAATCCATGATTCACAGGAACCCTGGAAGTGGGATCCATTCAATTTTGTATCTGGGGTGATCCGGTACATAGGAGAGGTTGAAATAACAGAAGCCGGAAAGCAGATCGTCATTCCGCGCGGAAATATGCTGACAGTGCCCGTATTTCAAGTTTTCAAAAGCTCAAATTTAAAAGCGCGGTGCGGGGGACGGGCTTATATGCTTAAAGACGGGAGAAACCGATATCCTCAGATAAAAGTTGGGGGCCGGGAGGAAGTGCCATTGGATTTTGAGGGTACGGGGACTGTAAAAATATATTATAGAGGAGGGAGCCTGTAATTGTATGAGGTATATATGGATGGAAAAGTTCTGGGATATGCCGGGGATGATGTAAACGTGATCATAGAGCCGGAATTGAACCTGCTGCTAAATGATGCAGGCTCTTTTGAATTTCTCGTTCCATCTACAAATCCGGAATACGAAAATATCCAGAACCGCCAAAGTATGGTCCAGATATTAAAGGACGGAAAAGAAATGTTTTACGGGGAGATAAGGCAGTGCCAAAAGGACATGGACAATATAAAGGAATGTTGTGCCATTGGAGAACTCGCATTCCTGCATGACAGCATCCAGCCGCAGGCAGAATTCCATAACATGACAACCCGGCAGATGTTGGAAACCTGGTTGAACGAGCACAACAGCCAGGTGGAGGAGCGCAAAAGATTCTATGTTGGTATCGTATCGATCCATGATAAGAACGACAGCCTGTACCGGTATACGAACCGGGAAACCACGCTTGATGCAATCCGGAAAAAACTGGTCGATAAGCTGGGAGGATATCTCAGGATCCGTAAAGAGGGCGGAAAGCGGTATCTGGACTGGATCACATTGCCGCAGTATGGAAAATACTGCGAACAGCCTATTGAGTTTGGGACGAACTTATTGGATTATGTGGAGAATACCAGTGCAGAGAATCTGGCAACTGCGGTCATTCCGTTGGGCGCAAGATTGGAAGAGAGCCCAATAAAAGGATTGGAAGCATATACAGATATCACATCAGTCAACAATGGCGTGGATTACCTTTACATCCCAGAGGCCGTAAAACGTTTTGGGTGGATAAAAAAAGTGGCCACTTGGGATGACGTGACAGTCCCGGCCAATCTGAAGAAGAAAGGGGAAGAATGGCTTAGGGACAATCAATATGAAAGCCTGGCACTGGAACTGACAGCGTTGGATCTGTCTGACCTTGATCAGGATTATGAAGCCTTTGAATTAGGAGACATGGTGCATGCATCAGCGTGGCCGTATGGAATGGACAGGACGTTCCCGGTGCAGCAGATGACTATATATCTGCAGGAGCCGGAAAAGAACAGGCTGACACTTGGGGATGCGGTAAATAAGACTTATTCCTCACAAGTAAAGGATACCAATAAGCAGGTAGATATACAGTTGGACAACGTCCGCCAGACTACGTCATGGATGCAGTCTGCCATTGACAACGCCACGGCCATGATCACCGGATCTAAAGGCGGCTATAAGGTATCCGAGTTCGACGAGTCCGGCCGGTGGCTGCGTGACTTGTATATGGATGCCCCGAATAAAGAGGATGCCGTCCATATCATACAGATAAACATGAACGGCATTGGGTTCTCCAGGACCGGCTTTGAGGGGCCTTACCTCAACGCCTGGACCATAGACGGGGTCTTCTTAGGGGAATTTATCAAGGCGGGCTCAGTTTCCGCAGAAAAGCTGTCTGTGGAGTACCGGGAGTCAGTCAATGATGAGATCGTGTCAAAATTCAATGTGACAAAGGGCTTGATCGAGGCGGAGGTCACCCGTGCCCAGGGGGTGGAGGTGGAACTGGCCGCATCCCTGAAAGTAACCTCCGACATGATACAGACTAAGGTGTCAAAGGGAGAGTTTGGCTCTTATATGGAGCAGTACTATGACCGGGTGATATATGGGTTCAACCATAGCAGCAAGTACGTACAGATTAATCCCGGGGAGATTGCCATATATGACAATGGGGTCAGCGACAGCAAGCTGCGTTCAAAATTTAATGAAAATGGAAACCATTTTTACCGGGACGGGTATTATGTGGGGATGATTGGAACCAACCGTTATGGCGGGGATGAATCAAAAAAGGGGCTGGTATTTGATCTGGAAAGCGGAGGGGCTTTTATGACCTGGGCTTACAGGCGTAATGCTTCCGCAAGCGGCTATTCCATGGTTTTGGCTTATGCTTCAAAGCAGGTAGGCACCTATGGGGCAAATACGTTAAATGCCGGATGCGATTTGGATATGCACAATTATGCAATCAGGAATGTAAAAATCGACGAGTCCAATATTGCTTACGGGGATCCGGGAATTACGGCAACAATGGATTTCGTACAGATACTGGGGATGGATTCTGACGGGACGGCAAACAGATGGGGGGACAGTGCAAGGATGCAGTTTAAAGACGGCCGTCTGGTAGATTTAAAGTATTATGCATAGGAGGGAGCGCCATGGGAGAGACAAAAAAGGATGGGATGGAACTTTCCATTATGGAAGGTGAAAAAACAGAGAAGGGGACAAGGGAAGGGGAAATATTGAAGGGTGTACGGAAGCAGGAAACGCCGCAAAAAGATACGGAACTGCTAAAGAGCATTAACCAGAAGTTGGATCTCTTGCTTGCAGCACAGAATATCAGCTAAGTATTCCAACATATTGCTTTTTCAAATAAGTTCAGGGAAATAATATTTATTTTATGTTCCTATGGAGGTGCGGGATGAAAGAACTGAAAGACACGGCAAAAAAAGCGGAACCAGTAAAGCCGGTGACGGTAAGGGTCTGGGATTTTAAGAAAGAGTTGAACAGGGTGGTGGCTGAATCACAGCTCCCGCCTTTTTTATTGGAGATGATACTGGGGGAGATGCTTGCCGGGATGAGCAGCGTAGCTCAAAAAGAGTATGAGCAGGACAGGGAAGAATGGGAAAAGGCATGCAAAGAGGGAGAGGAAAAAGATGGCGGATATCAGTAAGGAGATACGGGATTTCCGGGAGGCGGTCTACGGGGAAGAAGTAAGGGGTAGCATGATCTCCCTGGCTGAAAAGGTAAACAAAGAATCTAGCGATGCGGTGGAAGCAGCGGAAGGTTCCCGGGATTCCGCGAAAGCATATGCCCTGACATCCAGCGCATTATGTGAAGCAACCACAAAAAGTGCAGACCGGGCGTCTATGAAAGCCGCGGAGGCATCAGCCAGCGCGGAGGCTGCAAAAGAATCGGAAATAAATGCCGGAAGTTATGCGGCATCAGCCAAAGATAGTGAAAATGCGGCTGGATTATCTGAAAGGAATGCAAAAGAATCAGAAAATTATGTGGCAGGCAAGATCCATACAGCGGAGGAGAATGCCGCGGCCGCATTGGCATCCGCCGAAGCCGCGGCAGGATGCGCGGATACTGCGTCTGCAAAAGCAGGGGAAGCATCGTTCAGCGCTTCAGCAGCAAAAGAAAGCGGGGATAAGGCAGAGGATTTTGCCAGTAAAAGTAAAAGCTATGCGGTTGGCACGGGGGGTGAGTACCGGGAAGGGGATTCTACGGATAACAGTAAATTCTACAAGGAAGAAGCCCAGAAACTTTTGAAACAGGCTATAACGCTGTTGGAATCGGTATCATCTGGCGGCTTGCTTCCAGCTGGAACAGTAGCATTTGAAGAACTGCCGACATCCACCCATATCGGATATATGTATAATATATCCGATGCATTTATTACAGATGAGAGGTTTGCTGATGGCGCCGGATTACGCTACAACGCTGGGGCGAATGTTTACTGGACTACAGACGGGAAGTGGGATGTGCTTACCGGGATACAGGTAACCGGCGTAAAGGGCAGTGCAGAGTCTGTATACCGTACAGGCGAAGTAAACATAACAAAAGAGAATATCGGGTTGGAGAACGTAGAAAACAAGTCTTCCGCAGATATCCGCGGCGAATTGACAAAGGAAAATGTGACGGGCGCTTTGGGATATACGCCGCCATCCTCCGATAACGATACCTGGAAAGCCAATGCAAAGGATTCTGAGGGCTACGTAGCAAAAGGGAATGGACAGGCAAACAAGGTATGGAAAACGGATGCGGACGGCAACCCTGCATGGCGGGAGGATGAGGATACTGTATATACACATCCTACATCAGCCGGGAATAGCCATATTCCGGCAGGCGGGGCAGCAGGGCAGTTCTTAAAGTGGTTGAGGGATGGCGTTGCCCAGTGGGTGTCCCTGGGAGCTGCGGCATTCGCTTCCCTTGCAAATAACCTGGCAACTACAGAAGAGGGGTTTGCCATGGATGCCCGGGTGGGGCCGGTGATAGACGAAAGGTTTATGGATATAGAGACGCAGCTTGGGGAGTTAAACTCCGCTTTAGAAAATATGGGTAGCGGAAATGTACCTGGTGAATCATATGTTTATGTAATAAGGACGGGAAACACATCATTTTCAGCTCTTGTAGGAGGTACAGCCCTATCAGGAACAACAGGAACGACATTAGATGGGCTCCATAAGGATATTGGTAAATATAGTACTGGATTAGAAAACGTTAGTTCAGGGCCATATAAGGCAGTGCTTTTTAAAACATCGAATAGCGCATATTGTGGAATATTAATGTGCAACTATATGCACGACATAAAATCATACGGATTACCTGTATATTTTTCATATTTTAATAACGGATCATCTGCAGTATATTCCATATTTGCACCTGAATCATGTTCTTGAAAAAAATTTATATATTTTTCCGCCGCCAAAAGCTATAAACTGTAGCGGTTATTTCCAATTCTTTTTGAGGTTTGGAAAAAAATACATAGACGTTATAATATGTGTCGCTTACTTTTGTACAATTCATTACTGCCCACGCCCAGGATGATGTAATATTATATCCTATTAACTCATAATCATTTCCTGGATTTTGAATATTAACAGCCCCCATAGTATCAGCAGTATTCTCTGTAATTATAGGGAAAGTTTTGCTGACTGAGGCAGTAACACATTGTATGTAGGTTCCTAAAGCGGAATTTAGTCGGTATCGTTATCTGTATAGGTAACGATACCGGATGCCGTTCCTTAATGAAATAATAGGGATAAGGATTGAGATTTTCCCATGCATAGTGTATAATTATATATGATAGAAAACAAAGCGGTTTTTGCCAGGGATTGATGCAATAAAGGCATGGTTACAGAAAAGCCAAAAAATGGCCGAAAAATACTAGTTTTCAGAATATTCTGTGAATTACTTGCAA
>CATKXE010000062.1 GCA_949840465.1 uncultured Lachnospiraceae bacterium | reverse complement strand
CCTTGTATCTGACGGAGGGCTGCATGCGGACACCTACCATATCAGCCGTCTTTCAGAGCAGGACGCAACCCGGATCTTGGTCATGGATGCAGAAAGATTCCCCCAGTGGGTAGGGCGGTTTTAGGGACTGTTAAGAATTCATTTTGTATATGGACGCAGGATAAATTCTTTTACAGCTTCCTGATGCAGAATACAGAAATTTTGCCGTTGGCAGCAGTTCTGTATCGGCCGGAATCCATATCGAAAAATCCAGGCGGACGCATGTAGAATTTTCGATAGTGAGAAAAAGGCTGCAAATCCACGAAATACCGGCGGTTTTTCAAAAATGCCGGCTTCTGTTTGTACCCAAGTATCCGCGTATAGGGTACTGCTTTTTTTAAAATCAGGGAACGGAAAGGATGGATCCACATGAATAAGCAGGACGCATTGTTGGTGCTCATTGCAGTCAGCGGAGAGCTGCCTGCGGACATGGCAGAGGCGGTCATTGGCTCTGCCTCCTATGCGGCGGCGGTCATCACGCGCTTCAAGCAGGAAGGGTATATACTCATGCGCAACAGATCCGGCTGTAAAGGATATGTGCTGCGGGCAAAGGGAAAACGCTATGTCTTCTCAAAGTTTGGGGAGGAGGCGGCGTTCTTTTTGCAGGGGGCGGCAGAGACCAGCCATGTGAAAGGGGAGATCGATAAGCGGCTTCGGCTGCACCGGATGAGCAAGGTATGGGTTTTCCTTTGGAAAACGGGCATTCCCGTCTTCCGGGGACGGGAGGGGGAAACCGGCATATTACGGCAGCCTGGAATTTAAAGGGCGCACGGACGCCATCAAAGGTTCCAGGGCCTGCGGGATACTGCTGGCCGGGGAATCCGGTTACATTGTCTACCATTCCCTTTCCCAGCGGATGCGGTGGGCAAAGAAAATGGAGCGCACGGTCCGGAGCTGGGCAGAGAAGGTGAGCATGGGACAGGGAAGGCTCCAGAGGTTTGACGCAGTCGTGATGGGGGACACCATGGAATTTATGGAGGAGCTTTTGCTCAGTGACGGAGGCGCCAAAGGGAACCTGTTCCAGGTGGACGATATCTATGAGCATTATTTCTATGTCCCGGTACAAAAGGAGGCGCAGATCCAGGTGCTCCTTCTGACGGATAGTAAAAAACGCGGCAGGCTCCGTCAGTTTCTATGCACGGCGCTGAAACGGACGGGGCATACGGAGTATCAGGCGAGCGCCGGCACGGACCAGTTTGGGAACCCGGCCTATTTCTGTTATGAGCTGGAGATGCGCCAGCTTCTGCGGGTCAGGCAGGAACTGGGTTGGAACGGGCAGGGAAGTATTTTCTGTTTCCCATACCAGCGTGCCGTGCTGGAGGCATTTTTGGAAAAGGGGGTCAGATACTGTGAGATCGTAACGGAAAAAGTGATGGAGTATCTATGCCAGGAAGAGGATTGATTGTTTTCGATTCCACTGGAAAAACGAGCATCATGGGGCTGAGAGGTGGGGCATGAACAGTCCGTTTGAGACAGGCAGCCCAACGGTGGACCAAATGAGCCGCCTGCAGATCACAGGCAATGTGATCCCTATAAGCTGGTACCAGACGATCCGAAAGCCTACCGGGAAACCGAACCTGACAGCGATCGTCATCCTTGCGGATATCGTCTACTGGTATCGGGCGGTGGAGGTTCGGGACGAACAGACCGGGCAGCTCATTGGCCTGAAGAAAAAATTCAAGTCCGACCTGTTACAGCGGAGCTACCAGCAGATCGCGGAGCAGTTCGGCATCACGAAACGGGACGCCACAAACGCCATTGTGGAACTGGAGAAGCTGGGCGTTGTCCGCCGGGTCTTCCGGACACAGGAGATCAACGGGCAGCTCTGTTCCAACGTGCTGTTTCTGGATCTGGATGTAAACGTGCTTGAAGCGCTGACTTACTCGGAGCAGGCCAAAGAAGCGCCTCTGGAAGCGAAAGGGGGCAGTCCGCCGGGGGTGTCCCCGAAATCGGGGAGAGGTGTCACTGAAATCGGGGAGAGGGTATCCCCGAAATCGGTGGGAGGTGTCCCCAAAATCGGGGAGACGTATACAAAGAATACTACAAGAGAATACAATACAAAGAATTCCTATCCGTCTTATCAGGAAACCGAACAACGGATAAAAGAGCAGATCGGATATGACGCGTTAAAGGCGGATGCCCCTTACGATGGGCGGATAGACGAGGTGCTGGGGATCATGGCGGACGTGCTGGATTCCCAGGCGGAAACCATCCGTGTGAACCGGGAGGACAAACCGGCAGGGGAGGTCAAAGCGCGATTTGGCCAGATCACGAAGCAGCATGTGGAGTATGTGCTGCGCTGCATGGATGGGAACCCTGCCAGGGCACGCAATATCCGCGCAGTCCTGGTCACGGCGCTCTACAATTCGGTGCATACCATGTCCAGCTATTACAGGAACCTGGTACAGCACCACATGGCGAACGGTTTCATGGAGAACATCCCGGAGGGAGGAAAGAAGGTGGAACAATAGAAACAGACAAGGGCAAGAAGAAAAAAATGATATTCACAGCCGCAGGCTTCGCGGTGCTGGCCTGCTATACAGGAGGCTTCCTGAAACGGATCTTTACAGAATCCGCAGTATCCTTAAACCCCGTAAGAAACCTTTGGGACGGGATCTCCTCAGGGGCAGGCTTAAAATGCACCCTGCTGGTGATCCTCCTGTTTGGCGCGGCTGCGGGGCTGATCCTCCTGCGGGGCGAGGGGAACGGGGATTATGACGAGCGGGATTTTGAGATCGCAAGGCAGGGAACCTATGGGACGGCAGGCTTCATGACCGGGGAGGAGCGGGAAAAGGTGCTCCAGACGGACAGGTAGATCGATCACGTCAAAGGGGTCATCTTCGGGAGGGACTTGAAGGCCGGGCATATCCTGAGCCTGCCTGTGGATTCCAGGCTGAACCGGAACTTTGCCGTATGCGGCTCCCAGGGCAGCATGAAATCCAGGGCATTTGCCCGGGTGATGGCGTTGCAGTGCGTCCGGCGGGGGGAGAGCATTTATCTGACAGATCCCAAGTCGGAGCTGTACGAGGATCTCTGTGCGTACCTGCGCTCCTGCGGTTACACTGTCCGGCAGTTAAACCTGATCCACCTGGAGCATTCCGATGCATGGAATTGCCTGGGGGAGATCGACGGCGGGAGCCTGATCGATGTATTCTGTGATGTGGTGATACGCAATACCACGGATAAATTCGACCACTTCTACGACAACACGGAGATGGATCTGTTAAAGGCATTATGCCTGTACGTGTTCCACGATTACCCGCCGGAAAAGCGCACATTCCCGGAAGCCTATAAGCTTCTCCTCAACAAGAGCGTGGACATGCTGGATGCCATTTTTGAACGCCTCCCCACGAACCACCCGGCGCGGGGGCCGTACCAGCTTTTCGCAAAAGCGGACAAGGTGAAGGGGAACGCGGTCTTAGGGCTTGGCACCCGCCTGCAGATCATGCAGAACAAACTGGTGCAGCAGATCACCAGCCACGATGAGATCGACCTGTCCCTGCCGGGCCGGGAAAAATGCGCTTATTTTTGTATCACTTCGGATCAGGACAGCACCTATGACGTGCTGGCGACATTGTTTACCTCGTTTTTAAGCATCAAGCTGGTACGTTTCGCAGACCAGACGGAGGAGCGCCGCCTGCCGGTTCCGGTCCAGTTCATCCTGGATGAATTTCCCAACCTTGGGGTTGTCCCGGATTTTAAGAAAAAGCTGGCAACGGCACGCAGCCGCGGCATCGGGATGAGCATCCTGTTCCAGAACATCCCCCAGCTCCAGAACCGGTATCCGGACAACCAGTGGGAGGAAATTTTAGGCGGCTGCGATTTCTCCATCTTTTTAGGCTGCAACGATATCACGACGGCCAGCTACTACAGCGGACGTACCGGGGAGATCACGGTGTCGGTGTCCTCCACCCGGAAAAATTACCAGACGATGCGGGTCACGGATTATGTGCCGGAGTATTCGGAATCCACTTCCTTCGGGAAACGGATGCTGCTCTTGCCGGATGAGATTTTGCGATACCCTCTGGATCAGGGGCTTTTGATCATCCGGGGGCAGAAGGTGTGCAGGTTCAGAAAAATGGATTATCTGGAACATCCGGATTCCCGGCATATGACGTTGGAGAAGGTGGAAGAACATATCCCGCAGTGGTATCAGGAGTGGCAGGAAGAGAAGCGGCAGTTCCAGATCCATGAAGAGCGGAGGCCGGATACGAGGAGAGAAGCTGTGGGTATAAAAGAATCTCTGGAATCGGAGGCGAAAACGGGCATCAGGGATACGTTACCATTCGCGGAACCGGATTTGGAGAAGCCTGTAGGAGAGGGAGAAGAGACACCAATAAAAGAGAATATAAAGGGAGAACAGATTCCTCTTGCGCTGGATACGCCAATCCAAAAGAGGGAGCGGATGAAAACGGCAGGCAGAAAGCCGGAGGGAGCGCGCATTACAAGGGTGGAAGATTTGTTTGCGGATCAGGCGCCTGTTGGGGAGGAGAACCTATGACAATGGAAGAAAATACGCTGGTGAAATGCATGTTCCTGGAATTATTGGAACGGGAATTTCAGCTCCGCCTGGATGAACAGGATACGGAGAAGATCGAACTGGCGAGGCAGAGCATTGAAATCTATGATAACGTGGAAGCATTTTATAAAGCGACCGGATGGCGGCGGGATAACCCGGAGGAGGCAGAGCCTGCATATCTTCTGGAGCATAAGATCCTGGCTTTGGTACAGGGGAAGTTCCTGTATTTCTCCCGGATCCGGTATGAGGATGGGCTCAAAAGGCTGGAAGGGTAAAATCAGATCAATTCACTGCTTTACCAGCCAAATGTCTTTCGGTAAAGTGCAGGGTATGGAAAAAGTAACTGAAATTACATTACATCCATTTTGCGACGATATTGCAACGGCGGTGGAATTGACATCGGATACCGTCCGGTTTACAATGGTAATGTAAAATAGTGCGGGACACGAAAAAGCAGCCTGGGGATGGCTGCTTTTTTGTGTCCTTTCAATATAACGAGGAGGTTTGCAATGGCAGAAACGAAAAGAACGGGAAAGGGAGAAAAAGAACAAAATATTCCCAGGGCAGCGCTGTCGGAGGGAATCCTGACCATTGAGGTGGATTCCCATGTGGAGACGCCGGAAGAAAAGGAGGATGCACGGTGGCATCAGCTCTTGAACGCGCACCGGACCAGAAAGATCCTGACCGGGCAGCTTGGGGGGATTGAGAAGCTGGAAAGCGGGTGGGTGGTTGCGGTGACATATTATAATGGGTTTCGCATCATCATCCCCATGGATGAGATGATGATCAACCTTTCCGGGGACGGCAGGGAACGCGCGGATACCTTAAACCGCCAGACCCGGATCGCCGATAACATGCTGGGCAGTGACATCGATTTCATCATCCGCGACCTGGATGAACAGAGCAGGAGCGTCGTCGCCTCCAGGAAGGATGCCATGCTGAAAAAGCGGCAGACATTTTATATGGCAGAAAGCGAGGGGGAGAATCCCCTTCTGTTTCCGGGGCGGATCGTGGAGGCGCGTGTGATCGCGGTGGCCCCCAAAGTCATCCGGCTAGAGGTGTTCGGCGTGGAGGTCTCCGTCCGCGCAAGGGACATGGCATGGGAATGGATGGTGGATGCCAGCGAGAGGTTTCAGGTAGGGGAGCTGGCGCTGGTTACCGTCAATAAGGTACAGATCAAGTCCGCAGAGGAAGTGGAAATCTCGGTAGACGCAAAAAGCGCCACCGCCAATATCAATAAGGATAATTTAAAGCGGTGCGTCAGGCAGGGGAAATATGTGGGGACGGTCACGGACGTATATAAGGGAACCTATTTTCTGCGTCTGAACATCGGCGTGAATGCGGTGGCCCATTCCTGCAATATGGCAAGCCTGCCGTCAAAACGGGATGAGGTGGGCTTTGTTGTCACCAGGATCAATGAAAAGTACGAGGTGGCGGAAGGGATTATCACCCGACTGATCAAGCGGGGCACCGTATAAAATTTTTCCAGCTGTACGGTTGCGATCCAAAATATCAGTTTTATGCAATTTATTGCAATGCAAATGACCTATCGAATTGCAACCACATAGTTGGAAGAATTTCAGACTATAGGGACAGGGATTCTGTTGATACAGAACATCTGTATTGTTTGCAATGCCTGAAACGGGAGAAACATTGCAGGAAAGGAGGAAAATGTGCATGGAGGGAATGAAAGAATCTATTAGAAAGGACATAAGGCATGCGGTTGATGGTAAGGGAAGAGGACATTTATAGGCTGATGGACCAGAGGGATCAGTCCCTGTGCTGTACAGGGTTCTGCTTTGCAGCAACGGTGGTTTCCATCTATTTCCTGATGCAGGGGCTGTCCTGGGAGCGCATTTACTTTCTGGCAGTGTCCGGGATTGGGAGCATCCTGCTTTCCTGGCATACATGGAAGGAAAACAGGCGGATCATGGAGGCAGGGTGCTGCTATATGGAGCTGGACGGGGAATCGCTGGCTGTATACCAGCCGGAGCAGGACGGGAGGTATGAGTCCTGCCGGCTTTTCTACAACGAGGTGGAGAAGATCGTGGAGGGAAGCAGGAAGGGAATCCCGGAATTTTATGTCGTGGTCTGCCCGGATCAGGACAGGGAGAGCTTCATCCTTTTGGATGACGAGGAACAGGCGCGTCAAATCTTCTGCGTCCGCTCGCTCGGCTATGGAGACCGGGAGTTCAAAAAGTTCTATCGGAGGCTGCGCTGGGAGGCAACAGGTGACATTTGAAACCGCAGTGGACGGCCAGGGCAGGGAACTTGCAAAAGAGGTGATTCCAGAAGCAGAAGAAGAGACAGAGTAACGAAAAAATCCCAAAGGATGCACCGTGATTTGATATTACTGGATAAATCATGTTTATTTTCTTGATGTAACGAGTCAAGTGGATATGTTTGCATATCCATTTGGTGACCGCTGTAAGGTCTTTGATTGACAGTAGATATCAATATATAGTTTATAAATTTATATTATGCACAATATATAGTATAAAATTGATTGACAAGCAGTATATATTGTGCTATCCTTATGGTGAATTAAATTTATGCTGATCCCAGAGAAGGGAAAAGCAGGTTTTTAATTTTTGTTCCGGCAGTTCTTACCGGAAGCTAACTTTTAAGTGCAGGGGCGCTTTTGGAAAATGGGCATAGATCGATCAGAAAGACGCAAAAAGCAGAAGATTCTTTTTGTGTCTTTTTTTGTGCCCTGACAGGAAAGGAGGACCACAAGTGAAGAAAATGGAAAAGAAGGAGGAAAACAATGCAGACAGTGGAAGTAAGGTGGGATGATATCAACAGGCTGGATCTCTGGGCCATCCAGAGCATGGGAGAGGACGGCTACCTTTTCGAGATCAGCGATGGGAGAATCCGCAATATCGTGGTGTCCAGCGGATGTCCGGTTTAGGATCTGTCCCGGAAAGGAGTGCCATGTATTATCAGGATGATTTTAGTAAGGCGTTTCAAAATGAAATGAGCTTCCATGAATACCTTGCCGAGACAGACGGGCGCGCCCAGTGGATACGGGTACCGGCAAAGAGCCTGTATGTCCTGCCCATGGCAGAGGCAGCAGGATTCCTGGAAACGGAGGAAGAGAAGCGGCAGATCCTTGCGGATACCAGGAAGCATACAGGGCTGCTGCTCCAGACAAAGAAAGGGGTCTATCCCCTTGGGACAACTGCCATCGGCACATTAAAAGACCGGGCACGGATCAAAGGCACCGCACTCTTAGAGGTCAAGACTCCTGTGCTTGCCGGTATCTTAAATGAATGCCTGAAAGTGGCGAAGGGGAATGCGCTCCTTCGGTTCTCCGAAGGCAAGGTCAGGGGGACGCTCTCAGGGGATGAAGCGGACTATGCCATCATCTCCATGCCGGAACTGTTTATGATCGCATCGGCTTACATCCATGCCGGCCAGAATGCCAGGTTCGTTTCGGGATATGCCGACCATTCTATGGCTCAGGTCACATGGCAGCTCTGCAGCAGGGAGTTGGCAGAAGCCTATGAGGAACTGATGGAGGAACATGGGAAAAAGCCCTTTGGAGAGATCCAGATCTTCGTCCGTGTCACCAGCTCGGACGTGGGGGCATCCGGGGCAAATATTTTCATCTCCATGCTGGACGGCGGCTGCAGGATCATATTAGGCGAGGCTCTCCGGATCAAGCACCAGTACAGGCGGGGGCTTGAAGAGTTTGCAGGAAACATGGAATCCCTGTTCCAGTATTACAGGCAGAAGCTGAAAAATGTCGGGAGGCTCTGTGACATCCCGGTCAGTTATCCCGTGAACACCCTGGCGGAACTCATGAAAAGCCAGGGCTTTGGGAAAAAGCTGGCGGCCGAGACCGTGGAGCGCTTTAAGACGGTTTTCGGGGAAAATCCATGCAGCGCATATGAGGTTTATTGCGGGCTGTGCGAATCCGTCTTTTTTGCAAAGAAGAATGGGAGCGGCACGGCAAGCCTTGTGAAGTTGGAAGAGAAGATCGCAAGATGCCTGTCCGCCAGGTGGCATGATTATGACATCCCGGGAGGAAATGCAGGATGAAGCTGACAAAGGAAGCATTAGAGATGCTGCCCGCCTGGGTAGGCATAAACAGCCGTACAGCCTCCTTTTTTGGGTGGCTTATGGAAGAAGGCGCATCCCCCTGGGAACATGGGGACGCTTCCATCGTAAAGGCAGCCCAGGGAAACTGCTTTTACCTGTACAGCGGTCAGAGAAACGGCGGTGTGCTGGAAATCGGGAAAGGCCTGGAGTTTGCGGGGATTTTTCACAGACTCCACTGCGGGCTCTATGACGTGAAGGAACCGCTTCGGAAAATCTTAGGGATCGGGGAAGAACTGTATTTCCCGGAAAAAGCGGACGCGATGAAAGAAGCTGCACACATGGCAGGCCGGAAAACTGTCTCTCTCATCCACAGGGAATGGGACGATATCCTTCTGGAATCCGGCTGTGAAAAAAGCCATCTGATCCCGCAGATATCCAGAAGCGAGATTCGCAGATGTGCCGAGGGCTATTACAAAGCAGGGAAGCCGGAAAAAGAGATCTGCTTCCAGCCAAAGATCCCGGCTGAAAACTATTTTTCAGACCGCTGCTACCTGTTGTTCCTGACGAAAAAGGAATGGGTAGCCGAACGGATCGCAAGACAGTGGCTTTTGGAAAATACAGCATTGGTTTCGCGGCAGTGTATCCGCTGCGGCTGTATCAGAAATGAGTACAAGGAGATCAAAAAGGCAGAGGAAAAGAAACACAAGATGGGAAGATAGGATGAGGAGGAAATGAATCCATGAAAAATTATCAGTATATGAACCTGGAACAGAAAATGGCAAAGATCCGGAAGAAGATGCCGTCGTTGTTAAAGAAATTTCATAACGATGAGGCAGATTATGATTTCGCGACGCTGGATGATATCTATGAATCTATGACCCCGGCGCTCAACAAATACGGGGTGAACTTCGATATCACCGGGGAGAGGCCGACGCAGTATGACGCACAGGGAAGGCCCGTATATCTGACACAGGATCCGGACGGCTTCTGGAGGTACGAGTCAGATTTGGAAATCTGCTGGACAAATATCGTCCGGCCGAAGGAAAAGCTGCGGGTCATCATCCATGCCATCGGAACCCATGAGATCCCGGATAAGGCGCATGGCACGGCCATGACCTACAGCCTGAAATATTATTTCCGGAATAAATTCTGCATGCGCCAGATCGACAGCGCGGCGGATGACCCGGACAGCATGGAACATCCTGAAAAGGACGGCGGCAATAAACGGAAGGAAAGTTCTCCTTCCAATACAGGGAAGGACAGCCGGAAGAAAAGTTCTTCTTCCAATGCAGAGAAGGACAGCCGGAAGAAATCAGAAAGCGCAGCCTGCGATCAGCGACAGGACGAAAAAGCTGTGGAACAGGCCGCAGGCAGCAAAGAAAACCGGATAGACGGCAATCTTTGTAGGAATCCGGAAAGAGTTGGAGAGAGTTTGCGGGCAGAGGAAAAGGCTGCGGAGGAAAAATCCCCGGAAGAGAAAAAGACAGGGAAACCGACAGCCGCAAATTCGAAAAGCGGTAAAGGGACAAAATCGCCTGAACGCCCCAATTTCCGTCTGGATGCAGAAAGCCGTGGAGAAACAGGCCAGAAGAAAACGGCAGGTGCTCCCGATGGGCCTGCATCGGAAAAAAAGCAGGAGAGTTCCGGACAGATGGAATCGGAAGGGCCGAAGCTGGTAAAAATGCAGGCAGAGAAACCAGAGGATACCCAGAAGCAGCAGGCAGAAGAGCCGCAGACAGAAGTGCGGCAGGCAGAAGAGAAGCAGACAGAAGATACCAGTGGAGCCGAAGATCCAAAAGACGGTTTCCAGACGGTAAAGGAAGAGGACGTCCCCTTTCAAGATGCAGACTTTTTAGATGAACTGGAACAGGAGATGGAGGAAGAATCCAAAAAGACGGAGCCCGGCCTGGAGGAGGCAAAGAACTATATCTGCCCGTTTGGCGTTTATGCCGGGCGGACATTGGGAGATATGATGAATTCCGGGCTCAAGGAACGTGAGGTGGTGAAATGGATCGCCAACCACTTCCACGGGCTGGATACCGCGATGGTCAATGCGGCAAAGCTTCTCGTAGAGAATGCGGATGCAGTGGCAGAGCCGCAGGCAGCATGATGAGATTGGACATGGCCCTTACGATGGGCCATGTTTTTTAATACAGCCGTTCTTTTTACGAAAAAGCATAAAAATACAGCTTCAGGATTGTTTATGCCGGGGGGCTGTATAGGCATACCTTGTGAAACGGCCGCATGGCCATAATGGGATGCCCTTGGGTATAAATCTGGAAACGGCTGTCAGAGGTGGACGGATGAAAGCAAAACCATTTACGATTACGGATGTGGGCGCGCTCCTTGGCATACAAAGGCTCCCTGGCGGTAACACGGATTCCTATCAGGTGGTCTGCCCTTATTGCGGGGATCAGAGGGGAAAGTGCAGTTTTCAAAAACGGGAAGCAGTATCTGGACAGCCTGGGAGGCATGGCCGGCGTGCAGAATGAAGGGAGCTACGAGGAAGGATATTTTCTGTTGCGGGAAGCTTTTGTAAATCCGAAGGCAGGGGAAGCGTAAAGGAGGATGCATATGAGTGAAGATCTAGATCTGTGCCAGAAAGAGATCCGCCGTCTGAGAGGTGTTGTAAGGTGCTATGAAGCGCAGATGCGGGAAATGGAGGTCTATTTGGATAAATTAGAAGAAAGGAAAACCCTCGGAGAGGAAGCGGTGCAGACTGTCCATGCGATTTCTGATTTTTGGAGACAGCTGCAGGAAGATTAAAGAAAGGAGCTTATGATGTCCAAATTTATGAATATAGATTTGCTGGGGAATCTGGAGAAGATCATGAGGATGAATACCAGAAGCTATCAGTCTGATTTTGAATGGGACAGGGAGACGCTCATGGATGCGGCCGCAAATGCCGATACCGTGCCGTTAAGGGACAGAACCTATCTTTGGATGTCCCGTCCCTGCGGAACCTGGTGTGTGAAGGAAAAGGATGTGTTTTTAGAACCCGCCTGCGCGCATAACATCTGGAGTTATTATGCCGGTGAGACAAGCCAGAGGATTCTGGCCTATGCGGTAGAGGTGATGCGGATCGAAGATAAAAAAGCAGTAGGGAACCTGTATCCGCTGGATTACCGGAAGCATGTGGAATCTGTAAAGGATGCAGCCATTCCGGCAGACCGGATCAGGATGGTTTATGAAAAGGGGGAGCGTTTCGAGAATAGAAAGAAGCCTCTCAGTAAGCAAGATGATGCTGTACTTGGCCGGTACAGATATTCGGAGTATGTGCCAAATGACAGAAGAGCATGGGAAGCTGCGTTATATCAGGAGGAACGAAAGCGGGAAATGATGCGGTTTGGGAAGATTGAGAGCCATATCAGGAAGCTTGCGGGATAGGCTGTTGAGAGAATGAGTAGCAGGGCATGGCAGCCGGAAATGGATGCTGTGCCCTGATGAAAGAACGGGCAATCCGGTATCTTGAAGCAATCGTAGAAAAGTGATATGATGGAATCATAGAGAGGAAGGTATAGGTGACATCATAGGCAGATAGACTTTAAAATCGCGGTAGAGCTTTCCTTGCTGGCGCATATGATCGCCTACCACGCGGAGAGCCGGATTGATGAAAGTGTATTCCGGAAGCAGGTTTAGTATTATCTGGTTCATACGGATGAGGATACGGTAGAACTGGCGGAGAAATTCATTGACTTTGGCATCTTGAAGAAAAAGAGCTTTGATGACTGCCAGCATATCGCAGCAGCGATCCTGGCCGGATGTGATATCATTACATCCTGGAACTTTAAACATATCGTAAATGTAAAGACAGCGCGGGGAGTCAAGACGATTACTACATTGGAAGGTTACAAGGATCTGCTGATCTATCCGCCCTCTGTGCTGCTGGAAGGAGATGATGAGGATGATGACGAAACCGATAGTCAGTAAGGATTTTAATCTGGAGGACATCCGGAAGATACGGGAATATAATTCCCTGCGCCATGTCCAGATGACTCCCAGGGAGATCATTGAAGATACCCGGAAGGGTGCTGCAAAGATACTGGAGAGGCTGCAGCAGAGTGAAAAGGCAAGTGTATGACAGGATTTTGGAAAGGGCGGGCAGAGCGGTGTTCTTGGTGTGTAATTTGAGTAAAGGGATAGAAGAAAAAGGGATCAGGGAAGGAATCTTATCGTCTATTCAAAACTTGATGGAAAGCATGGGCTGGAGCGCAGAGCAGGCGATGGCCGCGCTTAAAATTCCGGAATCTGAACAGATCCAATATGTCAATGGATAGCAGATACTGTTGGAGGAAATTATATTTAGCTGCCGGGTTCGCATAATATATGAAAAATCTTATATTATGTACATTCCAAAAACGGGATGTATCCTGGAAAGCAACACTAATGAAAGAAAAGCATGGCAGTCTGAAACGATTTCCATGCTTTTTCTGTATTTAGGGATTGAAGATTGGACAGAATGGAGACTATATTTTGAACAGACAGGCAGAATAAGGAAAAAATCAAAGTAAGGATAGGGGAATGCTGTTGCATTTTGATTAAAGAAATTTTATAATGGGGACTAGAAATGAACTGGGAGAATTATGCAGATGTTTTTTATCATGGGAATTACCCAGGGAAGAAAGGATTTTGACAGCAACCAGATGGTCGTCTGTGAGCACTGCGGCTCTTATGGCAGATACCAGGTGTTCATGACGTATATGTGCCTGTCGTTATTCTTCATTCCCTGTTTGAAATGGAACCGGCAATATTATGTGCAGAGCACATGCTGCAATACAGTTTATTCTCTTGATCCGGAGATTGGGAAACGTATTGCAAGGGGAGAATCTATAGAAATCCTGCCTCAGAACCTGACGCAGGTGCAGGCAGGAGATAAGGGCAGGTTAAAAAGATGCACGGACTGCGGATTTGAGACACAGGAAGAGTTTGAATACTGCCCAAAGTGTGGAAGGAGATTTTGATATGAAGACATTGGTGATTTATTTTTCACAGACAGGAACGACCAAAGCAGCCGCTGAAAGAATTGCGGGGATAAAAAAGGCCGACCTGGCAGAGATCCGGCCGGAAAAATCGTATGAGATGTCCTACTGGAAGATTGTTTTTACATCCCTGAAAGAGATCTTAACAAAAGCGCGCCCGGAGCTTGCCATGGAGATACCGGATATTCAGCAATATGACCGGATTCTCCTGGGATGCCCTTAATATGGAGCAAGGTTTCGAGTGTGTATAGTGTATGAAAATAGTAGAAAATAAGAACTATATACACAAACAGAAAAAATTAGTGTATGGTGTTGACTGAAGGGAGTTTTGGTGGCTAGGATATAAGGATTTGAATACATATTTTAGAAATAGGTATGAATCAGGAACGAATCATGCTTTTTTGAGCAATAGTATATAGATAATTTTAAAGATATACATTATAATACAATTCAAGTGGACAAAATACGTAAATGCTTTGTTTTCAAATAGGAGAGTCTTATGACAGTTAATCGGCTTATACATGATATCGCACAGTTGGAGTACACTCTTTTTGTGGTAAATACTTATGCCGCAGGTATTCAACAGAATGATGGAAGATATATAACAAAATATTTTCCCATGTCTCCGTTTGTAATTGAACATATGCTTCTAAAGCATGGCTCTATGGGGTGTTATCAGCAGGGATATAGAACAAATAGGATTAAATGGATATGTTTTGATTTTGATTGTAAGGACAAAATAAATCCAGATGTATATACTATGTATAAGCAATGCGTTGCTCCGTTTATATATATGTTAGATGAAATCGGGATTAATTATTTAACAGAATTCTCCGGACGAAGAGGAATTCATGTATGGATAATATTTAAAACCTTAGTGACAAAAGATTTGGGATTTCGTATCGTATGTGAGCTTGAAAAGAGGTGTGGAGCTTTATATGAAATTAGAGAGAATGCGAAATGGGGACTTGACAAATTTCCAGCCACAGATAGTAGCCGGAATAATATAGTTGGAAAGCAAGTGAAGTTTCCTTTATCATGTCACAGATCTGGTGCAAGATCGTATTTTTTTATGGGAGAATTTAGAGAAAAAAATGACACAGAATCAGAGCGGTTTCTGAATGAACAGCTGGATATTATGAAATGTTATTCACCTAATGATATGGGAGAAATAGCAGAAAAACTTAATTTAGATATTTCCCGATCTAATGTGATAGCGCTGAAATATAGAAGATATCATCTCCTTGGGGAAATAGAAATCACGATAGATCAAGTAATTGGTATCCTGTCAGAAACAGTGGTGTTTGAACAGATTTTCCGAAGAATGCGGCAGGGGCTTTCGCTACATCAAGATTGGACAGTACTTCTTGGAACATTATATTTATGCGATTCTAATGCGCAGTTGGTGAAAGATGTATTTAGGAGTTTTCCAAATTATGATGAGAAAAAAACATGTAGTAATATCGAAAAGTTAGGTGAGAGATACTTTCCTGCTACTTTTGGCTATCTTTATCGTATATATGGTATAGACATGGAAACTTCACTTGACGAGAGTGAAACAGGATTGCATTATCTGTTGCGAAAATGTGGACTGGAACAGAACCTTTTGATTCAGCTTGAAAACTTGAACGAAAATGTAACTGTATCAGATATCCGTTTTACAGTTAATAAGGAGAAGAATTACTTAAAAGAGAATGATGAAGTGCCAGATGTATCTATTTGGAATCAGCTTTGTGATTTGAAGAAATATGATTTACAGTTCTATGACAGACTGATTAGAAGCGTAGTAAAAGGGGAGGTTTCAAAGTATACCCCAACAGGGTTTAGGGTATTTGAAAGGATAGAATCTCCAGAAAAGAAAAGAATATTAGTTTCGCTTTCAGCAAAAGATCGTGTAATTACGACCAACCTTGCGCTTCGCTTATGTAGTCTGATGAAGAGTAGTTGGAAATCATTCAGTTACCATGTATCTTATACATCGCAAGATTATATTTTTTATTATTGGTATTCTTCATGGGGAAAATTTATAGATCATATTCGAGTATTTACAGAGATTCCTTTTATGGATAATTTTGAAGTATTTTATATTGATCTTAAAGGATTCTATGATCATATAGATTTTCTGACAGTATATAGAACCTTTGAAAATGCATTGGATAAAAAAACAAAAAATATTTTCCTTTTTTTAATAGAATACAATAATAAATTGATGAAAGAATTGCAGAACGGCCACAGGATTGGTGTTCCGCAGGGTCCAGCCTATGCGAGGATAATTGCTGAAATGTTTTTGGATCGATTATTGGACAGGGCTTTTTCGCAATTTGAACATGGTGCCTTTTATGTATATAGGTATGTAGATGATATTATTTTTTTCTGCCGTCCAGATTTTGATGGAAGGGCGCTGTTTGATGAATTGGTATCATTTCTTCCTTCAGCAGGGCTTCCTGTTAATTTAGAAAAAAGCAGATATTTTGGAAACATTAGTACATTGACTAATGAAGAAAAAAGTATACTTTTGCACGAAGACAGCTTTAACTATGAATTAAATGAAAATGAATATACCGGTACTTTACTTGAAGAAGAAAAACGGAAAAAGCTGAAAGATTATTTAATGAAAAATCCATTTAATATTGGATCATTGGGATACATTTTTGGAAAAAGTACGATTACAGAAGCACAAACATGGTGTTTGAAAAAATTTAGTAGTGATATTCTGAGCAGTTATGAAGGTCGGGGAAGCAACTTTAGAAAGTTTTATGAATTTTTGTTCCGAAATGAGCGATATATGAACGAAATTTTAGATAGCAAATGGCTATTTCTTATTCCTTTGGATTCTTTAAATTTTAGCAATTTTATTCATACATTGTATTATGCTGTACAGGATAAGGTGATTGCGCCAGAAATATTTGAGAGAATAAAGCAGGAATATCTGGCAAAATTATTAGACACAGAATTCAAGGAAGATGACAGCGTAATTGTAAAAGCATTGATTTTGATTAGTGCGGAGGTACCGGATGAAAAGGCTTAAAACTTACTTACAGGCTTTGCAGGCAGGAGAATATAGGGAAAATATCATATCAGGAACAATCCAACAGTTAGAATCCTGTAGTCTGCAAGAATTGTCAGAAAACAGACTTCTTATAGCAGCAGTATATTGTCAGTTACTGCAATATTGTCAGTCTATGTATGAAGCGGAAATTCCGGAACGAATCATTACGGATTTATTGAGCGTATTTGAGAATATCGAACAGATAGGCACAGAAGCGACAGAAGAGGAAAAAGAAGATAGTAACCTGGTTACTGTATGGTTTTTGCACGAATTAAGAGTACACAGAGAGTCCAAGGATGTTCAGAATATAAATGACAAAACACTTCGTGACTCAATTCATGTTCTTCTACAGGAATTGGACAATCTATATTTTGTCTTTGAGATAAAAAAGAATGGAGAGTATGTATTTCCGATTCATGAGATGATTACAAAGGTTGTTGAAAAACCGGAATTTGTCAATGCTGATAATCCCTTGAGTCTATATCACATACATATTTTGCAGCTTGCAGTAAGATTGTTCACAAATAGTACAGATGGACAGAAAATAATACAAACATTAATAAAGCGATGCAATTTGAAGTTCATAAACTATCTTCGCTTATCCGGAGAGATAATTGACACCCCGGATTTATTGAATTATCAAAAAAATGGTGTCATGATTTTTCATGATAAAGAAATTAATAGGGTACTGATCAGAAGTAAAAATAAGAATTATTTTTCTATAAGGCCACTGTGGGAAATGAAAGAGCTAACGATTGAAGAAGAGAAAGACTATTATGATAACGAGATTGGGTTTTTCGTAGAATTTGATTTAGATAAAAATGATTTGTTAACAGACTATTCAAAATTACTAGAAAACGAAGCAGGACGTGAAACCTTTTTAAGAATGGTTTTTGATAGGGAAATATATAACATTTTATTTGAACATTCTCTTGTTAAAAGGATAGATGGATCTTTTCAGCCAATCAACCCTTTTTGTTGTAATGATGCTGCAATAGTAAAAGGACATTTGAAAGACAAAAATGGTAAATGTTATGATAGAGAGCATTTTCTTGACGCATTGCTTCGATATAGGAGTTCAGCTCTTAAGGTTAGCCAAAAATGTGTCATGAATAGAGTTTCATTTGGACTCGCTGTTTTGCTTTTACAGAAAGAGAATACTGGTATTGATGCATTGCAATTGGAGAAGCTTGTGGATGGCGAGTGGTTTCAGAGTCAATTGCTGAAGAATTGGGCAGAGAATTGTAAAGATTCCATTGAAGCATTGACATTTATTACAGAGCAATGGCAGAAGGAAAATGACTATTGTATTAGAAGTTCAAGTAAGCGGAAGAACTCCGGGGAAAAGAATATTGAAGATCATGAAATAGATGCACTGGATTTTTATCCGTTAAAAAGTAAAATGGATTGGATATACCTGATGATAGGATGTGAAAATCCGGACAAAGTGTATGTCCTGCATGGAAAAGTGCAGGAAGATGATGAAGGGGATTTGTTTTTAGGTACAGATTTAACTTATGACATCTGTGGAAAAAAATTCAGTCAAGATACAGGGCAGACTACATTGACTGTAAATCTGGAAAGTGTGGAAGACCCAGAGGGGCTGTTTGAAAATGTGTGGGGAAGTGGAGAGGAATATTATTTTTTATATGACAGCAAAAAACAGAAAGGGGTAGTTTATGAGCAACCTCTTTTGAAAATGTTATCGGCTATTGAAAGAATTCAGGAAAAGAATCAGTTGACGCTGGAAACAGTTTTTAAAATAGGTCAGACACAATACAATGAAATGTTTTCTATGATGTGCATGCAGGAAGAAGCGCTATGTGAAGTAGGGAAGGATGTTTTCTGTGATTTTGATTCTCAGGTATATTATCGTCTTCTACATAATTTACTTTGGGCAGGAATCAATGAGGATAATATCAGCAGTTATCTGCGGGTTTTTATGCATCATCAAAAACTGGAATTTAAAGATATTGCCAAAGATAAGAAATTTATGCGCAAAGATGTGAATACATTATATGTTCCAAAAGACAGTAGAAAAAGTGACAGTGTACTTACAAGTATATACGAAAAATATCTGAAACTAAAAGGAGTTCGTGAATCAAATGATTTGTATGATGATGAATTAGAAATCCGAAAAGATGGATATTATCACAATGATAAATGCATCAAAAGTATCGTGTTTCTCTGTGATAATTTTGAGGTTGGTAGTGCAACCATAACAATGTTGAAGGCCTATTTGAATATCGATATGTCAAACGAGGAGAAAATAGAAAGAAAACGTGTAGAAAGTGCAAAAGCAAGATGCCAAAAATATTATCTTAAAAAGAGTGATCCTGCTAATTGCTGGGATGTTTTATCCAAAGCACCAGAGCAGCTTACGGAGATAATGATTGAAGATATCATTAAAAAGAATACTTGTACTATTGAGGTACATGGCTATTATGGGACAGAAATAGGAAAAAAGGCGATAGAGTCATTTCTTCAAGAACAAGGTATAAAAGGGGCTGCTGTAACTTACGAAAAAGAAATTGTAAACCATGCGTCTCAAATTATCAATGAAACGAAATGTATCTGGCCTAAAACAAGAGATAACGTATTTACAGTAGTACGTGAATTTAACATGACAAAGGGTAATGTTTTTCCGGATGAAATGTTGAGTAATCCTAAAAAAGCGATTTGTATGTTTGTGAAAAAGAGGGAGATTATAAAAACTGGGATATAGTAAACAAAGTTCAGAGATGGGAGAAATTTTTGGGATTCTGGTAAAAGAGTAAATGTGATTTGTGACAACAGTGTTGACACAAGCTTGAAAGGTGGTGGTTTTTTGTGAAAAATGATATATCAGCGATAGATAACCTTATTCAGATTATCAGTCAATCAAGGCAGAATGCTCTCAAAAAAGTAAATGAAGAGCTGATTCAGATGTACTGGAAAGTAGGAGAATACCTGAGTACAGAATCCATGAAAACATCATTCGGGGATGCTTATATAGATACAGTGGCAGAAGAAATCCAAAATGCATTTCCTGGGATTAAGGGATTTAACAGGCGAGGCCTGTATCGCATGAAGAAATTTTATGAAACTTATGCAGGTGATGAATTTGTGACAACACTGTTGTCACAAATAAGCTGGTCCAATCATCTGGCTATCATTTCAAAGGGAAAAACACCTGAAGAACGTCATTTTTATATAACTCTCTGTATAAAAGAAAATTATTCGGCACGGGAATTGTCCCGCCAGATAGACAGTGGATATTATGAACGATATATGCTGTCTAAGGAAAAAATGCTGCCTGAGCCGATTAAGGGATTGAAAGAAAATCCGTTTCTGGATTCTTATGTGATAGAATTCCTGGATTTGCCATCTAGCTTCAAGGAACCTGATTTAAGAAAAGGTTTGATCAGGAATATGAAAGATTTTATTCTGGAAGTCGGCAGGGATTTTACGTTCATTGATGAAGAATTCAGAGTTCAGGTTGGTGGTGAAGATTACAAGATTGATCTGCTTTTCTTTCATCGGGGATTGCAGTGCCTTGTGGCATTCGAACTTAAAGTGGGTAAATTTAAGCCAGAATATATATCGAAAATGGATTTCTACTTGGAGGCCCTTGATCGTCAGAAGAAAAAGGAAAATGAAAATCCAAGTGTCGGAATGGTATTATGTGCATCTAAAGATGATGAAGTGGTTGAGTACGCTATGAGCAGAACAATGTCTCCGATGATGGTTGCGGAGTATCAACTCCAATTGCCGGATAAGAACGTACTACAGAAGAAATTGCAGGAATTGATTAATATGCCTTTATTGGAGGATGGCGAGTAAGTATTGGAACACTGTATGATTTTAGTTTAAGAAATCTATTAAGGGAATCAATAAAAATTGCGGGAAGCTAAATCAATAGAGAAGAGGATGCGGAGATTTCCAAGGCACAGAGTGTAGACTGGGTAAAAAGATTGAATCTCTAAAAGCGGAGGTCGGCTATGGAAGGAATGGAAGGAACGAGAGGATCGGAAAAAGCACACAGAACACAGCTTTGTATAGCGTTGGAGCCTTTAAAATCAAGGCATAAGGGAGATTGGCTCTATTTTAGTGCTCCATCTGGTGCGGACTTGCTCCCAATGTAGTCCTGTCGCTGTTAGACACCCTGTATTTAAGCAGAAAACATGTGGCTCTGTTTACCAAAAGCGGCGCGTCAAAGCCAGCGAGCATAAGCCGTTAAATGCGAACGGTGTGACAGAGGAAGAAATCAGAGATTTGATGTAAGGTAAATATAGGAGGAAATGAGAAATTGTGGTGAAACAGGATGTAGATGAAAGGGCTGTCTG
>CATKXE010000061.1 GCA_949840465.1 uncultured Lachnospiraceae bacterium | reverse complement strand
TCAACTTCTTCCTTCTCTTCTGGCTCTGCAGGCTGTCCGGTTTCTTCCTTTCCTTCCGGCTCCACGGAAGGTTCAGGGTATGCAGCTACATTCAGCAGCCCGTCACTGGAATACCGGATTTCCCATTCCCCGTACTCCACCTCTGCTGCCGGGATAAAAAAATGGTTAAGTACGTTCTGGATGCTGGGGAGGTACTGCACTCTCAGCACCTCCCCTGACGCTTCCGTGACGATCCCTGTCTGCCCTTTTGGCCAGCTTCTGTGCTTTGCGTAGATCAGGGTTCCCCTGCCCAGTTCATCCAGGTTGCATTCTGTCCTTTCTGTGTTCACTAAAAGCATGGGAGCCTCCTATTCTGCAAAGATAGCCCTGACCTTTGGCAGCGCTTCTCCTGGATCCTGTTGGCAAAGGGACGTGCCGCCATTTTTTGAATTCCTCTTCCGGATGGTATCCTCTTTTTTAAACCCTACTTCTTTGCGCAGTACTGCCGCCGCTTCATATGGCGTCATTTCACATCATTCCTTTCTTCCAGTTTCCCTTCGGGTCATTGCCGGATGGAGTTCTTTACGGCACTGCAGAATTCATCCACGCTTCCCTGCATTGCGGATAAAGATCCGGCGCTGTCCTGTACCAGATTGGCAGCATCACCGCCGATTCCGCTGCTGTCCTTCCTCTTCGCCATCCCGATATGGGCATCCGGGTTGGCTCCCTGATCCACAAAATCCACTTTCCTGATCTTGAGCTTTTTCAGTTTCGTTGCCACCTTACCAACTCCTTTCTATAGAATTTTTATAATACAAAGGGACACCCTCCTGGATGCCCCTCTGGATTACCATATTTGCCTGCCGCCCCTTTACAGCGCTGCAGGTATCTACTAAGCCAAATGTAACTATTTTATCCATGGTATGAAGAAATTGCTCTTATCAAATGCGGGCCTAATCTTTCTGCTCTAATTCTTAAAAGTGCTTCTATTTTTCGCCGCTTGTTATATGGACATTTGACGGTTCCTAATTCCGCGTCTTTATTTTCAATCTTTTTTATTTCCACTATTTCCTTTAATACATCATAATCAGTTTCAAAATATTCTCCAAATCTACATAATGCAATTTCGGCGCTTCCTTTGCTTGGAATTGCCACATAATCTCCTTCTTTAATTTCATTTATAAAACGATTACACTTGTTAATAGCTGTCATTCGTACTTTATCTGAGTACCAATGTTTTAGACCCTCTTTTAACTGTTCTATGTTATTTTTTTCAAAAGATGTATTTTTCTCTATATAATTCCAAGCCAATCCAACAAAACGCTCACTTATAAACTCTTCATAAAAAAATCCACCTTTTGATCGCCACAATTTTCCTAAATGATATACCATATTCTGACAATTATTAACAAAATGTGAATAACTTTTGTAAGGTAATTCTTTTTACATATATCATAGAACGTATATTCTTTATGATTAATTTGGAAAAGTATACAAAAAACGCCCTACATATCCATGTAAGACGTTTCTCTGTGTAAAAGGGTTAAGTATCGGCCGGTTCTGGAAGTTCCCTCTTCCTTTGCTTTCCGATGATACCATAATATCACAGATACTACTGACATTCTATGACATCTTTTATTTTTTGAGGAAGCTGGAAATCTGCCAGAGCCTTGCCATGAAACCTATGTACCTGACGCTCAGAATACCGCACCTTCTCCGCAATCTCCCACCAGTCTAAACCCTTTACATACCTGTAGAAAAGCACGTCCTTCTCATTCTCGCCGGACAGTTTCTCGATCCTTGCTGCAATATCCTGATATGTTTTTATCCGATTATATCGTTCCTGTATCAAATTCCTTTCCAATGAATCAAGTTTAGCAGCATATCCAGATAAATCTCCTTGTCCAGAGCCGTGGGGCATCCCATCATTCTTCACCGACATAAATGCTTTCATGGAACGAATCTCCCTGATTTCCTCATTAATCCGGTGGATTCTTCTTACATGCCCCAGATAGCTTTCCAGATATTCTTTCTTTTTTTCATTTTCCTTCCGGACTGCTGCTGTACTTACTTGTTTTTTGTCCAACTCAACCGCCTCCCACTTGCTGGTATTTCCTTAAGCACTCTCAGGTGACGGGGTTCTCTCCAAAGAATGTCCCCGTTACCTGTTTTATATTTTTTGAGTTACTGCCTGCTGCCAATGGTTATTTAGGTAATACGGTTCATTACCTGTTTTATCTATTTATACTTTTATATTATTAGAATGTAGTTATGTAGTTTTATAGCGTAGAATGCTGTATTTATAAGGTTTTCACTGCCTACAGGCCTGGGCTACATGCCAGCTACAGGCTACAAAAGCAGTTTTCCAAAAAACTACATATCCGAAAGCAACTACAACCTTTCCTTATCCCTTTATGTAGCCCGCTCATATCCCCTCTGCTGGCCGTATATCCCGAATTTCCTTGGGGTTTTTATCCGCCTCCATCCCGGCAGTTCGCTGAGTATGGAATTGATCTCGCGGCTGTCTGCTTTCTTCAGGAATTTCAGATCCCCGTTAAAGCATTCCGTCCAGATCTCTGCCGCACATATTTTCCTGCGCCCCACAAGCCCCATCCCGTCCTGAAGCTGGAGGCTGCCCGAATAGAACTGCCTCCGCTGTGCCAGGCTCAGGGAATCCCAGTCCTGTGTAATATCCCGTTCCAGGAATTCCCGGATCTGCCCTTCCTTCTCAGACATTTCCCTGTGGCTGTCCTGCACCGCTTCCGCCAGTTTTTCCTCCTCTTTGGACATATGGAGCGGCTCGCCCAGCATCCAATACATATATGCTTCCGCCCATATCTGGTCCACTTCCCCGGGCAGGTCATCCCAGATCGATTTTTCCGCCGGGTAAATGCCGGTATCCACCGGCCAGAACCTCCTGTTCCCGGTTTTATCCTTCAGAAACTCCTGCTCATTGCTGGCGCCAAAGAACACGCACCGCCTCAGGTAGCGTTCCGCATGGCGGCCATAAGATGCCCGGTATATGTCGTCCGTCTTACTCAGGAACTGCTTGACGGCATTCGTCTCCTGCTTATTCATGGCGGTCAGCTCGCCCACCTCGTTGATCCACGTGCCCTGGATAAGCTCCGCCGCGTCCTTCCCCTCAAAACACACCAGCAGCACAAGGCACGAGAGGTTTCCCAGTACGTACCCCAGCATGATGCAGCAGGTGCAGATAAAAAACATGCGGCGCTTGTCCCGCCTCTTCTGACGATGTCTGGCAAATGCAAGGTCGTTTTATCGCTACCAGTTCCTGATAAATCCTTTTCAGCATTTCTCACGCCACCTCCTTTACCCGATCTTCTTGCCCGGTTTCAAATAAAACATTGCAAACGCTGAAATAATCCCATCCAACTTGTCCACAGGATATCGCATTGTCTACATCCTGAATTTTAAAAATCGAAAATATTCTGTTGATTTTAAAACTTCCTTGAGGTATTGTAAAATTGTTTTTATCGTATCCATATAGTCAAATCAGAAAAGAGAATACATATGACCGACATTGAAAAACGCGCTCATGGTTCATGTTATTCTTCTTTTTTTTGATGAAGAAGTGTCTTTTTTAGACACTTCTTCATCAAAAAAAATTTCTGCTATTTCATTTGGATTAAGTTCATACTTATTTTTTATATTTATTATTTCACCTTGTGTGAACTCTGCTCCATTAGTCTCATTTAACTTAGCAGAAAATGTACTTCTTGCGATGCCTAAAAATATTGATAGCGAAGTTCCAGTATCTCCATATAACTTCATTATCGATTCCAACTTTTTCTTATTCAATTTATCACCTCCCATGATTGTGTCTAATTAAGACACCAACACTATATCACTCAATTCCTTTTTATGTCAATATCTTTTTTGAATTTCAAGACACTTTTTAATATATTTCTTGCATTTTTACATAAAATATAGTAAAATTAAGACACACAGACTTTAGGGAGGTATACTTTATGGAAATGGCAGAGAGAATAAAACAACGGCGATTAGCAATGGGATATACTCAAGAAGAATTAGCGGAAAAATTAGGATTACAAAAATCTGCTATTGCTAAATATGAAAATGGACGTGTTGAAAATATAAAACGCTCTGTAATTTCCAACATGGCTACTGTTTTAGAGTGCTCACCAACTTATATTATGGGATGGGATGAGGATTACTATTTAGGGGAAAATCTGCAAAATATTTTTGAAACCTTAAGCAAAGAGTTTTCGATTCCTGCGAACGAATTAATACGTTGCTTTTTTACGGAGAATTTTACTGATCTACTCCCCTCGAAAAAAGTTATAACTCTTGAGAATATGAGGAATGCATTCAAAACATATTTTACTTTCTATGCTGATTATGAAGACATTCTTACACATAATGAACGCGAACATATTAAAAAGTACCGCTCTCTCGACCTTCACGGAAAAGACATGGTAGATACAGTACTTGAGAAAGAAGCCAAACGTATCCAAGAACTGAAAAAAGAATCAACGGCCGCCGTCATAGACATCCAGCCTCACCTCGAAGTAAACGCCGCCCATGCCCGTACAGACATAGAACCTACCAACGAAGACCAGGCTCACGACGATGCGATTATGAATGATGACAGTGAATGGGAGTGATTTTATTGACCTATGATGAATTATTAGCAACGGCTAATGAAAAAGGGATTATAGTAAAAGAAAAAAGCCTGTCTGGAAACGATGGCCGGATAATGGGGAACCGTATCGCAATCCGTAAAGACATGACTACCACAGAAAAAGCATGTGTTCTCGCCGAAGAGCTTGGGCATCATGAAACCACTGTAGGCAACATCATTGATATGTCTGTCTCATGGAACCGGAAGCAGGAACGGCAGGCACGGTTAAACGGATACAACCGTATGATCGGGCTGATGGGGATTATCAGAGCATACGAAAAAGGATGCCAGAATCAACATGAAATAGCTGAATTTCTGAATGTAACAGAGGAATATCTTCTGGAATGCATAGAGTGTTATCGCGATAAATACGGAACGATGAAAAGCATTGATAATTATACCGTATACTTCATCCCCTATCTTGCAGTGATGAAAATGGTATGATCGACGCCAGTGATTAATAATTATGGAGAATGTACGAACGGACTTACATTTGATTAAACAACTCCGTTCTTCCCATAAATTACGATGGGCAAATCATATATTTGTAAGGCTTGCCCAGAGAAATATTAGTATGGAAGACGTGCAGATGGCGATCCTTAATGGTGAGCTTGTGGAAGATTATCCTGATGATTCCCCTTTTCCCAGTTGTCTGGTTATGGGATACCGTACATCCAACGGCATCATCCACGTAGTATGCGCGCCAAATAATAGCGGAACTGAACTTTGGTAATAACTGCATACATACCAACCAGTTTTGTATAGTCATGAAGTTGCGGTACAATTAGAAAAGATCATAAACCGTATGAAAAATACCATAACAGAGATTGCAGTTGTGCATTATAGTAATACGGCTGCCTGACTTATATGAACCATTAAAATCACATCACCCATCTCGCAGTGATGAAATGAGATGACCACAGCGATTATATCCATGTGGCATATATGAATAGAAAGGAAGTGGTTACATGGCTTTAGCGCAACAACTTATTTATACCATTGAAGATATCTACGCACTGCCGGAAGGGAAGCATGCAGAACTGATCGACGGACAGATTTATGATATGGCCCCGCCCACTAAGACTCATCAGAAAATTTCTGGCATTTTATTTGCTGAAATTCATAATTATATCCGCAAAAACAAAGGGAACTGTGAAGTATTTTCCGCCCCGTTTGCTGTATTTTTAAATGATGATGAAACAAATTATTTTGAACCCGATATAACCGTTATCTGCGATCCTTCCAAACTTGACGAAGAAGGATGCCACGGTGCTCCTGACTGGGTAATTGAAATCCTTTCTCCCAGTACGGTACGTATAGATTGCGGAATGAAACTTTTCAAATATCGTTCTGCGGGCGTAAAGGAATATTGGACAGTAAACCCAAAGCTCCGAACTGTCAGCGTTTATGATTTTGAACACGACGAAAAGACAGAGCAATACAGTTTTGATGATGAAATACCCGTGTGTATTTATGAAGACCTGATGATCCGTATTTCTGATTTGCTTTAAAAACAGGGGACAATGGTACCTTTTTATACCCAAAAAAGGGCAGCCAAACCAACGACTGCCCTTCATCCGTACAAATCCGGGAGTCACTGGATTTCGTCAGCCTCACTCTGGAATTAGAGCATGTACATATCAAAAAGCATGCCCAAAAACCGACCAAATGATTTCAGCCCCTGTTTAGACAGGAACCAATGAAGATATGACCGCTCCGGCGATTATATAAATGTGGCGCTTATGATACAAGAAACTAAAAAAGAAAAGACGAATCTATAATGGACTGGAGATTATATGTCAACTAATAAAATAACACAAGAAGAAGCTGAACGCTTGTAAATATATGAAGAAAACTCTTTCTGAAAGCATAGACTTTCCAGATAAGGGAGAACAAATTGAATTTGAATTATCAGGAGATACCAAAAAGGGTATATTTATAACTAATATATCGGGGCAGAATAAATCATAAAAAATATGAAATAGGAGTTCGTGTCAAAAAGAATAACAAATTATTATTTGAGCTTTATATATCCCCTGGAAAAGTCCATCCAAACCCCGATGGGAGAAAAATAATGGGTTCTCATTGGCATATATATTGAAGAATTTGAAAGACGTTTTGCTTATCCTGCAGAAAAATTAGAATCCGATAAATTTGTTGAAAATACTATATTATTTCTGGATAGATTTAATGTAATAGAAAAGCCTACTATCAATTAGAGTTGCTTTTTACTGATGATGGATTTACATTGAATACTCTTGAATCGTATGGGTTTAAAATGACGAAATCTGGAAAACAACAGTTAATTGGCGTTTTAAATCAATATGGAGTCAAGCTAAAGGATAAGGAATTAACTATAAAATCGTCCTTGAAAGAATTTCCCCCAAAAAAGCATGCATTTACTCAATGTCTAGTACGAGTTTCTGATTTGC
Source organism: uncultured Lachnospiraceae bacterium (assembly GCA_949840465.1). Taxonomy (GTDB): domain Bacteria; phylum Bacillota; class Clostridia; order Lachnospirales; family Lachnospiraceae; genus Schaedlerella. Next base: position 14,022 of record CATKXE010000061.1, on the reverse strand, counting down.
AATTAATAACCCAACAAGAACATCTATGGGAAACGCTCTTTTCGCTTGGGAAGATACAAGACCTGAAAGAAGAAATGATAGTCAGCTTATTATTTTTCTTAACGATTCAAACTCCGTAGCAAAAGGTATAGAAGATGGTTTTGCAAATTATAATGTAAATACTATACGCTGGAGTGAAAGAGCCTTAGAACGTAATCTTAAATTATTATCTGCTTAGTTAATTTCACCAATTGAGTCAACTTTTGCGGCATAATTCATTTTATCTCGATTATTCATAGCAGAAAGGACGTGACCACATGCCATTACCAAAGCAACGGATTTACACATCAAAAGACTACTGGAATCTGCCTGACGGCCAACGCGCGGAACTGATTGACGGTCAACTATATAATATGGCTCCCCCCAGTCCATTTCACCAGGAACTGGTTATGGAAATTTCAGCGATAATACGGCAATATATCAAAAAAAATAAAGGGGGCTGTAAAGTATATCCGGCCCCTCTCGCAGTCAATCTTCATGCAGATGATAAAATCTGGGTTGAACCGGATATCAGCGTTGTATGTGATAAAAATAAAATTACAGACAAGGACTGCAAAGGTGCGCCTGACTGGATCATTGAAGTTGTATCCCCATCCAGCCGAAAAAGGGACTATTCTGTTAAAATGCTTTTATATTCTGATGCAGGTGTCCGGGAATATTGGATTGTAGATCCGTCTAAAGAACGAACAACGGTATATCGGTATGAACAGGATGTTGCACCTATTATCATACCATTTGATCAGGCAGTCACTTCCAGTATTTTTCCTGATCTGCATATTACCATATCTGATTTACTGTAATAATGAAGATACCACAACGACCTGATCTCCGATATTTCTTATCTGGATAAACTGGAACCGTTTGCTTCTTTATTATTGGAAAACGGGGTATCCATTGATGCCATTTCAAGAAGGCTCGGCCACGAAAACAGCCAGGTCACACATGAAATATACCTTCATGTCACTGAGAAGCTGAAGGAAAAAGATAATCAGCAAATCAAAACCGTAAAAATCATTTGATTATAAAGAATCATTCCGACAGGTTCCCTCTTCCAAAACAGGGGGCAAACGAGGGGCACACTTTATCGGAAATTGCATATATACTGCGGAACACCACTATTGGAAAAGCCTTCAAATACAAGGCTTTTCCAATAATTTGCCTATATGCCTTCAATCTCATAAAGTCCTGTTATCCGCATCTGACTGAAATACCGGATCCCCTTTCGCAAGGGGATCCGGTATTTTTTGGACAGCGGCAGAAAACAATCCCTGTTTCACACCTTTATGCTTTATATCATAAAAAAACTGGATTATACATAGAATACAAAACCATTCTTCCCATCTTTTTTCGCTTTATACAAGGCCTCGTCAGCATGTTCATATAATTCTATATAACTCATGCCATCCTTTGGGGCATAGGAAATCCCGATGCTGCATTTCAAACGGCAGGATTCTGCTTCCCTGAGCCGCACCTCACGCAGATGCGCACACAGCTTTTCCGCACGGTAACGGATCACCTCAGAATCCTTTACATTTTTCATCAGGACTGCAAATTCATCTCCGCCGACCCGACCCACAATATCTTCGTCGCGAAATTCCTGTTTCAAGAGACGGCCCATCTCCCGAAGCGCCTCATCGCCTATGGGATGGCCGTATACGTCATTAATAGACTTAAAGTCATCCAGATCCAGCATGAAAAATACCTGCATGGCATCCTCTGGAGCCTCCCTGAGCCAGAGGTTAATCTCTTCCTCCGTATGCTTCTTATTGTTCACCCCTGTGAGGGCATCCGTGTATGCGGAAATCATCAGGCGCTTTTTTTCCTTGGAACTGATCCGCCAGGTATCAAATAAAATCAATAAAATCCCGACAGCAAGAACCATTGACACAAGCACCTCAAACTGCAGAATAAAACTGTAGGACTCCTGGGCCTTTTCCACCGGCACAATATAGCAGATCAACCAGTCGTTCATTTCCAGCGGCTCATACACCAGATAGCAGCTCTCATCGCCTTTTTTTATCTTAAAGCAGCCCGGCTTCTGCTCCTGAAAATCTTCCTTCATCGCATCAGAAGAACCTTCCAAAAACTTCGCCGCTCCATCCATCTCAAACAGCTGCCAGTCTCCTCCCGGATCACTGAGGGGCATATTGCCATCTGCAAACACCAGCGTACCGTCTGGGGAAGCAATCATGCACAGGCCATTTTCCTCATAAATATCATCAAGCAGAATCCTGCTTAATCCCTCCACATCATATGAACCGCCCAGAACACCTATAATTTCTTTCCCGTGATAAACCGGGACGCAGAGTATCACCCGCTCATCTCCATCCACCATACTCTGAATCGGCTCACTCAAAGTACGGTTTCCCGCCATGGCCTGCTTAAAATATTCTCTTTGTGCAACAGACTTTTTTATACCGTTGTCATATGTACTCTGCCCGTCCACATCCATAAGGGCTGTCCGCTCAAAACCACAAATCTCCTGTAAATCCTGAATCAACTGTATATTCTCTGTAGATAAAAGTTCATCCTGACGTCCAATAGACCTTGCCGCAGCCTCCATGCACTTATATTGAATGTCTATCGTTGACTGTAAATGCACCTTCTGCCCTTCCACATAATCCTGAATCGTCTTTCTGGCGCTGTCTTCCGCCCTCTCATTTACATAATAAAAAGAAATCAGGATACTTGCCACCATCAGTAGGAAAAAAACTAAAAGGTCTATCAAATATCTCTTAAAACCTAACATTTTCGCTTTTTTCATCACATTCCTCTTCAAGCTGAAACATTATCAAACATCGCTTGGTACAATCCTTATTTCTAATTCAGATAGTGTTCAAAATAATCTAGCCCTCCGTCTTCACGAAGCTCCATGATCATATAGCTTCCCTTACGCCCCTCCTGGCGCGGGTAAGACAAGCTCCCTGGATTCAAAACCGTAATATCCTCGTCCCTGTCCAGATACGGCCGGTGCGTATGCCCGAACATCACAATATCTGCATTTCTCGCCCTTCCCTCTTCCTTCACCTGCTGCGGGTCAAGAGATACATAATAATTGTGTCCGTGTGTAATAAAAACCTTTTTCGACCCGATACAAAACTCCTCTTCTTTTGGAAGCTCAGAAAAAAAATCATTGTTCCCCCGGACAATATGCTTCTCACAGGTCACCATGCCATTGATATAGTCCTCTCCGCCCTCCACGTCGCCCAGATGAATAAACAGATCTACATGTCCTGCCTCTTCCCATGCACGGTTTAAATTCCTGTGGGCTCCATGCGTATCGCTGACAATTAAAACCCTCATTCCTTTTCCTTCCCAAGCTTTGCCTCGATAAGCCGGCGCATTTCACGAAGTGCATTTCCACGGTGGCTCAGTTCATTCTTCTGATTCGGAGTCATCTGAGCCGTGGTACAGCCGTATTCCGGCACATAGAAAATCGGATCATATCCAAACCCGTTTTCGCCGAGCATCTCTTTCGCAATGGCGCCTTCAATCGTACCGCGCACTGTCTCCACCGTGCCGTCCGGAAATGCAGCGGCAACCGCACATACAAAACGCGCAGTCCTGTCCTTGTCCGGCACGCCCTCCAGCTTGTCCAGCAAAATACAGTTTTTTACGTCATAAGAGGTGTCCTCTCCTGCAAATCTTGCAGAATAAATTCCCGGAGCCTTGTCCAGATAATCAATCTCAAGGCCTGAATCATCTGCAAGGACAATATCATTCGGCAAAAGCCTTGAAACCGCCCTGACCTTGATCTCGGCATTCTCCTCAAAGGAAATGCCGTCCTCCACAATATCCGCATTTACCCCAAGCTCCCTCATCGAATAGACCGGCATCCCCAGATCCGATAATATCATACGTATCTCTTCCATCTTATTTTCATTTCCCGTAGCAAATACAATTCTTCTCTCCATAACACTACCTTCTCAGTTCCTCTTCTGTTTTTAACGCATTTTTATAAAGCCACATTCCATCCATGACCATAGTATAACACATCAATCTGCATTTTGCGACCCAAACTCATGAACTTTTATTTCTCTGATACTGAACACTGTAAAACGGCCCGTCCGCTCTCCCACAGCCTCAAAGCCTATCTGGGAAGCCTTGGCGGCCTTGGCCCCATAAATTGATAAAAATATGTCTTGATCATGCCGTTATAGATTTTACGGTTTTTATCGGCCTTCCGGCCAAAATAACGCTCTGCATCCTCATATCCGGTAATCATATACGCAGACCAGTCCGAAAGCTTTCGAAAACTTTCCCCAAACTCCCGATACAGCAACGGCAGCGTCTCCTTTTCCTCCAACCGCTCCCCGTAAGGCGGATTGGTAATGATGAAACCATATTTTTTCGGATGGCGCAGCTCACTCACCGGCCTCTGCTGCAGGTGTATCAAATGGTCAACCCCTGCATCCTGTGCATTCTGCCTTGCAATTCGGATCACGTCCCCGTCCGCGTCATACCCCTGAATATCGACTTCCATCCGGGGTTCTGACAGTTCCTTTGCTTCCTCCACCGTCTCTCTCCACAGCGTATGCGGAATCAGATCAGGCCAGCCCTGTGCCGTAAATGCCCGGTTCACTCCCGGGGCGATATTGGCCGCCATCATGGCCGCCTCTATGGGAAACGTTCCGCTCCCACAGAACGGATCCACCAGTATCCTGTCCTTTTTCCACGGCGTCAGCATAATCAACGCAGCTGCCAGTGTCTCCGTAATAGGCGCTTTGCTGGCAAGCTTACGGTATCCCCTCTTATGTAATGATACGCCCGAAGTGTCAATTCCCACAGTAACCCTATCCTTCATCAAAAAAACCCGGACCGGGTAAGAAGCGCCTTCCTCCGAAAACCATTCCTGATGATAACAGGACTTCATCCTCTCTACCATTGCTTTTTTCATGATAGACTGTATGTCAGAAGGGCTAAACAGCCGGCTTTTCACCGATGCTGCCTTGGATACCCAGAATTTCCCATCCTTTGGAATATACTTTTCCCATGGGATCTCCCGCGTCCTTTCAAAAAGCTCCTCAAATGTAACTGCCTGAAATTCTCCTGCTTTTAACAAAATCCTCTCTGCTGTCCTCAAAAAAATATTCGCCCTGCAGACAGCCTCCATATCGCCCTCAAACGTCACCCTGCCGTCTTCCACCTTTACGATCTCATATCCAAGATCGTAAATCTCCCTCTTTAGTACGGATTCCAAACCGAAATGGCAAGGCGCAATCAACTCTATCCTTTCCATGAATACCTCCTTCATGCAACATACATGTTTATCTTACTATAAATCAGGGACGTAGTAAAGCTGAACTTTACCGCGTCCCTAATTTATATCAGATACTAGTAGTTGTCTGTCTCGTCGAATGCATTCCTGTTCTGGCTGTTACTCATATTGCTGTTCTTGCTCTGTGTGTTGGAGCTGTTCTTGCTCTGTGCATTAGAGCTGTTTTTGTTCTGAGCATTCTTGTTTGAGTTTTTGTTGTTTTCATCTGCATAAGATGAAAATGTGTTGCTGTTTGAATTTGTGTTATTATTTTTTGCCATGAGTATTTCCTCCTGAAATTATTTGGTACACTCATATTGTCTCTCTCTTTCCTTTTTTTATACATTACAGATGAATTTTATGTTCTCTTTCCATTTTCTTACTATTTTTATAAATATTTTGCTATTTTTGCTTGCATTTTCCAGTTTCATATATTATACTAATATTCGTAGAAAGAATACTTTCTACAACCCCTTATTAATTATTTATACTCCCCTCAAAAGACCGATGGCTCCCCCATCGGTCTTTTACTGTCTTGAAACCAAAGCCCCGGCGGCAAGCCGACACATTTTTTATACCGGTGAACAAAAAGGAGCCTGTACCTCAGGCTCCTTTATATAATGGTTCAAAATATCACTGACAGAAAATTTTTATCCCTCTGAATTGATTCTTCCTGCCGCCTGCTCACGATCGCCGTCCTCCGAACAAACGCACCACGAACATCACGATCAATACCGGTATAATAATCGGTGCAAAAAGGCTTACCAACCCGCTGATAATTGAAAATATCAACAGAACCACCATAACTACAGCCAGAATCAACAATAACTTCTTCCACCATGTATCCAGACCAAATACATGCACTCCCGGCTGGCGCCCTCTTTCCCCGCCCTCACGGCCAGAATAATAGGCGCTTCCTTCCGATTCATATACAGTCTCCTGATCCGTCCCGTCATTCGCATCCGTAATCGTCCGTGCAAGAATCCATGGATCCCCGAGCGCCGAGAGTACTTCCTGTTCACTTTTTCCCTTTGCTGTTTCTTCTATTATATATTGGTCATAAAACTCCATATTCTCCTGCACTGTCCGGCTGCTTACATTTCCCTGCAGCGCCGTCTTCAACTGTGCCAGGAATTCACTTTTTGTCATATCGTATCCTTCCCGCAGATGGATTCTGTCTCTCCAGCCCGCTTTAAATATTATACCTACTAAACGTTTCTCATTTAGAATAGCATAATCTTCCTGACTTTCCAAGTGCCTGCTTTATTAATTTTTCTTACATTTTTCGAAAAAAACAGAAGAGACACTGAGAAGTTTCCAGTTCACAAATTGTTCATTTATCATTTAAAAAACCTTCATTTAATCATCACGTTTTCTTCATTTCTCCTGAGTATACTAAATTTATCAAATGAAGAACACATTTGATAACTGACAGAGACATCAGCAGATTACTTGAATAAACTTTTTCATAATACATGCCGGGGATTGAGCCATCAATCACCCGGCATCCTCCCTTTTATTGAGCATTTTTCACATACAAAGTTATTACAAAAGCGATGGACGCTTTCGTATACCGAGTGCTTTGCATCCAAAAAAGAGGGGCGTTGAATGCCCCTCTTGTAAATGCCAGATATCATAATCCATCTCAATCCACATAAGATCTATCTTATATATCATTCTCCAGACACGCCTGGATCGCCTCATTGAGCAAAAGCATCTTATCATCCAGTTCAGATACCATCTGCGCACATTCCTGTAATTCCAGACTAATATATTCCGGAGCATTTCCTTCAAATTTATAATAGATCTTATGCTCCAGGCTTGCCCAAAAATCCATGGCAATCGTCCGAATCTGAATCTCTACCTTTGTATCCACCACGCTGTCTGATAAAAAGATCGGCACAGATACAAGCATATGATAACTCCTGTATCCGCTTTCCTTTGGATTTCTGAGATAGTCCTTGATTGACAATACTTTCAGATCACTCTGATTCCCGATCATCTCCGCCAGCCGGTAAATATCTGATGTAAACGAACAGATCAGACGTACGCCTGCAATGTCATTAATGTACTTTACCATATTTACGATAGAAGTCTCCCTGCCGTAGCGCTTTAGCTTTTTTACAATACTTTCCGGTGTCTTGATACGAGTCTTAATATGCTCGATCGGATTATATTTATGTACATGCTGGAACTCATCATTCAAGATCTCAAGCTTCGTCCCAACTTCTTTTAATGCCGCATTATACAGGAAAACCACGGTCTTCCAACTGTCTACATCTTCGTAATTCCTGATGGCGTCCTGCATCTGCTGCTGTTCTCTTTTCAGTCCTGCCACCTCCTCCTTTTCACTGGGAAATCCCTGTTTGTAACAGGGCACTTCCATTACATATTTGACGCAAAGTAAATGAACCTTGTCCCACAAGATATACCCAAAGGGCACACCGCGCTACATGCCTGTACGGGCTGGCGGACTCCGTCCGATATTGTATCCTTATCATACCATGTATAGGCAATCTGTTCAACATAATTTCCAACTGTCATAGGATTGCCCTAATCCAGAGTCACAGTTCCTGACCGGCCGCGAACCTGACCTCCTGCTCTGATCCGGGTTAGCCGCCGCTATAATTCCAGTTCCATATCTCCATATCGGATCCAGTTCTTTTTGCGCATAAATTCCGAGACCCCTAACGTCAAAACAGCCGGCAGCAAGATCTGAATCGCGATAATCTTGACCAGCACCACCATGGGCTCCTCTGTCTGGGTCATGACCTGCCATGTCATCAACGGCCCCACAAGACCGGCAGTTCCCATACCGGAGCCGGTAGCATTGTTAGACATATGTAACAGCATCGTTCCCACAGGTCCTAAAACCGCACTGGAAACAATCGCCGGAAGCCAGATCAGCGGCCTCCTCACAATGTTGGGAACCTGCAGCATAGAGGTTCCGATCCCCTGAGCGAGCAATCCGCTGAAACGATTCTCACGGAAACTTGCCACGGCAAATCCCACCATATTGCAGCAACACCCTACGGTAGCCGCACCGGCTGCCAGACCTGACAGGTTCAGGATCACGCCCAGCGCCGCCGAACTGATCGGAAGGGTAAGGATCATCCCCATCAATACAGAAACCACGATTCCCATAAGGAACGGCTGCTGTTCTGTACCCCAGTTGATCAAAGCCCCCAGCCACGTCATGAACCGGGAAATGGGAGGACCCACAAAGATTCCTACGACAGCGCCCAATCCAATACAGGCCAGAGGAGTCACCAGAATATCCAGTTTTGTCTTCCCACTGATCAATATCCCCACTTCGATCGACACATAAGCTGCGACGAAAGCGCCCAAAGGCTCCCCAGGTCCCGAAAATACCATAGCGCCGCCTGACTGCAGTACTTCCCCTGCCAACAGCTTGCTTGCAAAGGCCCCGATCATGCCAACTGTTGCCGCCGAGACCACGACCAGATGATCCGCCTCAAATTTTCTCGCAACCCCTACGCCGATTCCTGCCCCGGTCATTGCCGATGCCATTTTTCCCGTGAGATAGATCAGATTGCCTGCGTCCCCTCCGGCAAATGTCCCGATCTGCTGTATGATTGTCCCAATGATCAATGTGGCGAACAATCCCTGCGCCATCCCGCCTAAACCGTCCACAAAAATTCTGTCCAGAATGCTCTTCATCTTTACTCTCCTGTAACTTATGCAAGCAATTTATGCAGCAAATTACCTGCCTGTTGAATATATCATCGCTTTACATCGCTAAATTGCATAAAGCATAACACGTTTTCACTGTTTTGTCATTATTTTTTCTATCTTTTATTTTTCTTTTATTTTCCGGCGGTCAATGTTATACTGTTATTCACCGGATAGGCGCATTTCCGGAATCCACTTTTAAGGAGATTTTGAAATATGTTCCGTTTATGGGGAAAAGAATGGAAAAATAACCGTCTGGTCCGCGACACTGTAATCTGTGATGAGACCGACGATACACGCACGCATAAAATATTCAATGCATTAGATGCCATCTGTTATGAATTTGATTTAAGCAAACCCATCTGGCTCGATTCCACCGTGGCAGAATTTAAGCGCCATAGCAAGGCACGCTTTTATCAGGATAATTTCGTAGATTCTATTGATTTTGACTATCTGGAAATCCAAATCATTGAAGAATGATCTGTTTCAAACCCCAAAATGCTGCGCACAAATACAGGGAACTATAGAGAAACCCTCTCTACAGTTCCCTAAACGATCTCTGAAAGCCTAAAAACGGCGTCAGCCTCATTCATTGCGTATGGCCGCAAGAGGACTCAGCCTCATGGCCCTAAGCGCCGGGAAATATCCGGCTATCATCCCCACCAGCACCGCAAATCCCATGGATGCCATCACAAGCCATACAGGGATGTAAGAAATATCACTGTCCAACCCCATCGCGCCGCCGTGCCCGGTTGCGACATTGATTCCGAAGGACAGAAGGAAGCTTAAAAGATTGCCCAGCACGCCCCCGAAAAATCCGATAAACGCCGCTTCCATAAGAAACATCTGCTTGATATTGCGAAGGCTGCATCCCAGCACTTTAATGACCCCGATCTCCTTCGTCCTTTCATAGATTGACATCATCATTGTATTGGCAATACCAATGGCAGCTACAAAGAGGGATACTGCGCCAATCCCGCCCAATACGGCTTCTACCATAGCGAATTCCTTCTGGGCGCTCTGGAGATATTCCGCATTGGTGCTGACCCGATAGCCCATATCCTGAATCGCGGCGGATAATTCTTTTACATTGTCGATATCGTCTGCCTGCACCATTGCATTGGTATAGGCAAAAAAACGATACGGCTTGCCGCTTTGTGTGGTAGGCTGCCCGGGGATCGCCTTTCCGCTGTACTCCTTCTGCAGCATGGCCTTTAAAGTCCATATATCGCAGTATACATTGTAGGAGCCCGTGTTATAGGTCTCCATGCCCCCATCCATCATCCCGCTGGCCCGCACAACATACTTTTTCGGCGGCTTGGCCGGTGTATTGGGCGCCTCGCCCTCAGAACCAAAGCTGTTGCCCCCGGTGCTCTGCTGTGAATTATAATATGCATTCGAATCCAATATAAGGAACATAGGATCTTTCATAAAATCAATATCCGGAAGCTCCTGCGTCTCCCAATACCCCCGATTCGTCCCTTTTTCGTAAAAATCCATGGGTACAAAATTTCCAATCACCAGATCCAGATTGGCCGCATTGCTCTCCGGTAGGGCGCTCCCCTCTACCAGCTTCATATTCTGCCTCTCCAGCTCTTCGGGAGTCAGTCCCACTAATTGGATATTGCCGTAATATTTTCCGCTCAGCAAAATAGAACTCATCGTCAGGGAGGGCGTAACACTCTTTATATGCTCCAGCTTTTCCAGTTCTTCGATCGTCTCATCCGTGACATATTTTGTAGCTTCTCCCTGTTCAGAGCCATCAGAAAAATAATACATCATACTTCCGGCTTCCTGCCCGGTCACCGTGATCGCGGTCATGCCGCCGGACTGCTCGATCTGCCGGTACATGGACTGCTGCAGCCCAAGCCCCAGAGAGATCATAACCACAATGGACGCCGTACCGATAACCACTCCAAGAATTGTCAGAAAAGTCCTAAGCTTTCTCCTTTTGAGGTTTCCGCTACTCATCCTCAGTAAATCGATCCACCTCATCTGCCAAATCCTCCTCTTCTGCCAATGCCCGTTTTTTCTTTCTCCTGCGGAGCAAAACTATAGTCAGGACCACAGCCAGTATGATCGCTGCGGCGATTGCCGCCGGAATCACAGGGAATCCTTTCTCATCCTCAGTCATCCCTCCCATTGCCTCCATATCCATCGGTTCCATCTCCATGACAGGAGTCACATCCAGCTGAAATTCCTTTTCCGTAGAAGACACATTCCCGGACTCATCCTCATAGGTTATCACCATTTTACTCTTTGTCCCGGATATTTCCGATTCCCCTGTGAGCATTGCATCAATGGAACCTGTGGCGCCGGAATCCAGGTTTCCTACAAACACATCCCTTGCACTGATGCCGTCTCCCATAAATTTTGCCTTCACATTATAAAGCTTTACACGGCCGGTATTGTAAAGACTGCACATCAGGTTTGCCTCCTGCCCCACCTCGATACTGGCCGGGGACAGCTCAATGTCGCTGAACTCAAATCTGGCTGCCTGCCGCACCGGAATGGCCAGACTGGAACTCCCCTCGAACTGTGAGGCGCCCCCGTCCTCGTATTTGATCGACATATCAATGCTGTATGGCTTTTGTATCAGATCCGCCCTTGCATTCAAATCAATGGCGACATCCCGCGTCTCTCCTGCCGGAATGCAGTCCAGATATACGGAGCTGGCGCCTGAAGACGGCAGGAACGCCGGCGCCTCTGCCGCGGCATCCGAACCGGAGGCCGGCGCCTGAAAGTCAAACAACATATTGGATACTGCCGTGGTTGCGGATGTATTTTTCACATGGACAATCAGGCGGAAATCGGCGCCCGCGCTTACTGCGCCCGGATCCGTATTGAATCCCGTCACAATCACACGCGGGACACTCTTATTTCCTGAATCTCCGCCTCCGGACATACCACTACTGTAAACCCCGCCCATATCCACAGAGCCTTGCACATCTGGATTCTGCACGTCAGCCGGGTTATTGGACACTCCGTCATTGGGATTCTGGGGTTCGTTGTCTGGCTTTCCTATGGCTTTCACTTCAACCGTTTTGTCACACACATACTTATCTGAACCGTCTATGTAGGAAATACCGAACATCAGCTTGTAGTTTTTTGTCTCCACGTCTTCCCTGATCCGGAGATTCTCCCACACAGCATCCACATGCCTGCCTTTTTTGATTTCCCTCAGATTATATCCGTGGCTGATTCCCTCCAACTCAAAGGGCCAGTCCGCGGCATCCGAAAGGTAGGGGACGATCGTGACCTCCTGCAAATCTGTATTCCCTTTATTGACCACGCGGATTGACATCCGCTCTACCTTCTGTCCTGCCTGATACTGCGGGATCCCCTGTCCGGTTCCTATATAAACCTCGAAATTCGGTCGGGCTGCCACCTGCGCGTCGTCCGGCGCGACTCCGCCCCCCTGATACACGTCGCCATTGTCCGAACCGCCCAGTTTGATCTCCGCTGCCTGAGCCTCTGCCTGATCTGCTCCAAGATTTGCCGCAAATACGCTCCTTGCAGGCATGCAGGCTGCTGCCAGTGACAGGCTTAAGAAAATTCCTGCCCATTTTTTCCATTGTTTCATGAATCCTGTTCCTCACTTTCTCCTGTTATCCTCAATCTTTACAATCTGCCCATCTATAATATGGAAGACTCTGTCCGCATAAGATGCCAGATGGTTGTCATGGGTGACCATGACCAACGTCTTTTTCTGTTCCCGCACCACTTTCTGCATAAGCCTCATCACATCCTCAGATGTGTGGGAATCCAGATTCCCAGTGGGCTCGTCCGCAAAAATAATCTTTGGGTCTACGACCAATGCCCTTGCCACTCCCACGCGCTGCTGCTGACCGCCGGACATCTGGTTCGGCATATGCTTCTTATGCTTTTTCAGATTCACTAATTCCAACATCCTGTCCGCTTTTTTCAGGCGTGAACTTTTCGCTTCCCCCCGAAAGTTCAGGGGCAGGGCAACATTTTCCACCGCATTCATCGTCCCTATCAGATGAAAGTATTGAAAAATGAATCCCACGTTCTCCCTGCGGAATTTTACGAGTCCGTCCTCATTCAAATTTTCCATGTGCCTGCCAATAACAACGATCTCTCCCTTTGTCGGCTTCTCCAAGCCCGCCAGCATGTTGAGAAGTGTAGATTTCCCGGAACCAGACGTTCCCACAATCGCACAGAACTCACCAGGATATACTTCAAAGCTTACGCCGTTGAGCGCCCGCACGACAGAATCGCCGACACGGTACAGTTTATACAGGTTTTTCACCTCGATCACCTTGTCCAATCTCGTCCCTCCTTCCTTCTCACCAGCAAAACCGGCTCTGTTCCTATTATATAACGGAATACTCCATATCTCCACAAAAAAATATTTAAGATTTTTTAAAGATTTGGATATTTATAACAAAAAACCGCCTCTGAAATCTACAGAGACGGTTTGCGTTATCCTATGTATCAGTCTTTTTAGCAGCCAGCTATGAATGGCTGCCTCATCTTATTCTCAGGAACGGCCATGAAATGCTTTTTTAACTTCATTTTAATCCCGCAGCCAAAATGCAGAGTTATTTTGTGAAAGCGCTTAATGGAAGAAATGATCTCCTATCTGAATCCCATAGTTCCCACATCCAAAATACAGGCAGTCCCCAATTGGATTGCTTCCTGCCAGAGCGTCTGCCGCCGCCTGCATGGCTGTAGATGTATAGCTTCCGCTTGCAAGCACAGAATCCAGCCACCCAGTCATTGCAGGGCCAAACTGCCCGGACTGATAGATCACCTCCGCGATACTGTTCGGATACACGCTGCTGCGTACCCGGTTCATAATCACTGCACCGACAGCAACCTGTCCTTCATAAGGCTGGTTTCCGGCTTCGCAGAAGATAATCGCGGCAAGAAGTGCCTGCTCATTAGACGTGGCCGCAACTGCCGGTTGCTGCGCTGTCGCCTGAGATGCCGTTTGCTGTACAACCGCCGCCTGCTCTGCCGCTGCCTGACGCGCTGCTTCTTCCTGTGCTGCCTGCTGCGCTGCTGCC